>NZ_LRTR01000707.1 GCF_001550375.1 Streptomyces europaeiscabiei | reverse complement strand
GCAGCCGCCGGGCTCGACCACCCGGGCGGAACCGGCGCGACGGGCTCGGCGGAACCAGCGGACGCATCCGGCGCGACCGGCTTGTCCAGGGTGACCGTCGGGGCCGGTATCGCGTCCTCGGGCCGCGGAGCGGCGCCCGGCCCGATCGGCAGGGGAACGCCGTCGGCCACCGTCGGAAAGTCGGTCCCTTCGGTCACCGTCGACGGAATGGCGTCTTCGATCACCGTGGGCCGTACGGCGCCTTCGGTCACCGTCGGCAGCGTGGCTCCGTCGACCACCATCGACGGAACAGCGTCTTCGGTCACCGTCGGCAGCGTGGCACCGTCGACCACCGTCAGGGATGTCGCGGCGTCGCCCTGCGGGGACGCCCACGGGTCGGGCTGCGGGTCGGCCGGTGTCTCCGGGATCGGTGCCTCGTCGGACGGCATAAGTGGGTCCCCCTGTAGCGTTCCGTGCCGTTCTGCGTCGTCTTTTCCGTCGTACACGATCAGCTGTACGTTCGGTCATGCTAAGGCCCGGGGTTCAGCGTGCGGATCGCCGCCTACGATGATCCCCGAGTCATCGATCAGCCGATCACCCGCGTCCCCCGACGCAGACCACGGTCCGGGGCGGACGCCGTTCCCGGGGAGGAACCTTGACCGACCACCGCACCTCGCAGGGCGTGCCCGCGACCCCCGCCGTTCCCGGCGCGTCCACCGCTCCCGGCGCCTCCGGCACCCGCGATCTGCACACCTTCATCGCCGGTCTGCCCAAGGCCGAACTCCACGTGCACCACGTCGGCTCCGCCTCCCCCCGTATCGTCTCCGAGCTGGCCGCCCGCCACCCCGACTCCAAGGTGCCGACGGACCCCGAAGCGCTCGTGGACTACTTCACGTTCACGGACTTCGCCCACTTCATCCAGGTGTATCTGTCCGTCGTGGACCTGATCCGCACCCCGGACGACGTCCGGCTGCTGACGTTCGAGGTGGCGCGGGATCTCGCCCGGCAGCAGGTGCGGTACGCCGAGCTGACCATCACGCCGTACTCCTCCACCCGCCGCGGGATCGAGGAGCGGGCGTTCATGGAGGCGATCGAGGACGCGCGCAAGGCGGCGGAGGCCGAGTTCGGGACCGTACTGCGGTGGTGCTTCGACATCCCCGGTGAGGCGGGGCTCGACGCCGCCGAGGAGACGACCCGGCTCGCGACCGAGGACCGGGTGCGTCCCGAGGGGCTGGTGTCGTTCGGGCTCGGCGGGCCCGAGGTCGGCGTGCCGAGGCCGCAGTTCAAGCCGTACTTCGACCGGGCGATCGCGGCCGGGCTGCACTCCGTGCCGCATGCCGGCGAGACCACCGGGCCCGAGACGATCTGGGACGCGCTCACCGACCTGCGCGCGGAGCGCATCGGGCACGGCACCAGTGCGGCCGGCGACCCGAAGCTGCTCGCGCACCTCGCCGAGCACCGGATCGCCCTGGAGGTCTGCCCGACCTCGAACATTGCCACACGCGCGGTCCGCACCCTCGAAGAGCACCCCATCAAGGAGTTCGTGCGCGCCGGGGTGCTGGTCACCGTCAACTCCGACGACCCGCCGATGTTCGGCACCGACCTCAACACCGAGTACGCGGTCGCCGCGCGCCTCCTCGGCCTCGACGCGCAGGGGCTGGCCGCGCTCGCGAAGAACGCCGTGGAGGCGTCCTTCCTCGACGAGCCCGGCAAAACCCGTCTGTCCGCCGAGATCGACACCTACACCTCGGCCTGGCTGACCCCCTGACCCGATCGGGACCACCATCACCCATGCGCACCGTGACTGCCGTCGCCCATCGCGGCGCCCCCTACCGCCACCGTGAGAACACGCTCGACTCCCTGCGGGCCGGGCTCGACCTGGGTGCGGACGCCGTCGAGATCGACGTTCGGACGACCCGTGACGGCGTGCCCGTCCTGCTCCACGACTCGACGCTGAACCGGCTGTGGGAGGTGGAGCGGCCGCTGGCCGCGCTCTCCGCCGCGGAGCTGCGCGGGCTGACGGCGGACGGGGTGCCGACGCTGGCCGACGCGCTGCTCACCACCAAGGACAGCCGGGTCATGGTGGACCTGCCCGGCGCCGTGAACCGCCGGGCGGTGCGGCACATCCTCGACGTCGTACGGGAGTACGAGGCCGAGGAGCGCGTCTACTACAGCGCCGACGCGCCCACCCTGCTGGCCGTCCGCGCCGCCGCCCCCACCGCCGAGCTGGCCCTCACCTGGAAGACCCTCGCCCCACCCCGCCCCGCCCTCCTCGCCGCGATCCGCCCCCGCTGGCTCAACTACCGCTTCGGCCTGGTCACCCGCGCCCTGGCGGACCGCGTCCATCACGACGGCCACCTCCTGTCCGTCTGGACCCCCGACACCCGACGCTCCATGCGCCGTCTGATGGACATGGGCGTCGACTCGATCACCACCAACCGAGTCGACGCACTGTGCGCACTGCGGCAGCGCCCTTGAACGCGGTCCGTCTGCAGCGCCCTTCGGGGGCGCGCGGAGCTACGCGATCGACCACGACGCACCCACACCCGCCACACCGCGGATCCCCCGGGCACCCCGGGGGATCCGGCAGGCGACGACCGCCCTCTACACCTCCGACCGCTGCGCCACGGTCGCCGCGTCCCCCGGCTTCTCCCGCGTGACGTACTGCGGCACGGGCGCCGAGTCCTTGCCGTTGTCGCGGACCAGGCCGTAGCGAATGGCGCCCCGGTCCGGGCCGTAGGTGACGTCCTCGGTGACGGCGTCCCAGGTGGAGGGGGCGACGGTGATGCCGTAGTCGGCGCCGCGTTCGTTCTGGGTGAGGGTGACCGTGCCGTCGAGGTAGAAGTACTCGTTCTGCCACATCTGTTGGGTGCCGTCGGGCAGGACGGTGTATCCGGTGGCGGGGCCGCCCATGCCGGAGGTCCTGGCGTCGGCGGAGGTCGGGTCGTCCATACGGCGGCCGCCGCCCGAGGCGACGTGGAAGAGCCTGCCCTTCAGCCCGGTCCAGGACGGCATGACCAGTCCGCCCGGCCGGTACTGGGGCGAGATCTGCCAGCGGACCAGGACGTAACCCTCGCCCGTGAAGGTCACGTTGTCGCCGCGGTGGTTCATCACGGTCCGCGGGCCGCCGCTGCTGGTGAGGCCGGACTCGGGCCGGCGCGGGAGGGCGGCGGGCGGGGTGTCCCGGTCCGGCGCCTCGTCCGCGACGTCGACGACGGTGCCGTACAGGTCGGCCTTCCTGGTAGCGGACGGGGTGGCAGAGGCGGAGGGGGACGGTGAGGACGACGGCGACGTGGAGGGCGCCGGGGCGCGGGGCGTCGTGACCACCGGCGCGCGGGCCGTGCTGAGCGCGCTGGGCGCGGCCTGGGCAGGCCGGTCCTGCGGGGGCCGCGTGACGACGTACGCGCCCCCGGCGACGAACGTCGCGCCCGCCGTCACCGCCACGGCGGGCTTGGTGAGGGCGCCGAGCACTTTGGCGGACCAGCCCACCGAGGCCGTCGCGGCGGTCGCCGCGACGGCGGTCTTCCCGCCGAACGCCAGGGCCAGGGTGAAGCCGACGGGGACGGGGACCAGGGCGAGACCGACGAGGAGGTGTTCGGCCGGGACGACGACCTCTCCGGGGCGCCCGTGGCCGTCGCAGCGGGCGCAGCCACGGATGTGCCGGGCGATGCGCTTGCGCCACACCGAGTCGGGCCGCCCGCTCCAGCGGGCGGTGACCCGGCCCAGGTCGGAGCAGGAGGAGTCGAGGGCGCGGACGATGCCCCGCGCGGTCTCCAGGCGGGCCTTCATCCGCTGGACGCGGACGGCGGCGTGCTGTCTGCTGATGCCGACGGCGGCGGCGAGTTCGCGCCGGGTGAGTTCGCCCGCGACCTCCAGCCACCACAGCGACAACAGTTGCCGGTCCTCGTCGTCGAGCCAGCGGACCGCTTCCGCGACCTCCTTGCGCTGCCCCTCCAACTGCAGCCGCAGCACGGTCAGTTCGGCGAAGTCGGCGGCGGCATGGGCGTCACTGTCGTCGAGCCGGTCGGCGGTGCGGCGGCGCGCCCGGTCGCGAATCTGCCGCATCGCGATCGCGACCAGCCAGGAGCGGAAGCTGTCCGGATCGCGCAGCGTGTCGAGGTTGTCGACGGCGCGCAGCATGGTCTCCTGCACGACGTCGTCGACATCGGCGTGACCGTTGAGGGCCCGGCCGACGATGTTGTAGACGAGGGGCAGCCAGCCCTCGACCAGCTCGTCGAGGGCGCGCCGGTCCCCTGCCTGTGCGGCCGCGATGGTGGAGCGCCACTGCTGCCCGTCCACGTACGTTCCTTCCGGTCCCGCTGGGGTCGCCCTGCTCACTCGGCTGTGTTCCGTACCTTCTCAGCCATCTCCGTGACGTGGGGAACCTCCGAGGCGGAGATCACACTGCTCATACGGCTCGCTCCTGCACGTGGGGAAACAGGGGGATGCCTACGGAGACGGTGTGGAGGCGGCCGGGATAACAGTTTTCCGGTCCCATCCACCGGTGAGAGCCTCCAGCCGCTTGATCCGCTGCCGCAGGACGTACAGCGGGATCACCCCGAACACCCCGAACGACATGTCGATCACCGTCCACCAGAAGGGGATGCCCCGGATCGGGCCGCAGATCAGAGCCAGCGGGACGATCCCCGCGCAGGCGATCATGCCGAACTCGACGACCCAGATGTTGCGGACCGGGTCGCGGTAGGGGCCGTAGAAGGCCACCGCGATCACGAGGTGCGCGAAGGCCAGCCAGTCGGTGCCGTACAGGAGGAAGGGGTACGCGGCGTCGGCCTCGTCGAGCCCCGCCCGTACGCGCTCGATCCACTCCACGAGTCCCGGCAGGTACTCCCCGACGGACAGCGACCGCAACAACTCCTCGGTCCACCGCAGCTCGTGGACCAGCGGGAACGCGGTGGCGCCGCTCAGCACCAGACAGACGACGAAGAAGATCAGCCACGCACGGATGCCCTTCAGCAGGGCGGCTCTGTCGCTCATGCGGCGAGAGTACGCCCCTCCTTGAACGCGTTCAAAAGTGGGGGCCCGGCAGGTGCCGGGCCCCCATGGGAACGCGACCGGGCGTCAGCCGCCGGGAATCGAGCGGATCACGGCGAGGTCGAACTGCAGGCGCACCTTCTCGCTCACCATGGCACCGCCCTCCGCGAGCCGCTGGTTGTACGTGAGTCCCCATTCGGAACGGTTGATGGTGGTCGTCCCGTCGAAACCGACCCGCTCGTATCCGAACGGGTCCATGACGTGCCCTATGTAGGTGAGTTCCAGATCGACGGGACGGGTGATGCTCTTGATCGTGAGTTCTCCGGCCATGCGGTAGACGTCGTTGCCCACCGGGCGCACCGCCGTACTGACGAAACGCATGCGTGGATAGGTCGCGGCGTCCAGGAAGTCGCGGCCCATCAGATGATGGTCGCGTTGTTGCACTCCGGTGTCGACGGACGTGGTGGACAGCACTATCTCGGCCCGTGAACGAGAGGGATCACGGCCGTCGAAGTAGAGCCGGCTCTGATACTCGGTGAACGCCCCGCGCACGGTCGTCACCAGGGCGTGCCGGACGGAGAAGCCGATACGGCTGTGTGCCGCGTCGATCATCCATTCGCCGGTCAGTATCGCCAGGGCGGGATCGGACGGGCCGGTGGAAGGAAATGCCTGCGACTCGTGGGGGAGTTGCGAGGCCGTGGGGGCTGCCGGGCGGCGCAGGGACGCAGCACGGGTGAACAGGTTCATGCTTCACGTAACTACGGCACGACGGAATGCACCGCAACCCTTCGTCGTCCGATCCGTCGGGTCCGAATGGACTCCGAAAGGCTGATAAAGCGCCACCCCGCGACAGACAATTGCACTATCTCCACAGGGTCGCCACGATTTACCCGCCGCAATTCGCCTCGGGAGGGCCGGAATTCGCCCCCGTATTCGGTGCCGCCCCTTGAGCGCCACAAGGACTCGGTCCAGCACCGGGAACGGGACGGGACCGTAGTGGTGGAATCGAGGAGGACGAGCCCGGAGGCCTCTCTCCCCCCGCCACCGGCGGGAAGGCGAAGGCAGGGGGCGCCTTCCGGCGCCCCCTGCCGCGTGACCGAGTCGGCCGGGCATCGGCCTCAGGCCCGAGTCGGCCGGCCCCGGCCTCAGAACCAGCCGTTGCTGGGCGCGGACTGCCAGAGGTGCCACAGCCCGCCGTCGAGGCCACGTGCGAACACCTCCATCCGGCCGTCGGCGTTGGAGCCGACCACCGGGTCCGAGATGCCGCCGCCCAGTGATTCCCAGCCGCTCCAGCCGCTACTGGGAGCCACTTGCCAGATGTGCCAGAGCGCACCGTCCAGACCGCGCGCGAACACCTCCATCCGACCGTCCGCGTTGTGCCCGACGACCGGGTCGGTGATGCCGCCGCCCAGCGACGCCCAGCCGCTCCAGCCATTGCTCGGCGCGGTCTGCCAGATGTGCCACAACGCCCCGTCCAGACCGCGCGCGAACACCTCCATCCGACCATCCGCGTTGAGGCCCACCGTGTGGGGCCCGACGATCCCGCCGCCGAGGGACTCCCAGCCGCTCCAGCCACTGCTCGGCGCGGTCTGCCAGATGTGCCACAACGCGCCATCAAGACCGCGCGCGAACACCTCCATCCGACCATCCGCGTTGGACGCGACAACCGGGTCGGTCAGACCCCCGCCCAACGACTCCCAACCGCTCCAGCCATTGCTCGGCGCGGTCTGCCAGATGTGCCACAACGCCCCGTCCAGACCGCGCGCGAACACCTCCATCCGACCGTCCGCGTTGAGGCCGACGCAGGGAGCGCCCTGGATGCCGCCGCCCAGTGATTCCCAGCCGCTCCAGCCGCTGCTGGGAGCCACCTGCCAGATGTGCCAGAGCGCACCGTCCAGACCGCGTGCGAACACCTCCATCCGACCGTCCGCGTTGGACGCGACGACGGGATGGGTAAGCCCACCACCCAAGGACGCCCAGCGGGGGCGGGTGCCGTAGACGGAGCGGGCTCCGGCGATGTCGTCGTCGGTCAGTTCGCGGCGCGGGCCGCCGTAGAAGGCGAACATGACCGCCGAGTTCTCCGCCGAGTGGTCCAGCCCGATGCCGTGGCCCAACTCGTGCAGGGCGACGGTCGGCAGGTCGGTGCCCGTGGCGGGCAGGTTCACCGACCAGGTCTCGGCCTCGTCGAAGTGGCAGTCACCGGCCAGGGAACCGCCGGCGGGCGGCGGGTAGTAGCAGTGCGCCAGGACACCGCCCATTCCGTCGAAGGAGTTCTGCGTGCCGTCCCCGTGGTCGCCGCTGAAGAAGCCGATCTGCATGTCGCCACCGGCCGCGTTCTCGACGAACGTGAGCGGGCTGACGGCGGACCAGCGGTCGAACGCGCCGCGCACGGCCGTGTTGACCTCGGCCGCGGTCAGGTCCGGAGTCGTGTTGGACAGGGAGTAGCTGACGGTGAGACTGGCCCATCGGCTGCCCTGTGCGACGAAGGGGGCCACGGAGCCGTCGCCGTCGGCCGACGCGATGTCCGGGAAGCCGCAGCGGGGCCTGCTCATCAGTTCCAGGGTCTGGTCGTCGACGTTTCCGGTCGTTTCGAGGCCGTGCTTCTTCTGAAACAGGGTCACCGCGGTCTTCAACTGCTCGTCGTACACCCGGGGGTCGGGCAGTTCGAACGCCATCGCCGAGCGCCACCAGGGGTAGCGGCTGGCCAGGTCGGGGTTGGGGAAGTACCCGAACCGCCGCAGGTAGCGGTACACCTGCTCGACGTGGTCGCCGGCGTCACCCGGTGCGACGGCATGGCGCGGTGCGATGTGTTCCCGCTCCGGCGCCATCATGGCCGCGGAGCCCGACTGCCTTCGGTATTCGGTCATCGTCTCGCTCCTTCTCCTGTTTCCTCCGACGCGGCGTCGTTTCATCGACCACACGCCGGCTGGGGCGGACCGCACAGGGTCCCTCGGTGAGCAAAGGCGCAGCGGAGAAGCAAAGAAGCAAGGGAACAAAGAAGCGGGGGAGCGTAGAAATGCCCCCGCACGAGTGGACGGCGCCCAGGGGCCGAGGAGGATGGGAGGTAAAGGCGTAACGCCAGATCCGTATGCTTGCTCGGTTACGGCCATGGCCTGGCTGTCGCCCTCCACGCAACGCTACGGCGCGGCCGAGGGAGCGGCAACCGCAGCGGCATTCACAAGCATGGCGGTGTGTGCGGTCGCGAATATCCGCCTCGTCCTACAACCCCACGATCCCGTTCCACCGGCGCGCGAACTCCCGCCGTTCCTCCGACGTGATGTCCCGCGCGACGGCGAGATGGGCGCGCATGGCGTCGTCGGGGAAGATCAGGGGGTCCTCGGCGAGGGCGGCGGTCTCCTCGTCCTTGGCGGAGGCCAGGACGTCTCGGGCGGCGGGGACGGGGCAGACGTAGTTGACCCAGGCGGCGAGTTCGGCGGCGACCTCGGGGTCGTAGTAGAAGTCGACGAGGCGTTCGGCATTGGTCTTGTGGCGGGCGAGGTTGGGGATCATCAGGGACTCGGACCAGAGTTCGGCGCCCTCCTCGGGGACGACGAAGCGGATGTCCGGGTCGTCCGCCTGGAGTTGGATGACGTCACCGGAGTACGCCTGGCATACGAGGACGTCCCCGCCGGCGAGGTCCTTGATGTAGTCGTTGCCGGTGAAGCGGCGGATGTGGCCGGTCCGGACGCGGGACTCGACCTGGTCGCAGACGGTGTGGAAGTCGTCCGCGGTCCAGCGCGTGACATCGACGCCGTTGCCCTGCATCAGCAGCGCGAACGCCTCGTCCAGACCGGAGAGAAGGGTGACCCGCCCCTGGAGATCGTCCGCCCACAGATCGGCGACACGACGTATCTCGCGGCCCACCGTCCGACGGTTGTACGCGATGCCGGTGATCCCCGACTGCCACGGCACGGTGAATCGGCGGCCGGGGTCGAAGGCGGGCGAACGCAGCTGCGGATCCAGATACTCGGTGACGTTCGGCTGACCCGCCCGGTCCATCTCCTGGACCCACCCCAGCCGTACGAACCGGGCGCACATCCAGTCACTGATGACGACGAGGTCGCGGCCGGTCCGCTGGTGATTCATCAGGGCCGGGCTGATCTTGCCGAAGAACTCGTCGTTGTCGTTGATCTCCTCGACATAGTCGACGGTGATCCCGGTCCGCTCCTCGAACGCCTCCAGCGTCGGCCGCCGCGAGTCGTCCTCGTCGTCGGTGTCGATGTACAACGGCCAGTTGGCCCAGCTCAGCCGCTTGTCACGGGCCGAGAGATCGACTCCGGCGCGGTTCTGGGGTGCCACGTAGGCGGCGGGCACCCCGCACCCGGGGAGCGCGCCGAGCGCCGCGCCCGCGCCGACGGTGCGCAACAACGAACGGCGGCCGATGTGCGGGAGGGACATCCAGGCAGGATGCCATCCCCGCGCCCTGAAGGGGCGCGGGGAACCGCGCGAGCAGCCGCACACGACCCGCGGCCGCCGACGAACCGCTCAGCCCAACGAAGTCATCACGTGCTTGATCCGCGTGTAGTCGTCGAACCCGTAACCCGAAAGGTCCTTGCCGTACCCCGACTTCTTGAACCCGCCGTGCGGCATCTCCGCGACCAGCGGAATGTGCGTGTTGATCCACACACACCCGAAGTCCAGCGCCTTCGACATGCGCATCGCCCGCGCATGATCCTTCGTCCACACCGACGACGCGAGCGCGTACTCGACCCCGTTCGCCCAGCCGACGGCCTGTGCCTCGTCCGCGAACGACTGGACCGTGATGACCGGCCCGAAGACCTCCTTCTGGATGATCTCGTCGTCCTGCTTCAGTCCGGAGACGACGGTCGCCGCGTAGAAGTACCCCTTCTCACCGACCTGGTGCCCGCCGGCCTCGACCTTCGCGTGGGCGGGCAGTCGCTCGATGAACCCGGCGACCTGCTTGAGCTGGTTGGGGTTGTTGAGCGGCCCGTACAGCACGTCCTCGTCGTCCGGCTGCCCGGTCTTCGTCTCGGCCGCCGCCTTCGCGAGCGCGGCCACGAACTCGTCGTGGATGTCCTCCTGGACGAGGACGCGGGTCGCGGCCGTACAGTCCTGCCCGGCGTTGAAGTAGCCCGCCACCGAGATGTCCTCGACGGCCTTGGCGATGTCGGTGTCGGCGAAGACGACGACCGGCGCCTTGCCGCCCAGCTCCAGGTGGACGCGCTTGACGTCCTTGGCCGCGGACTCGGCGACGGACATACCGGCTCGCACGGACCCGGTGATGGACGCCATCGCCGGGACGGGATGCTCGACCATCAGTCGTCCGGTGTCACGGTCGCCCGTGATCACGTTGAAGACGCCCTTGGGCAGGATCGCCCCGATGATCTCCGCCATGAGGACGGTCGAGGCCGGCGTCGTGTCCGACGGCTTCAGCACGACCGTGTTGCCCGCGGCGATCGCCGGCGCGAACTTCCACACGGCCATCATCATCGGGTAGTTCCACGGCGCGACCTGGGCGCAGACACCGACCGGCTCACGGCGGACGATCGAGGTCATCCCCTCCATGTACTCGCCGGCCGACCGGCCCTCCAGCATCCGCGCGGCGCCCGCGAAGAAGCGGATCTGGTCCACCATCGGCGGGATCTCCTCGGAGCGGGTCAGCCCGATCGGCTTGCCCGTGTTCTCCACCTCCGCCGCGATGAGTTCCTCGGCCCGCTCCTCGAACGCGTCGGCGATCTTCAGCAGGGCCCGCTGGCGCTCGGCCGGGGTCGTATCGCGCCAGGCCGGGAACGCGGCCTCGGCCGCAGCCATCGCCGCGTCGACATCGGCCTGGCCGGACAGGGGCGCGGTCGCGTAGGCCTCGCCCGTCGCGGGGTTGACCACCTCGGTGGTCCGTCCGTCGACGGCGTCACGGAATTCACCGTCGATGTAGTTACGCAGACGACGCAGCTCGGTGCTCACTGCCGGCCCTCCAGATGTGGGTGTCCATTCCTTGAGACAACACCCTAATCCGCCACCTCACGTTTTCAACACCCCCGACACCCCACTCGCTGCGAAATCCGCAAGCAGTGAGCCCTCAAACAACGAATTTCATCGATCCAGCCTTGCGGAACTGTCGAGACGTCGTGCACAGTGTGGCCGTGGCCAGTCGAAGCGCAGATCAGAAGGACCCGCGGGAGCCCAGGAACGGCACTCCGCAGCTGGACGCCGTCTCGCTCGCCATCGTCGAGCAGCTCCAGGAGGACGGACGGCGGCCGTACGCCGCGATCGGCAAGGCCGTGGGCCTGTCCGAGGCGGCCGTGCGCCAGCGCGTCCAGAAGCTGCTCGACCAGGGCGTGATGCAGATCGTCGCCGTCACGGACCCGCTCACCGTGGGCTTCCGGCGTCAGGCGATGCTCGGCATCAACGTCGACGGCGACCTGGATCCCGTGGCGGACGCCCTGACGGCCATGTCGGAGGTCGAGTACATCGTGATCACCGCAGGCTCCTTCGACCTGATGGCGGAGGTCGTCTGCGAGGACGACGACCACCTCCTGGAGGTCATCAACAAGCGCATCCGGACCCTGCCCGGCGTGCGGTCGACGGAGAGTTTCGTCTACCTCAAGCTCAAGAAGCAGACCTATATGTGGGGAACCCGATAACCGTGAGGACGGACAAGCCGTGAGCCCCAAGGACCTCAGCCAGACCGCGTACGACCACCTGTGGATGCACTTCACCCGCATGTCCTCGTACGAGAACGCCCCTGTCCCCACCATCGTCCGGGGCGAGGGTACGTACATCTACGACGACAAGGGCAAGCGGTACCTCGACGGTCTCGCGGGTCTCTTCGTCGTCCAGGCGGGCCACGGCCGCACCGAGCTGGCGGAGACCGCGTTCAAGCAGGCGCAGGAGCTGGCCTTCTTCCCGGTGTGGTCCTACGCCCACCCGAAGGCCGTCGAACTGGCGGAACGTATCGCCTCCTACGCGCCCGGCGACCTGAACAAGGTCTTCTTCACCACCGGCGGCGGCGAGGCGGTCGAGACCGCCTGGAAGCTCGCCAAGCAGTACTTCAAGCTCCAGGGCAAGCCGACCAAGTACAAGGTCATCTCCCGCGCGGTCGCCTACCACGGCACCCCGCAGGGCGCCCTGTCCATCACCGGCCTGCCGGCCCTGAAGGCTCCCTTCGAGCCGCTGGTGCCGGGCGCGCACAAGGTCCCGAACACCAACATCTACCGGGCCCCGTACTTCGGTGACGACCCGGAGGCCTTCGGCCGCTGGGCCGCGGACCAGATCGAGCAGGAGATCCTCTTCGAAGGCCCCGACACGGTCGCGGCGGTCTTCCTGGAGCCGGTGCAGAACGCGGGCGGCTGCTTCCCGCCGCCGCCCGGATACTTCCAGCGGGTCCGTGAGATCTGCGACCAGTACGACGTGCTGCTGGTGTCGGACGAGGTCATCTGTGCCTTCGGCCGGCTCGGCACGATGTTCGCCTGCGACAAGTTCGGCTACGTCCCGGACATGATCACCTGCGCCAAGGGCATGACCTCGGGCTACTCCCCGATAGGCGCCTGCGTGATCTCGGACCGGATAGCCGAACCGTTCTACAAGGGCGACAACACCTTCCTGCACGGCTACACCTTCGGCGGCCACCCGGTCTCCGCGGCCGTCGGCCTCGCCAACCTCGACCTGTTCGAGCGCGAGGGGATCAACCAGCACGTTCTCGACAACGAGGACGCGTTCCGGTCCACGCTGGAGAAGCTCTACGACCTGCCGATCGTCGGCGACGTCCGCGGCAACGGCTTCTTCTACGGGATCGAGCTGGTCAAGGACAAGGCGACGAAGGAGAGCTTCGACGACGCCGAGACCGAGCGCATCCTGTACGGCTTCCTGTCGAAGAAGCTGTTCGAGAACGGCCTCTACTGTCGTGCCGACGACCGCGGCGACCCGGTCGTCCAGCTCGCGCCGCCGCTGATCTCCGACCAGTCGACCTTCGACGAGATCGAACAGATCCTGCGCGCGACGCTGACGGAGGCGTGGACCCTGCTGTAGCCCTCCGGCGTTCCTGTCGGCGCCGCCTGCCCGGTCTTTCAAACGGCCCGGGACGCACCCATCCGAGTGAGATGAGGGCGTCCCGGGCCGTGTGCTGTCCGGCCCCCGCCACCCTGACTCCCTAGCGTGCCCCTGTAACCGATCGGCCCTGCCTTCGTTCCCCCGGACGGGGGGCTCCCCCGGCAATCCTGATCCGAACCGAGGTGTACGCCCATGGTGGCCCCGCCGGACAACGACGTGCTCTGGGCACGCGGTCTGACCTACGCGCACGACGGCTCGCCCGCGCTGCAAGGCGTGTCGATGGCCGTCAGGGAGGGCGAGATCCTCGCCGTCACCGGCCCGCGCGGCAGCGGCAAGACCACGCTCCTGCGGTGTCTGTCCGGACAGCTGCGGGTGCAGCGGGGCGAGGTGTGGTTCAACAGCGTTCCCGTGCACACCATGGGTCCGCTCGCCCGGGAGCGGCTGCGTCGCGACCGCTTCGGCTGGATCGACCCCGAGCCGGTCCTCGTCCCCGAGCTGAACGTCTGGGAGAACACCGCCCTGCCGCTGATGCTGCGCGGCACGGGCCGCCGGGCGGCCAAGGCCGCCGCCCTGGAGTGGCTGGAGCGCCTCGACATCCGCGACGCGGCCCGCAAGCGTCCGCGCGCCCTCCTCCAGTCCGAGCGCCAGCGGGTGGTCGTCGCCCGCGCCCTGGTCGCCGCCCCCACCGTGCTCTTCGCGGACGAGCCGACCGCCTCGCTGCACCGCGCCGAACACACCCACGTCCTGCGCACCCTCACCACGGCGGCCCGTTCGCACGCCATCACGGTCGTCCTCGCCACCCACGACCCCGAGACCGCCTCCCTCGCGGACCGCACGGTGCCCCTGCTCGACGGACGCCAGGTGAAGACCGTCCACCTGCCCTCCGTCACGGGAGACAGGGGCCGCCCCACCCCCGAGGGGAACAAAGGCCCCACCACCGCAGGCAGGGGCCGACGCACCGCCGCGGGAGGGGGCGGTGCGAACACGGAACGGGCAGGCCGACCCGGCACCGAGCGGGAAAGCCGACCGGCCACCGAGCAGAGAGGCCGACCCGCCACCGAAGCGCAAGGCCGACCCGCCACCGACCCAGCAGGTCCGCCCGCCGCCGAAACGGAACACCCGTCCGCCACCGCAGGCAAGAGCCTCCTCGACACCGGGCAGGAAGGCCGACCCGGCGCCGAGCGGGGAAGCCGGCCCGCCGCCGAGCGGGAAGGTCGACCGCCCGCCGAAGGGGGAGGTGAGTCCGCCGTCGAGCAGAGGGGTGGGTCCGCCGTCGCAGGGGAGCGCCCGTCCGTCGTCGACGGAGAAGAGCGGGCCGCCGACGGGGAAGGCCGGGCCGCGTGCTCGCTCTCCGCCTAGCCCGCCGGGCCCACCCCGCCGTCCAGCTCCGGCGCCTCCTGGTCGCCGCGGCCACCGGCGGCACGGGCTTTCTGCTGCTCTGCGCCCTCGGGCATGCCATGGCCCACCCGCACGCCCCGGCCGGTTCGGTGCTCCGCCTGGCCTGGTGCGTCCCTCCCGCCGCCGCCACCGTGTACTTCGCGGTGACCGTGGCCCGCACCGACCCCGGTACCCGGCCCCGACCCGGTCTGTCCGCGATCGGCCTCGGCCCCGGCCGGCTGATGGCCATCTCGGCGGTCACGACGGCCCTGTCCACCGTCCTCGGCTCACTCCTCGCCCTGCTCGTCTTCCTCCATCTGCGCGGCGACCTCACGGGCCTGCCCTTCGACGGCGCCGCGACCGACGCCCTTGCCGCCGGGCGGCCCCTGCCCCTCCCGGCGGCCCTCACCCTCCTCGCCCTGGTACCGGCCGTCGCCTCCGTCACGACCGCCCTCGTTCTGCGCCCCGAGCACACCGGCGCCCAGCCCGCCGGGCTCCGGAACCGCTTCATGGCGTACGACACCTTCGTCATCGGCCGGCGGGCCGCGTCCCCGGCGGGCGCCACGAGGTACGAGGAGGAGGAGCCGGGCGAGGAGGCCGCCGCCACGAACCCCTTGGAGCCGACGGAACCGGCGGCTCCACGCCCCGCCCCCGGCGGCCTCCCCTGGGGCGTCGCCGTGCTCGCGGTCGGCCTCGCCGTCGAGACGTACGCCGGACAGTCCGACGACGGCTCCGGCCTCAGCCTCCCCGGCGGCTTCGCGGACAGCCCCGCCGGAGTCCTCGGCGGCTGGCTGCTCACCGCACTCGGGCTGGTCCTCACCGGGCCGGGGCTCACCCACCTCACCGGGCGCCTGCTCCAGTCCGTACGCCCCGGCGCACTGCGCCTGCTCTCCGGGCGCGTGCTCCAGGAAGAGGCCCGGCGCATCGGGCGCCCGCTCGGGGTGCTGTGCGCGGTGACCTCCGGGGCGTACGCCATGGTGACGCTGTCCTCCGGCGTGCGCCCCACGGTCGGTCCGCTCACTCTGCTGGGCGCGCTCGTGGTGGCCGGCTGCGCCGTGCTCACCCTCGCGACAGCCGCCGTCGAGGCCCGGCGGGCGCACGC
>NZ_LRTR01000706.1 GCF_001550375.1 Streptomyces europaeiscabiei | reverse complement strand
GGCGGCGCGGGCGGCGGCCACGCTCAGCGCGAGCGGCAACCGGGCGCACAGATCGACCAGTTCGTCGGCCTCGCGCGGCTCCAGGGCGAGCCGCTCGGCGCCCATCTGCCGCTCCAGGAGGGTGCGGGCGGCGTAGCGGGGCAGCACGTCGAGGGCGATGCGGTGGGCGCCTTCGCGTACGACCAGGCCGTCGAGGCGGTTGCGACTGGTGACGACGGCGACGGAACCGGGGTCGGTGGGCAGCAGCGGCCGTACCTGGTCGGTGGAGCGGGCGTTGTCCAGGACCAGCAGCATCCGGCGGCCGGCCAGCAGGGTGCGCAGCAGTCCGGAGGCCACGGCGGTGTCGGCCGGGACAGCGGTGGGGGTGACGCCGAGGGCCTGGAGGAAGCCGTGCAGGGCCTCGCCGGGGTCCATGAGCGCCTCGTCGCCGTAGCCCCGCAGGTTGACGTAGAGCTGGCCGTCCGGGAAGCGGGCCTGCGCCCGGTGCGCCCAGTGCAGGGCGAGCGCGGTCTTGCCGACGCCCGCGGTGCCCTCGACGACGGCGACGACGGCTCTGCCCGCGGTGAGGTCGTCGGACGAGCCCTGTAGCGCCTCCAGCCGGACGAGTTCGGCTTCCCGGCCGACGAACACGGAATGGCTCAGGGGGAGTTGCCGAGGGACGGTGAGAGTGGCGGAGGGGTGGTGGGCGTAGGTACGGGCGGCGGTGAGGCGCAGTCGCCGGGCGGCGTCGGCCTCGTCCCGCAGGGTGGCGAGCCGGCCGGCCTCGGGTCCGGGGACGTCCAGCGCGGCGAGGAGCGCGTCGAGGACTCCGCTGCCGGGCAGGGTGGTGCCGTTGAGGTAGGCGTACAGGCTGCTGGCGGAGACGTTGAGACGTCTGGCGAGTTCTCGACGGTCCAGTGTTCTGCCGAACCGTTTCTCGGCCTGGACGACAGCGCGGGTCAGTTCGACCGCCAACCGCCGGCCCAGCGCCTTTCCGTCCTTGCCGGACGGCCGGACCTCGTTCACCACCGTTCCTCCACGGGGACGTTCACGGGCCCGCACCGCGCGGATCCAGGTGTTTCCAGAGTGTTCCAGAACCGCGGGCGGCCGGACGGGTCCGCGTGTTTGCCTGCGGTTTCCACGCCGAGGGGATATCGGCCCTCGGCCGGCCGCAGGAGGACGACAGCCGTGCAGACCCACTGAGCGCCGCCCCCGCACCCGAACCCGGCCTTCCACGTCCAACAGGGCACGTGGGGGGCTGGTTGCGGGTCGGGAGACGTCGAAGCCGGGGTCGGGGCCGGTGGCTCCGGAGGTGGACCCGGATCAGTCGGTTTCGTGAGGGCCGATGCAGCCGAGGACGGCCTCGGCTGCCATTGTCCAGGTGTAGCGGGCGGCCATCTTTTCGCGGAGTTCCGCGGCGTCGCGGAAGGCGGCCTCCGGGTTGCGCATGACGGCTTGGATGGCCTCCCGCCAGATCCGGACGTCGGCCTTGCGGCTGCCCGGTGTGCCCCCCACGTCCACCACGGCCCGGTCCGCGACCGGCAACCCCTGAGCGCGCAGCAGCATGCCGAGCCCGCTGCGTCCACTGACCAGCACGGGCACTCCGGAGGCGATCGCCTCGGCGCCGGCCAGGCCGAAGGCCTCCGCCCGGGAAGGCATCAGGACCAGACTGGCCCGTGCGAGGTCGTTCCTGATCCGCCGGGGGTCGGCGGAGTAGCGGCGGGGAATGACGTCCACGGTGGTGGCGGGGTTGGCGACCCACTTCTCCACCTGAGCCTTCAACGCCGCGGACTTGCCGTCGGGCACCCCCCGTACGTGCAGATGCCACGAACCGGCCCCCGCCGTTTTCGAGCCCGCCCGTCCGAGCGCCCGGGCGGCGATGTCCAGCCCCTTCAGAGGGGCGTCGTCCAGTCGGGCCAGCAGCAGGATCTGCGGAATCTCCCCAGGCCGAGGCGGAATCACCGGTATCCCGCCGTCGAAGCCCGGGTCGATGCGTACTGGTTCGGCCAGGTCCCGGTACTCGGGTGTACGCAGATGGGGCCACAGGGCACGCTCCAGCCGGGGGCCGACCGGCATCGGGTGCAGCGCGCCCCGGCAGAGCCGGAGTTCCGTATCCGTGCGGTCCTCGGCGCGAGCTGCCAGGTCCCCTTCCGCGTGCGGTTTGTTGGCCTCGGCCTGCTCCGGTTCGACGTGCAGGAAGTGCAGTCGCCCGGCGTTCTTGAAATAGCGCTCGACCAGCACCTTGGCAGGCGGTCCTGTGACCCTGCCGTGCCCGAGGACGAGGTCGGGCACGAACCCGTCGGTGAACACCGGTGGCACCGACAGCGCGGCGTCCCTGCTGAGCCCCTCCTGAGCGGTGTCGATCAACAGCACCCCGTCCTTCGCCGCGTCCGCACGCTCCTGCGGGGTCGAGGCCTCGACCAGGACACGGACGTCCGCCTTCAACCGGGCGAGGGCGACGCACAGTCTGCTGTTGAACGTGCTCAGGCCACCGTGCGCCGGATACCACTCGTCGGCGACGACCAGCACCCGCACCGGCCGGCCCGGCTCCCGCCGGGGGCCCGGCAGAGGATCGCCGATCCCGGCGCGCTCCAGCAGGGTGAGCATGCGGTTCAGCCACCAGAGGAACGACGAGGCGGATCGCCGGTCGGCCTCCGCCACGGCCCCGCCGTCGAGGCCCGAAGCCTCCAGAGCCCGCTGCGCGTTCTCCCAGCTGCCGTCCACCGAGTCCCGGATGTAGTGGGCCTCGGCCGTCGAGGACAGCTCCCGGTCCATGCGGCCGTCGGGCCGGACCACGGCGAGTGGTCCCGTCGTCCCCGCGTCCCTGGCGTCGGACAGCCAGCGATGCGTTCGCTGCTGGTGGCGGATCGCCGTCATGTGCATCAGATAACGGACGAAGTGCGGCATCTCCGGGCGGCGGTTCTCCGACCAGACGCAGGCGCCCAGCTGCGCGTCCGCGCCGACTCGCCCGAGTACGCGCAACAGCCGCCGCTGCTGCCACTCGTCGCCGCCCTCCGGCTCCGACAGGTCGACGTCCCCAGGTGTTTGCTCCGGCAGCTTTCCCAATTCCAGTGTCACCGCGCCCAGATGGCACGCTCCGAGCGGCCCCGTGATGCTCTCCAGCCGCTTGCGCAACCCGGACCACTCCCGGTCCGGACCGGCGCCGAGCAGCACCGACAGATTGAGGATCTTCCGGTGCCGACGCAGGACCGCCTGGTCGAGCCGGTCGGCGGACTGCACGCCCGCCACCACGACCGAGCCGTGCACGGGCGGGACGCGCAGGGCCTGCGGCATCCGGACCGGCAGCTTGGCGTACAACTCTGTGTCAGCGCCCTGTAGTTCAAGGAAGCGCCCCCACATCGCCCGAAGGGAGGCCACTCCCTCCGCGGCGCGCTTGCCGTCCAGCGGGACGAAGACGTGGACGGCGACCTCCTGCTCCGTCACTTCTCTCTCGGACACGTGCCGGTACACCCCCGCCTCGCGCCGCCGCTCCCGGCGTTCTCGCTACAGTTGAGTCCATGCAGTCTAGGGCGGGTTCACCCGCGGCAGGCATGGACGCGGCGTTGCTCGCCAGAGCCCGCGAGTTGCTCGACGACGTTCCCACCTGGCGGCTTCCGCCGGCCGCCTGGTCGCGTCCCGCCGCCGCAGTCGAGGCGCTCGCGGCCGCGTACGACACCGGGGACGGGGTCGCTCTCGGCGTCGCCGTCGCACGGCTCGAAGTCCTCAGCCCGAACCGGGTGGAGCGCATCGCCGACCCGGCCGACGTGCCGCCGCCGGAGCCCCTGCAGGAGCGGGTGACCGCCCTGGTGCACATCATCGCCGAGCCGGGCGAGGGCGCGGCGGGCGAAGCCGGCGGCGACGACGAGCAGCACTGAGGCGGGGCCGCCGACTCCTGTGAAGCCGTCGCCGTACCGCCGTCTGCAGCTCGCTCTGGCACGGTGGCGCGCCCGCCGGACGACCGTGGACGGCCGCTTTCCGCGCCGTACGGACCGGGCCGTCGGCCGTCTGGAGGCAGCCCTCGGGTACGCCGGGCGGGAGGATCGGGTGGCGCTGCTGGAGGGGATCGCCGCCCTGCACGCGGAGTCGGCCCGGCGCGGAGGGGGTGCGGCCGCGGGGGTGCGGTCGGTAGAGGCGCTGCGCCGGGCCCTGGTCGACGCGGAACCGGACGAGGCGCTGATCCTTGCTCAACTCGCCGAAGCACAGGTCGAGTTGTATGCGATGACGGGTGACGCCGGGCTGCTGCGGAAGGCCGTCCGCACCGCGCGACGAGCGGCGGAGCGAGCCCCGGACGACCCGCTGCCCCGGATCATGGTTCTGTCGTCGATGGCCTTACTGCTGCTGCGGGCGGGGTCGGACCTCGACGACCCAGAGCTGTTCGAGGAGGTCGTCGTGATGGTCGAGGACTCGCTCGCAGCGGGCGGCGGTTCGCGGCTGCACCTGGCCCAGGCCCATCGGCTGCGATACGAGCACGACGGCGAGGCCGAGACACTCGCACGCGGCGAGGCGGCGGCCCGCGAGGCCGTGACGCAGTGCGAGGAGCACGGGCTCGACGTGGCCGACGAGTACGCCGAACTCGCCCAGGTCCTGCGCTATCGCTACGGCGAAACCGGCGATCCGCGCCTCGCGCGAGAGGCCGTGGCCGCGGCACGCGAGGCGCTGGACCGCACTGCCGGGGGCGACGAGGAACACTCCAAGCGGGCCTGCCTGCTGGCGGGAGCCCTGACCGAGTGTCACTACGCCGGGGACCCGGAGGCGCTGAGGGAGGCGGTCGCGGTCGTACGCGCGGCCACGGCCGCCGAAACGGTGGGACCGGAGGCGGCGTACGACCACCGGGCCACCGCCCCCGCGGGCCACTCGGGCGCGCGCGGGACCAGT
>NZ_LRTR01000705.1 GCF_001550375.1 Streptomyces europaeiscabiei | reverse complement strand
CACCCGCCGCCACCGAGGCCGAGCCGGCCGCCTGGCCGCCCGCCGACGCCCGGCCCGTCCCCCTGGACGGCTTCTACCAGGCACTCGCCGACCAGGGCTACCAGTACGGGCCCGTCTTCCAGGGCCTGCGCGCCGCCTGGCAGTCCGGTGACATCCGGTACGCCGAGGTCGCCCTCCCCGAGGACCAGCACCGCGACGCCGCCCGCTACGGACTGCACCCCGCGCTCCTCGACGCCGCTCTGCACGTCCAGCTCGCAGGCGGTGGCGACGACGCCGGTGAACCGGGCGCCGTGGGCCTGCCGTTCGCGTTCAGCGGTGTCACCCTGCACGCCGTCGGCGCCACCGGCCTGCGGGTCCGCCTGGAGACCGGCCCCTCGGGCGCCGTACGCCTGCACCTCGCCGACGGCACCGGACGCCCCGTCGCCACCGTCGACTCCCTCGTCAGCCGCCCGGTCGCCGACGGCGCCCTCGACACCGCACGCCCCGCCGACGGTGCCCTGTACGCGGTGCGCTGGACCGCCGCCGAACTCCCGGCCACGCCGGGCACCGACGGC
>NZ_LRTR01000704.1 GCF_001550375.1 Streptomyces europaeiscabiei | reverse complement strand
GCCGCCCCGGACCTCACCGACACCGCGGGCAACGCCCCCACACCCCCCGCACACCGCGTCAGGCCCGGCAGCCACCCGCCTCCCGGCGGGGACGGACCGGCCACCCCCGGCCACTTCACGGTAATATACAAACTGGGCGGTTTTTTTGAAGAGCTGGAACGCGCGTCAGCCGCACGACACATGGAGGCCGTATGGCCAAGCAGGACCGAGCCATCCGCACACGCCGGGCCATTCTCCTGGCAGCGGCCAAGGTCTTCGAGGACCACGGATACCAGGCCGCGACCATCTCCCAGATCCTCACCACGGCCGGAGTGACCAAGGGAGCCCTGTACTTCCACTTCAAGTCCAAGGAGGAACTCGCACTGGGAGTCCTCGACGCACAGGACAGCCAGTTCGCCGTCCCCCACCGGCCCGGCAAACTCCAGGAACTCGTGGACGTCGTGATGCTGCACTCCCACCGGCTGCAGACCGACCCCATCGTGCGCGCCAGCGTGCGCCTGGCCATGGACCAGATGGCCACCGGCCTGGACCGCACCGGCCCCTTCCTGCGCTGGGTCTCCCTCGTGCGGGAACTGCTGGAAAAGGCCCAGACCCAGGGCGAACTCCTGCCCCACGTCGAACCCGCCCGGACCGCGGACGTGATCGTGGGCTCCTTCGCCGGCATCCAGTCCATGTCCCAGGCCTTCAGCGACTACCAGGACCTCATGACACGGGCCAGCGAACTCCTGCGCCACCTCCTGCCCAGCCTCGCCCAGCCCTCCGTGATCGCCTCACTGCGCCTGTCCGCGTCCCGGGGAGCAGCCGTCTACCAGGAAGCCACCCGGCTGATGGAAGAACACCTCGCACAACAGCACAGGCAGACAGTGACAGCGGACTGACACACACCACAACCACCACCGGCCGCACCGACACACACCACAACCGCCACCGGCCAGACGAACGCCGCTCCAGCCGGAAACCGCCGCCCGCCTCACACCACCACACCCGCCCGCCGGCCCGCACAACACCACGGCCACCGGCCCCAGGAAGAACAGAGCAGCTTCCCGCCCGCCGGCGGGCAGCGGCAGCCGCCGGCCGGACAAGGACACGCCCGCCGGCCGGACCCGCGCACGGCCGGCGCTCCCGCACGGACCACGGGCACAGCCCGACCGGCACACCGCCCGCACCCGCACCGCCGAACACCCACAAGCACACGCCACCGCACATCCGACGCTGTCCGACCGCCGAAAAACAGGGGGAGACCGGGGCATGAAAACACTGACCGGGAAGACGGCACTGGTCACCGGAGCCAGCCGCGGCATCGGCCGGGCCATCGCCCGCCGGCTGGCCCGGGAAGGAGCCCTGACCGCCGTGCACTACGGCAGCAACGAACAAGCCGCCCACCACACCCTGAAACTCATCAGCCAGGACGGCGGACAGGCCTTCGCCGTCCACGCCGAACTCGGCGTGGACGGCGACATCGAAACCCTCTACACCCAGCTGGAGAACACCCTCGCCCGCCGGCACACAGGACCCGAAATAGACATCCTCGTCAACAACGCCGCCATCAGCGGATCCGCCCGCATCCACGACGTCACACCCGAACTCTTCGACCGCCTCTTCGCCGTCAACACCAGATCCCCCCTCTTCCTCGTCCAACGCGGCCTGAAAAACCTCCGCGACGGCGGCCGCATCATCAACATCTCCTCCGCAGCCACCCGCATCGCCTACCCCGAATCCGTCATCTACTCCATGACCAAAGGAGCCCTCAACACCCTCACCCTCGCCCTCGCCAAAGAACTCGGCCCCCGCAACATCACCGTCAACACCATCAACCCCGGATACATCGAAACCGACATGAACACCCACAAACGACAAACCCCCCAAACCGCCGCCCACCTCGCCGCCCACTCCACCCACAACCGCATCGGCCAACCCGACGACATCGCCGACATCGCCGCCTTCCTCGCCTCCGACGCATCCCGCTGGATCACCGGCCAACACCTCGACGCCAGCGGCGGCACCCACCTCTAACCCCACCCCCCACCCACCGACCCATCTACAGCCACCCAGAACCCCGAAGCCCAAGCCACAGATAACGTTTCGTTCCGCCCATCGCCCACAACGGACACAGAGCAGAACCCTCCACCACAAAAAACCCCGAACCACAAACCACCCCGGTTCCACCAGCCGCACCCCGACACGGTCGCGAACGCGTCCTCCAAGCTTTCGATGCTGCCCTGCCCTGCCCTGCGCGGCGATGCGCAGGGCGCCGTGTCCGGGATCGCCCGAACCGCGAGCGCCGCCCGTCGCGGCCTCAAGTTCTTCTCTCAGCTGCTGGTTCTCCGAGGTGATCCGCTGGATGTGGCAGATCTGGGTCGGCACGGCAAGCAGGGCGTCGGTGTTGAAGCTCAGGCCGGTCTCCTTGATGGCGTGGTTGACCTCCACCTGCCAGTCGGTCATATGCTCACGGCCGCCGTCGAGGACGGTGTCGGTGCAGGCGAGAATCGTGTCCGTCACCGCGACGCCGTGCGGTCCGAACCCGGCCGAACCGCCTTCGCGCCGGTGCTGGCCTTCGGGCGGGGCCGCAGCTCGTTGCCGTCGGCCAGAGCGCTCTGTGGGCGGCCGGGATCCGCACCCATCCGGGCGAGGAGGAACGCGGGTGAGGGATCCTTCGGCCTCGTCAGGCAAGCCGATCAGTACCCGGACCGCATGATGGTGCCGGCATGCCGTGCGTTGCCCCGGTTCGTCGAGCGGCGCGCAGCCGACAGCCGGCTGGGCCTGTCGCACCGCCTGACCGCCGTACGCCCTCGGTCTGCGGGGTGAGGTCGACAGTGAGACGGACGTAGTTCTCGGAACAACCGCACATTGGTCGAGAAGGCGATGTTTGTGGCGGCCGATGAAGGTCACCTGGCCTGCACGGGACCGACAAGCTCTGGGCGCGGGCAGCGTGCCCCGGTACGCCGCCGCTCCGTACGACGAAGGGCAGATTCATGACGGAGACTCCACCTGTCACCACGACCGATTCCGGCGCCCCGGTCGAGAGCGACGAGCATTCGCTCACCGTGGGACCTGCCGGTCCGATCCTGCTGCAGGACGCGTATCTGATCGAGCAGATGGCTCAGTTCAACCGGGAGCGGATCCCCGAGCGCCAGCCGCACGCCAAGGGAAGCGGCGCTTTCGGCCACTTCGAGGTGACCCACGATGTCAGCGCGTACACCAAGGCGGCCGTCTTCCAGCCGGGAGCCCGTACCGACCTGGTCGTCCGCTTCTCGACCGTCGCGGGTGAGCGCGGCAGCCCGGACACCTGGCGCGACCCGCGCGGCTTCGCGGTGAAGTTCTACACCAGCGAGGGCAACTACGACATGGTCGGCAACAACACGCCGGTGTTCTTCGTGAAGGACCCGATGAAGTTCCAGCACTTCATCCGCTCCCAGAAGCGCCGCGCCGACAACAACCTTCGCGACCACGACATGCAGTGGGACTTCTGGACGCTCTCCCCCGAGTCCGCCCACCAGGTCACCTGGCTGATGGGCGACCGCGGCATCCCTCGGACCTGGCGCCACATGAACGGCTACACCTCCCACACCTACATGTGGATCAACGCCGTCGGCGAGCGTTTCTGGGTGAAGTACCACTTCAAGACCGACCAGGGCATCGAGTGCTTCACCCAGCACGAGGCGGACCAGATGGCGGCCGCCGACACCGACTACCACACGCGTGATCTGTTCGAGCACATCCGCGACGGCGAATTTCCCAGCTGGACCCTGCACGTGCAGGTGATGCCGTACGAGGAGGCCGCGAGCTACCGCTTCAACCCCTTCGACCTCACCAAGGTGTGGCCGCACGGCGACTACCCGCTGATCCCGGTCGGCCGTATGACCCTCGACCGCAATCCGACCGACAACCACGCGGAGATCGAGCAGGCGGCCTTCCAGCCCAACAATCTCGTCCCCGGCATCGGCCCCAGCCCGGACCGCATGCTGCTGGCGCGGCTGTTCTCCTACGCGGACGCGCACCGCCACCGGATCGGCGGCAACTACCAGCAGCTTCCGGTGAACGCCCCGGTCGTGGACGTCCACACCTACTCCAAGGACGGGGCGATGGCGTACCGGAAGACCGCCGACCCGGTGTACGCCCCCAACTCCAAGGGCGGCCCCGCGGCCGACCCCGCGCGCCACTCCCCGGCCAGTTGGCAAGCCGACGGCGCCATCACCCGTGCGGCCTACGTCAGTCATCCCGAGGACGACGACTGGGGTCAGCCCGGCACACTGGTGCGCGAGGTCATGGACGACGCCGCGCGCGACCGTCTGGTCGACAACGTCGTCGGCCATCTCCTCAACGGCGTCTCGGAACCCGTCCTCAAGCGGGCCTTCGAGTACTGGTCGAACATCGACAAGTCCATCGGCGACCGCATCGCCCAGGGCGTGCGCGCCAAAGCGGGCGACAAGGATCCGAAAGCCGCCGAACAGGGTAGTCCCGCCCGGCGCAGCATGCAGGAAAAAGCCTGACGGCCTGACGGATCTGTCCCCACGGTGGGCTTCCGCCTCCCGGCACCGCCGGCGCGGAGGTAGCCGACGGTGATGCCCAGCCCGCCGGGAGTCTGCCCGTGGTCCATCCCCAGGTACCCGGGGACGTCCATACCAGGTCCTCCATGCGTGCGTTGTCTCGCTGTAGCCGCTCTGGGCCAGGGGCCGCACCGTAGTGAAGACGGCCACGTAATTGGGGGGCATGAACCTCGACGGGCGTGGCAGGTGCGACAGGCGCTTCGGAGGCCCACCGCGCCTTCACCTCGATCTCGATGTTCATACGGGGGTCGGCGAAGCCGCACACGAGCATCGAGGCGGCCGGCCCGGTCGCGCTGCGCGGCCGGGCTCGCGCTACGCGGCCGTTCCTCAGCGGCCTCGCCGTCCGGGCCGTCTGCTGGCAGCTGGAGGAGTACCTGCGCCGGGCAGGGCTCGCTTCCCGATTCGGCCAGGCGCTGACTCGGGCAAGACGCTTCACGACGGCGACAGAGACACCGGCCCGTAACGCCCCGTCCTGTCAAGGGTTACCGGTTGCGGCCCGGCGCGGCCTCCAGATGGTCACCGGCACCCGCCAGCTGGACACGGCACTGCTTGTCGCCCGCCAGCAGATGGCCAGAGGTTGAGACGAGACCGGCTGGCCCTACGCCCGGCAGGAACCGAGGACCGCGAACCGCGCCTTCCAGCGCCGTGAGTGACCAATCAGTCCCCATGATTTGATCCCCTGGGCTGCGGGCCAAGGAGTGACTCGCCCTCTGGCCCGGTGGTACGGCCCGTGTGCGACAGCATCACCACATATCTGCCAGCGGAGCGAGGCGATCGCCTCAGCCAGCTGCTCACGCAGGCACACACCCGTACCTGACCCGGCTGCCGCCGCAGTCGGGCCGCCCGTCTTGCCCAGGCCACCCGTCTGTAGATCTCTCAAGTGAGCCGGTCCGCAACGGCGAGCACCACAGCAGCCGCGACAAGCACCGCTGAGCAGATGACCATCACGGCCCGGCCCCACCCGCCGTCACGCCTGACGCCGATGCTCAGCTCATCCCTCCCGGGCCGGGAGCCGGTAAGCCCGAGCGGTGCCGCGTACGGTACAGCGTCGTCCACGCGAGGATTCACACCCGGACCAACGACTGATGAGCCTCTTCCGACACAACACAGCCCCCGTCATCACCCTTTCAGCCCACGCCGCCCCTTCCCCTGGCACCCGCCCTGATGCTCGCCGCAAAGGTCATCTCCGCCGCCGAGGCGCCACACCACTCGGTGGGCCAAACCGGCGAGCCTGTGCCGCTGACGGGTGAATGCAGGCAGCCTCAGCGAGCCGGGTGTCACTCTCCGGCTGAGGTCCACGGCGGGGCTTGGCCGCTTCGGCCTTGGGCACCTTGCCGCTAGGCGTGCGGCGTCATGGCCGTACGCCCGCTCACGCCATCGGCTGATCCCGGGTGGTGAACGGTCCTGTTGACGGTGTCTCGGCTCGGTCATGTCGTCGCAGGCACCGAGTGGCCGGTGGCGGATGGTGGTGGACGGTCCCATGCGTGCCGGAGTGGGTGTGGACCAGTGGCCCGCACCCACTCCGGCACCGCCTACCTCATCGCCCCGCCGGGCACCCAAGGTGGCACATTGGGCCAGGAGCTTCCGGGCCTTGACCCGGAAGCTTGGGCACGGGCTATGCGGCTGGGGCCAGGGTAGTTGCTGTTGTGTCGAGTGCTGTCGTAGGCGATGGGGCTGCCTTGTCCGAGGCGGGAGTGACGGCGTCGGGTGTTGTAGCAGTTGAGCCAGCCGAACGTGTCGAGGCGGGCATCCCGTTCACTGGACCAGGTCTTGCGGCCCTGGATCGTCTCGCGTTTGAACGTCGCGTTGAAGGACTCGGCGAGTGCGTTGCCCGCGCTGGAGCCGATCGCGCTCATGGACTGGCGGGCGCCGGCCTTGCGGCAGGCGTCGGCGAAGGCCCGGCTGGTGTACTGCGCTCCGTGGCCGGTGTGCAGGACCGCTCCGGTGAGGCTGCCGCGGTCCGCTCGGCGGCGGCCAGGGCGTCGGTGACGGGGACGGTACGCATGTGGTGCGCGATCGCCCAGCCGGCCAGGCGGCGTGAGGCGAGGTCGATGACGGTGGCCACATACAGGAACTTCCCGCCCTCCAGCGGGAGATAGGTGATGTCACCGACGTACTTCGTGTTCGGCTCGCTTGCGGTGAAGTCGCGGCCGACGAGGTCCGAGGCCTTCGCCGCGGCCGGGCCCGTGATCGTGGTGCGGTGCCTGCGACGCAGCCGCACTCCTGCCAGACCGATGCTGCGCATCACCCGCGCGATGCGCTTGTGGTTGATTCCCTCGCCGTCGTCGCGGAGCTCGGCGGTGATCCTGGGGACGCCGTAGGTGCCGCCTGATCCGTGGTGCACGGTCCGTATCCGGGCGGCGAGGCGGGCGTCGGCCACCTGCCGGGCGGCGCGGTCTGCGGCCGTCCAACGCCAGTAGTAGAAGCTGGAGCGGGCGATGCCCAGGATGGTGCACAGCCGCTTCACGCCGTAGCGGCGGTGGTGGTCGGCAGCGAACTGGAAGCGGTTCACCAGCGCGTCTCCCCGGCGAAATGCTTCGTCGCCTTACGCAGGATCTCGCGTTCCTCCTCCAGCTCACGGATCTTCTTGCGCAGAGCGACGTTCTCCGCCTCCAACGGCGTCGGCGGCTCGGTCGCCACCTCCGCCCGGCGCCCCCGCGGCCGGCTCGCACCGGCTGCCCGCACCCAGTTCCGCAAGGTCTCGGGGTTGCTTCCCAGATCGGCAGCGATCTGCCGGATCGACGCCTCGGGCCGCGACTGGTACAGCGCGACCGCGTCCGCCTTGAACTGCGGCGGATACTTCTTCCTAACCACGAGATGTCCGTTCTCAGATCCTCAGGATCCAGCGTCTCGTGTGTCCAGGATCAAGGGTCAAGGGTCAAGGCCCGTCCGGGACCTACACCGCTTGCGTGACGGGCGTCGCGGCCGCAGTGCCGCGGCGGACCGCTCAGAGGTGGCCGTCCAGAAGCTCCCGCACCTCGGCGATGGTCATCGGCCCGGTGCCGTGCGCAACCGCCTCTCCCTCCTTCAGAAGGACGTAGGACGGGGCTCCGGTGATCCCGTATCGCTCGGTTGCGGCCGGACAACGCGTGATGTCGGTGCGGACGGCCGTCAGGCGGCCCGTGTAGTCGTCGGCGATGCCACCCACGACGAGGTCCATCACCCGGCAGGGCTCGATTGCCTTGGGCCATGTCCCGGTGAAGTATGCGAGGACCGGAACTCCGCTCATCCCGAGGATGAAATCGAACTCCGCGTCCTCACGGGGTTGATGAAACCGCTTCGCCATGGAAGCTCCCGACCTTGCGTTCCGACATTCGATCCTCATCATCCCCCGCGCGGTGCGGCAGACCCGCCCGGTCGGTCATCCGGCTGACCTATCGGAAGGCAGGGACGGGGCCATCGCGGAACCACGGTGGTCCCCGGCGCGAACGGGCACAGCCCCCGCCCCTGGTGACCCGGCGCCCGGCCGACCCGCCGGTCACCCAGCCGCAGCCCGCCACACGCCGGTGGGTCAACTCGTGCCAGGACAGGTCGATGTGGACCGACGGTTCAGCTCGACGCGAGTGTGCGCTGGTGATTGCACATCAGCGGCGGCCTGCGGCCAGAATGACGAGGAACTGGCCTCCGCCCGCCTCAATGCCGGCGGTCACCGGCAGCCCCGGCACCAAGCGGGAGAACCGGTCCACCAGCCACTCCGCCGCCTCTTGGGCGTCCCGCCTGGTCGGACAACGGCCCACCACCTCGCGGCCCCCCTTGCGCTCCAGCCTCTCGGCAACGGTGATCAGTGGCGCGGGTTCGAGCACGTACAGACCGTCCGGCCAGGCAATGACCACCTTGACCGCGCCCTTGCGGGAGTTGCACCCACGGTGCGCGAGCCGCTCGGCGACCTTGGCCTTCCGGTCCGCGGTCCGACTGTCAACGCTGGGCCCCTGCGGGTCGTTTACCGACTTGTTGGGGTCGACCGGTCCGTCGCACACCCAGCACCGCCAGCTGTCGCGCTCAGCCACATCATCGAGGAGACTCACCCGACCAAACTAGCCTGCCCAACCACCACCCCGCGCACCAGGGCCTCGGCAACCAGCCGAGCCGTGATTTATGCGATCGCGGCCCGGATGGTGCGCATGGGCTGGCGCATGCCGGTGCTCGGTGACCAGCTCACAGACGTGAAGAAGTCGATGGACCTTATCCGCCGCAAGCTGCCCGAGCGGTGACATCCATCAACTGGCAGCCGCGGTGCTTACCGTGGGGCCATGACCACTAGGCGACTTCGTGCCCGCGATGGAACAGTTCCTGGGCTCCCCGGCCGGGCTGTCGCCGACCACGGTGACCCGGCTGACTAAGAGGTCCTAACAAAGGCGTTGGACGTGGCGGTGGGTGATCAAGCAGGTGGCAAGGCCGAGGAAGGCTTCGTGGATGTCGTCGCGTCGTTCCCAGCGGATCCGCAGTCGGCGGAAGCCGTGCAGCCAGGCGATCGTGCGCTCGACCACGTAACGGAAGACGCCCAGGCCAGAGCCGTGTTCCTCGCCTCGTCTGGCGATCACCGGGCGGATGCCGCGCCGCCATAGCAGGCGCCGGTACTTGTCGCGGTCGGCGAGGAGCGCGTCGGGCCGGCGTCGGGGCCGGCCGACGACGCCGGCCACGGCGGGAATCTTGTCGAGCAGGGGCAGGAGTTGGGTGACGTCGTTGCGGTTTCCGCCGGTCAGGGACACTGCGAGCGGGATGCCCTGGCCGTCGGTGAGGACGTGGTGCTTGCTGCCCGGCCGTGCGCGGTCGACCGGGCAGGGCCCGCTTTTGGGCCGCGCCGAGCGGCCCGCACGTGGGAGGAGTCGATCACCGCCCGCGACCAGTCCAGCTTCTTCGCCGCCCGCAGCTTCTTCAGTAGCACCAAGTGCAGTTTGTCCCACACACCTGCTTCGTTCCACGCGGCCAGGCGCCGCCAGCACGTCATGCCGGAGCCGAAGCCCAGCTCCTGCGGCAGGTACTCCCACTGGATGCCGGTATGCAGCACGAACAGGATCCCGCACAGCGCCTGCCGGTCCGGTATCCGAGGCCGGCCTTCCACCAGCTTCGGACCCGGCTCGGGCAGTAACGGCTCGATGAGCGACCACAGTTCATCCGACACGATCCACGGCCGCGACTGACGTTTCCCCACGACCAGACCAACGACCACCCAAGCCGAAAGTCACATGATCAACAACTTCTGTTAGGACCTCTTAGCCCCCTCGGATCGGTCGCGCCCGCTCAGACTATGCCTGTGCTACACGGTCATCGATGATGCAAGGTCAAGCTGACCAAGCGGGGCACCGTCACGCGGTCTGACCTTTCATCCGACCGGTCACGACCGCCGACCGATGCAGTCCTCAACGGGATCGGAGACCGACTTCGGTGACAACTGATCCAAGTTGGATGTCACCGGGCACGGGCCCGCCGTATGACACGAGGGGGGTTGGGTGGCGGGGATCGAGCGGGACGCGGGTCCAAGGTGGTTCGGCCGGCGCACGAACGGCGGCGGTCAGCGTGGCTCCGGCGGCCCTGGGTCGTTGAGTATCTGGAAGCGGCCATGGCGTCGTCAGGCCGCCGGCCGCACCGTGGACCCTGTGGGTGGGCCGCTGACCGCCGTAGCAACGCGAGCGAGGACCGATGCCGAAGAAGCCAGCCCACGATCCGACGTACGGCTATGACCACGACACGCGGACCGTGCGCGTCGGACACCATGATCTGGCGCGGCTGCTGCTGATGTTCCGCTCGCTGATGCTCCACCAGAAGCCGGGTTCGTGGGATCACATGAGGGACTACGACCTGTCCTTCGAGCGCCTCGCGGACGCGGTCGACGCTGGTTCGCAGATCCGGTACGGCAAGCGCTGGCAGGGGCCTGATCTGCGGATGCGCTGCACCACGACCGAGCCGGTCTACGACTGGCCCGAGGGCGCACCGTACGACGCCGAGGCGACGTTCACCTGGAACGTTCCGGGCTACGGCTCGCACGCCAGCGAGGACGACCAGGCCGAGCCGTACTCGAACACGGCGCTGTGCGGGTTCAGCTGGGCGAAGGGCGACAGACCGCGCCGGGTGGATGGTCTGCCGGATTGTCCCGAGTGCCGGCGCGAGGTCCAGCTCGGTGCCGAACTCCCCCGTGGCAGCTGGTGACTACTGGGCCGGCTACGCGTTGCCGCCCGGGTGGCTACCGGTGGATATGGCCGTGGCTACGATCGCGAACGCCCTGACCCCGGCAGTTGCGATGCCAAGGGCACCGCCGGAGACGACGTGCTGTCGCAGGTCGCCCGTCTGGTCGCCCGCGCGCCCGAGCCGATGACCCGCACGGCCATCTCGCCGCCCTCCCCGCAGCGGTGCAGGAACCGCACCGTCGGCAGATGAATGGGCTGGGACGACTGCTGTAGCGGTCCAAGGAACGCGCGCCTCGTTGGAGAACTAGTAGGTGTCACCGCATTCTTTCGCAGATGCCATTGGCAACTCACCCAAGATCTTTGCATTGATGTTAATCTCGCGTTGCTCGTCATCAAGGCGAGGAGTCTTGAAGAAGCGTGACAGCCTACCGCGAGAGTCGCGAACCCACCGCACGCTCTGTCGGTCAAGGAAACTGATCGAAACAAGTCCGAGTTCCTGCTCTGGAGCTATCCTCCGGAAGGGCTCTGACTCGGATTTTTGCCAACTGATATTGCTCGACTCAATGACGGATTCGGAACAAGGTTTCATGTCTCCGAGCACCAGGGTGAGCGTGCGACCATCTGGACTAGCACCGTAGTAAAGCTTCAGCGTGAGGATTACACCCCACACGGGATCCGGCGACCTGTTCACCACGTGAAATGGCGTAGGGCCGCTGTCGCCGTGTCCCTCGCTCCAGTAGGAGACCCGAATGGCTTGGCTACGGTTCTCGCGTTCGGCATCTTCGGCTAACTGCTTGGCATCCTCAGCGGATTGCTTGGCATCCAGTTTCGATTGCTTAAGCTGATCTTGGGCCACCAAAGCCCCATAGAACGTCGAAACTCCAGTGAATAGCAGGGTCCCGATGCCGGCGATGACAGCGGCGACCGTGCCGATCTGTGTCCAATCGATCCTGCGCCACCAGCTCAAGGGTGCACCCGTCCCCCTCTCGACTCTATTGACCCTTACCCGATCAGGCCTGGGCTGCTGCCGCGCCAGGCGCGTCCGGTTGCGTCGTTGTGTCTGATCCTCCACTTATCCACCCTTCGATCCAGAGACGGAGACGCTGTGACGGCCTTGGCGGATCCCTGTCGACGGGGTGGCTGAGCTGTTATACGAGTTGGTGCAGAGAAGTCCCCCGTGTGCTGGCCGACCGCAAGCGCGAGGGCGGCACCTTCGATCTCGCCAGGGCGGAGCGGCTGTGGTGGCGGCAGTACGTCCCGCTGCTGCACGTCGTCTCCGTGACTGGGCTGCCCATGACGGCGGCCGCCGACAAGTTTGTACGTGTTGCGGACCGGTGTCGCCTGGCGTGATGTCCCTGCCGAGACCGTGGGCTGCTCCGGGGTGACGGCATGGAGCCGGCTGCGAGACTGGACCGAGGCCGGTGTCTGGCCGCGCCTGCACGCCGCCCTACTCACCGAACTACGCCGCGCTGGCCTTCTCGGCCTGGACGACTGCGCCGTGGACGGTCGCATGTCCGGGCCCTGAAAGGGGGGAGATCACGTCGGCCCCTCGCCCGTCGACCGCGCCCGTCCCGGCTCCAAACACCATCTAATCGTCGACCGCCACGGCACCCCGCTCGCCGTCACGCTCACCGGCGGGAAGCGACATGACGTCACCCAGTTACTGCCGCTGCTGGACGCCGTCCCAGCGATTCGGGGCCTACGAGGACGCCCCCGCCGCAAGCCCCGACGCCTGTACGCCGACCGGGGCTACGACTTCGACAAGTACCGCCGTCTGCTGTGGAAGCGCGGCATCAAGCCGGTGATCGCCCGACGCGGCGTCGCGCCCGGCTCCGGACTGGGCAGGGTGCGCTGGGTGGTCGAGCGCGCCTTTGCCTGGCTGCACCAGTTCAAGCGGCTCCGCATCCGCTACGAACGACGCGCAGATCTCCACCAGGGCCTGCTCGAACTGGCCTGCTGCCTCATATGTCTTCGCCGCCTCCGAACTTCATTCTGAAAGATCAGTAAGGGGCGGCGACGCACCGGAGTCGGTAGGAGGGGGCGAAGTCGGGTTCCTGCCCTTCCGGGCTGAACTCAGGTGAGGTCGAAGGTGACGCTCACCGAGCCGTCCCAGTCCGGTGCCTCCATAAGCGTGAGGGTTCCATCCTCGGCCTCGACGACTCGCACCGTGATCCCGCCGCGGTCCTCACCGGGAAACGCAATGGAGAAGTGAGGGTCCATCTCCATGAGGAAGTCCCAGCCCTCGCGTTGGGTCGTGTCAAGGGCGCTGGCATGCCGCCCGGTTGCCTGCCACTTGCCGACCGCGTCGACAGTGACGGTGATGTCGTACATCTCAAGGCAAGTCGAGTGATTGGCCCACCATTCGAGGCGGCCCTGACCCACGAATCGATCCATGAGCACACTATGCACAGTGGCTAGGCCGACCGGATGAGCCTGCACGGCTGCAGGCCGTCGTGGGTCAGGCCGTGAGACAGAACTGCATGGGGCAGACCGGACAAGCCCTCGCCTCATCCGGCGGCGCCCCATACGCTCGCGACCTCATTCTGAAACCATCAGTAGCGCGCGAAGGGCGCCCGCGGAGGGAACTCGCACCTGGTCGGTGCCCGGCAAGGTCGACGCCCTCGATGGCGTCAGCCGCTGCGGTACGGAGCAGCCCAGCGCCGCGTGGGACTACCTCGCCTCGGTAGTCCCCTGAGCCGGTCCCCGCCCCGTCTCCCGGCCCTCTCCGCCGCGTTGGGTACGTCCTGCTTGCTTTGTGGGCTCACCCCAACCTAATATCGTCATCATGACGATAAATGCCCAGTGGTCCCCGCTCCCTGCAGGCATTGACTCCAGGGGCTTCGAGTCCCTCCACGGACTCGAAGCGCACAAGTACGTGGCCCGCGGTCCCGCCGTCCACCTCAATGCGCTGCCCGCGGCCGTTCCGGGCTGTGGGGCCCACGGCCACGTTGGGATCGACGACGGCCTCGGCACGGAGAAGTGATCATGTTCGAAATGCCGGTAAATCCCTTTGAGCTCTCCGAAGAAGCGCTGAGCCGAATATCTGCCGATGACTCATGGACCCCGATCGAATCGGAGATCCCAAAGGCCAACGCCAAGGTGATTCGCCATTTCCTCACTCCGGCCGAAGTGGAGGCGTTCGCGACCGAACTGGCCGCCCAGTGCTTTGCCCCGGTGGGCCGAGACGGCATTGCCGCCAACTATGCAGAGGGAGATCCGGTCGCTCATCTCCGCGCCACGGCCGAATCCACATCCCTGGCGGCAGAATTCTACCGCAGGCTGCGGACGCTTCTATCGCTTGAAGTGGGATCGGACGATCCGACGGATTCGGATGGAAGGCCCTGGAGGCCGGCGGCCGTCAATCCGCGTATGCGCTTCATCACGTACGAACACGGCGGATTCATTGTCCCGCACTACGATTCGCCCTATTTCGCCCCCGACGGAAGACGCACTCTCCTGACGGTCGTCGTCTACCTGTCGTATGAGGCCGTGGGCGGAGAAACGCGGTTCATCGCCGATAAGCAGAACGATCTTCCCTTTGCGCAACGTGACTTCTCTGACTGGCCGCGGCTCGCGAAGCCTGAGGAAATATTGAGTGCCCACCGCCCCGAACCGGGCGATGCGCTCCTCTTCTGGCATCGGACGCTTCACGACTCGGCCCCGCTTCTTGAGGGTACGAAGACAATACTCAGAACCGACGTGCTCTACGAGCCCGTAGATGTGCCTTGAGCAGCGGCAAGGCCACCGTCGCGTTGTCCCTCACCCCGGAGACCGACGTCCGGCACGCCGTGATCGCCCACCTCCGAGCCGGGCGGCATCGGGCCCTGCCCGCGGCCGGACATCGAATCCACTCGCACCGAACGGCAGGGAGAGCAGCATGACCAACGGGAGGATCCACACCGACTGGGTGGAGACGGTGTCTCAGGACGGCCTGCACCTGATGCAGACGCGCTTGGAGGTGAGAGTTCCTACGTCTGAGGGTCGCAAGTTCATCACCTGCGGTCTGGCCCGGAAGACGTACGTGGTGAAAGACGGTATTGCCTGTCGGGTTTCGTCCTACGCACTCGGCCGCGACCTGGGCAACCCGGGCAACTACGACTTCGAGATCGCTTCTGCGACGGGGGGCCCTCCGATCCGGAGGTTCTTCAACTGGGACGGCGTGCCGGCCGAGATACGCGAGGGCACTCTGTTCGACGCGCATGAGGGGCTTGACGATGGCGAGTACATCGTCCGGATCGCGGCGGGAATGACGACCAGCTGGGACAGCGGGACGGGACAGAGCATCGAGCTCCATGTCCCGTGCCACGAGCTCGCATTCGTCGTGGTGGGATCCGCACCGCAGGAGGTGCGCGCGAGTACCGGCGGCCCGCGGGCGGCGCGGCCCTCCGTGGAGATCCCCGTGGTCGATTGGCGCGATCAGCCCACGGCGGAGGCGGCATGGGAGGCCTACCTGAACGGGAACAGAATCAGTCTGGATGCCTACGGGATCTTCTCCCCGCAGCATCTGATGAGGAATCAACGGGATACCGCTCTGGAGATTCTCCGGAGCGAGGGCTACGCCATACCGCGAACCCCGGAACCCGCCGAGACGCCTGGGACCTGGCTGGGCCACTGGGGTGGAGCATGGATGCCGGCCGATGTGCTCGCGGCCCTTCACACCGTGCCGGACGACACCGCGCAACGTGCGTGGTATCAGGGAGCGAAGGAATCCCTGGACATCGCATGGGATATGCACCTCCTGTGGACCACCGACGTGTTCTGACCGGGCCCGCGCTCCGTCCATGACCACCGTGGCGGGCCGTCGGCAGTCACCCTGCACCGAGGTGCCGAGTACCGGCCGCGGCCCGGTCCGCCTCCGGCCTGACTGCCGGTCGCGGCCCGGGCGAGGATGTACGGCAGCACCAGAAGGTGCGCCCGCGAGGTTGCGCCAGCGCGGCATCCGCCACCGCATCGCCCGCAGGGGAATCGAGTCCTCGCAGCGGCTCGGACGCCACCGCTGGACCATAGAACGACCATGGCCTGGCTCGCCGGCTACCGCCGACTCCACCGCCGCGACGAACGCAAGGCCGAACGCTTCCTCGCCTTCACCAGCCCGGCCCCCGCACCCTCATCTGCTACCGCAGACTCGCCAAATGAGATGACCTCTTAGAGGTCCTAACAAAGGCGTTGGACGTGGCGGTGGGTGATCAAGCAGGTGGCAAGGCCGAGGAAGGCTTCGTGGATGTCGTCGCGTCGTTCCCAGCGGATCCGCAGTCGGCGGAAGCCGTGCAGCCAGGCGATCGTGCGCTCGACCACGTAACGGAAGACGCCCAGGCCAGAGCCGTGTTCCTCGCCTCGTCTGGCGATCACCGGGCGGATGCCGCGCCGCCATAGCAGGCGCCGGTACTTGTCGCGGTCGGCGAGGAGCGCGTCGGGCCGGCGTCGGGGCCGGCCGACGACGCCGGCCACGGCGGGAATCTTGTCGAGCAGGGGCAGGAGTTGGGTGACGTCGTTGCGGTTTCCGCCGGTCAGGGACACTGCGAGCGGGATGCCCTGGCCGTCGGTGAGGACGTGGTGCTTGCTGCCCGGCCGTGCGCGGTCGACCGGGCAGGGCCCGCTTTTGGGCCGCGCCGAGCGGCCCGCACGTGGGAGGAGTCGATCACCGCCCGCGACCAGTCCAGCTTCTTCGCCGCCCGCAGCTTCTTCAGTAGCACCAAGTGCAGTTTGTCCCACACACCTGCTTCGTTCCACGCGGCCAGGCGCCGCCAGCACGTCATGCCGGAGCCGAAGCCCAGCTCCTGCGGCAGGTACTCCCACTGGATGCCGGTATGCAGCACGAACAGGATCCCGCACAGCGCCTGCCGGTCCGGTATCCGAGGCCGGCCTTCCACCAGCTTCGGACCCGGCTCGGGCAGTAACGGCTCGATGAGCGACCACAGTTCATCCGACACGATCCACGGCCGCGACTGACGTTTCCCCACGACCAGACCAACGACCACCCAAGCCGAAAGTCACATGATCAACGACTTCTGTTAGGACCTCTAAGCAGTGGACCGCCGATCACGCCGAGTTCCAGCGCCGTGACCTGGCCGGATCCGACTGCGTCTACGTCGACGTCTGGGCCGACGGCGTCCATCCCAGGATCCGCTTGTCCCAGACGCACTCCTGTCTCCTGGTCCTGATGGGCGTCCGCGTCGACGGCACCAAGGAACTCATCGCGATCACCGAGGGCCTGCGCGAGTCCACCGAGTCCTGGGCGGACCTGCTGTGCGTCTGCCGGCGGCGGCGCGGGATGCGCGACCCGATGCTCGTGGTCGGCGACGGTGCGATGGGCCTGTGGAGGGCACTGGCGGAGGTGTTTCTGCAAGCCAGTCACCAGAGGTGCTGGGTTCACAAGACCCGGAACATCACGAACGCACTGCCGAAGTCCGCGCAGCCCGGGGCGAGGAAGGTTCTGCAGGAGATCTACAACGCCGAGGACCGTGCGCACGCCGAGAAAGCGGTCACCGCGTTCGAGAAGGCGTACGGGGCGAAGTTCCCCAGGGCCGTCAAGAAGATCACCGGCGAGGTCGATGAACTGCTGGCGTTCTACGACTTCCCCTCCGAGCACTGGGTCCATCTCAGGACGACGAATCCGATCGAGTCGACCTTCTCCACCGTGAAACCTCGGACCAAGGTCACCCGTGGCGCCGTCAGCCCGGCCGCGGCCCTTGCGATGGTCTTCAAACTCGTTGAGTCCGCCCAGGCCCGCTGGCGAGCGGTCACCGCACCGCACCTCGTCGCCTTCGTCCGAGCTGGCGCCCGCTTCGAGAACGGCCTCCTCGTCGAGCGAGGCGAGACCCTCGCAGCGTGATCCACCTTGTGACTGTTCGCGATAGTGGGCGGTTGAGCGGGTGCGCCTGGCTGGTCACGGCGCTTCTGTTCACCGCAGTTGGCGAGTGCAGTTCAAGGTAGTTGGCGAGTCCGTGGCCGAAGCAGCCGGTTCCGCGAGGCCTGTGCGGGAAATGCTCGGTGAGGGCGTCGCGTGCGATGACGTACGACGCCTCTTCACCGAGTGCAGGGCCTGCGGGCTGCTGCTGACCGACGTGACCGATGGGGATTCGGGTCGGTCTATGCGGCGAGTTCCTGCTCCAGGCCGTCGAGGAGGGTTTGGAGGACGAACTCGAAGGTCTTGTCGGGAGCGGCGGCGTAGTCGGCCGCCGCCTGGGTGTCCAGCCGGGCGCGCAGGCGCGGATATGCTCCACCACTTACTCCCGTACGTCATCGCGTACCGCATCGGCATCCCACTTGGCCCGGCCCACCAGGTGCTGCATGCCATCAGGACTCGCCTCCCCGGCCCACTCGGCGATTGTCCAGCAGTTCTTCCGCGGCAGGTCCGCCAGCAGCCCGCGCACGAAGTGCCGCGCCCGAAGGCGTGGTTCGACCCGCGCGAACCTCGCCGCTATCCGGCCCATCAGACCCTCGAACACCTCCTGCCAACGGGCAGGGTCTACGCTGTGAGCTGCGGCCGCATGATCTTCGTTTGTCCACACAGCTCACGATGATCATCGGTGACCTCAGCCTCTTATCGTCGGCCCTGACCAGCCAACATTACGATCTGTGCCTGGAGTAGGCGGGTCGAAGGGGCGACGCAGGCGCTAACGTCCCGGATCAGGAGGACACATGCGACGTGGCGAAGTCTGGTGGGCAGATTTCAACGAGCAGCGGGCAGTCGTACTGCTGTCGGGAGAAGAGGCGTCCGGTTTCTTGGCAATGCAGGTCGTCGCTCCCGCGGGCACCGATCTCAGCGGCGTGGCCGTTGAGGTGGCAGTAGGTGCCCCCGAAGGACTGCCTCTCGAAGGCGTCCTGAGAGTCGCACTTCCACGTCCCGACCTCATCCCTTGCACTTGGCTGGTCACCCTGGCCAGGGAAGACCTGATCGGGCAGGCGGGCGTCCTGCCGTCCGCGAAGCTCAGCGAGATCGAGGATGCCCTTCGTCTCGGTGGACTCAAGTAGGCAGAGAGGGATGGACGCCGCCGATGGCGCGGCCGGTCTCGTCGAGATGGTCAATGGTGGCCGCGCCGTATCAGCGGCGCCCCCACTCACAAGATCACGATCTACTGCTGGAGTACTAGTAGTGCTTGGTCAGGTTGGTATCGCTGTGGGTATGTCGCGGTGACAGGTGGGGCAGGCGCCGGTCCAGACCGCGAGG
>NZ_LRTR01000703.1 GCF_001550375.1 Streptomyces europaeiscabiei | reverse complement strand
GCACGAGCGGCGGCCCGTCGGCGGCGTCGGCCTCCTTCTCCTCGTCGCCGCCCGCCGCGACGGCCTTGTGGGCCTCGGGGAAGTCGCGCAGCGCGGCGAACGCGCGGACCGTGACGAGCTTCCAGTCGACGTCGGCGACGATCAGGAACTCCTCGTCCTGGTCGAGGGCCTTCTGCAGGGAGGCGATGGCCAGGTCGGGATCCATCGGCGGCACACCGTCGCGGCGGAGCCGCTCGGCGAACTCCTCCCCGACCATGCCGCCGCCCGCCCATGTGCCCCAGCCGACGGAGGTGGCGGGGAGTCCCTCGGCCCGGCGGCGGGCGGCCAGGGCGTCGAGGAAGGCGTTGGCGGCGGCGTAGCTGCCCTGTCCGGGGCCGCCGAGGGTGCCGGCCATGGACGAGAACAGCACGAACGCGTCCAGGTCGAGGTGGCGGGTGGCGGCGTCGAGAGCGAGTGCGGCATCGGCCTTGGGGCGCATGACGCCGTGGGCGCGCTGTGGAGTGAACGCGTCGATGACGCCGTCGTCGATGACGCCCGCGGTGTGCACGACCGCGGTGAGGGTGCCGCCGCCGGGCAGGTCGTCGACGAGCCGACGTACCGCGTCGGTGTCGGCGACGTCGCAGGCGATCACCGTCGCGGGGGTGCCCAGTTCGGCCAGTTCCGCGACGAGTTCGTCGGCGCCGGGGGCAGCCGGGCCGCGCCGTGAGGCGAGCACCAGGTGTTCGGCGCCGCCGCGGGCC
>NZ_LRTR01000702.1 GCF_001550375.1 Streptomyces europaeiscabiei | reverse complement strand
GGCCACCCACACGGAGGCCAGGCCGTCCTCGGCCAGTCGGCGGCGCAGTTCTCGGGCGGCGGCCGGGTCCCAGCCGAGGGCCTCGGCGACCAGGGGGTTGCGCTCCGGGCCGCCGACCGCGATGCGGATGTCGGGCAGGTTGGAGTCGACCTCCAGGTCGCCGTAGCGGGGGCCGCCCGCGATCGTGGAGGTGGCCGTGACACCCGTGCGCACCAGGGCGGCCGCGAGCGGGGTGCCCAGTTCACCGGCGGTGCCCCAGTCGCTGAAGATCAGCTCGGCGACGCCGACGGACCGGTGGCCCAGCAGTTCTCCGGTGTCGTCGTGCACGGCGACGCGGGCCGTGGAGCCGAGCCCGAACCAGGTGTTCGCGGGGTTGTCCAGCGTCCACGGGAACCGCTCGCTGTCCACGTCCACGAACCCGAAGCCGCGCCCGATCACCGCGTCCGCGACCTCGTGCACCGGCAGCCCGCCGCGCACGTCCGAGGGCCAGCGCACCCGGATCAGCCGGTCGGCGCCGTCGTAGCCGTCGACGGTCGTCGTCACGTCCAGCCGGTCGACGCCCGCCCAGAGGGTGAGCCGCTGGGTGTACCGGAAGAGGCCCAGGTCGGCGCGGACGGTGATGCGGGAGCCTGCCGCCGAGTGCTCGACATCGATGTCAGCAGGCACGTCCCGGCTACGGGCGGCGGTGGTGCCGGTCGGTGTGAGGTGCCAGGGGCCCTCGCCGAAGCGCGGGTGCCTCGGGTACTCCTCCTGCACGACCAGCTCGTTGCCGATGTCCCCGGCGCGCAACAGCTCCCTGCCGTCCTCGCCGTCGGCCCCGGCTTCGCCGAGCGCCCGCAGACTGCTGACACCGCCGCCCCGCGCGGGGTCGACGGTCACCTCGTAGAACTCGTTGCGGATCGTCGTCCCCGCGCCGGCCGTCCAGCCGGCCACCGAACCCTCCGCGAGGGAGAGCGCCTTGAGGCCCATGCCGGGCACGTCCGGCACGACGACCTTGAGTTCGCCGTCCTCGGACACGGCCGGCAGCGGCAGCCCGGTGTGGTCGAGCGGGACGCGGCCGGGGTCGGCGACGGTCAGCACGTCCCTGCGCCGCCAGGTGGCGGAGTTGAAGACGACCAGGTCGGCGCCGTCGCCCGGCAGGGGCACGACACGGTCGGCGAGCGCCTGGGTCGCGTCGGCGTGCACCTCCTCGGCCAGGTCGTACAACTCCCGCCAGCCCGTGAGCAGGTCGATGTACACCTGGTCGGACTCGGAGCCGGTGATGGCGTCGTGGTGGGCGCCGTAGATCAGCTGCCGCCAGGCCTTGTCGAGGGCCGCGTCCGGGTAGGCGTGCCCGGTGGTGAGGGAGGCGAGGGTTGCCCAGGCCTCGGCGTCGGCGAGCAGCGCCTCGCCGTACCGCTGGGCCTGCTTGGTGTCGATGTAGGAGACGTCCTTGCCGGTGTACACCGGGTTCATGTCCCTGGTCTGCGGGGACGCAGTGCGCCCTTCCCGCTCCAGCTCGGCCCGTACGGCGGCGAAGAAGTCCCGGGGGACGCCGCTGACGAACCGGGGCCAGACGTACCGCTCGTTCCAGTCGCGGTGGATGCCCATCACCCAGCGGCACGGCGGGGCGTAGTCGCCGCCGACCGGCAGCAGGACGTTGCGGGTGAGCGCGACCTTCTTCAGCCCCCGGAAGAGCTTGAGCGCGGCGGCCTCCGCCTCGGGGAGGGTGGGCGCGTTGTCGATGGCCCAGCCGGCGCCGTAGTGATTGACCATGTACGCGGTCAACAGCCCGCGTCCGCTCGGGGCGATCCAGCTGAACTCGGCCGGGAACTGCATCCGCCGCGGATCGCGCGGCTCCTCGCCGAACACCGACAGGGTCGGCCCCCACTGGTGGAACGGGCCGCGCGCCCACGAACTCGACGTGATCCCCGCGTCCGCCATCAGCCCCGGGAACTGCGGGTCGTGCCCGAACGCGTCCAGCTGCCAGGCTGTCTCCGGCGAGGCCCCGATGATCCCGCGCTGGAAGCCGTCGCCGTACAGCGCGTTGCGTACGGTCGCCTCGGCGCCGGTGAGGTTGGTGTTGGGCTCGTTGTAGGTGCCGCCCATGATCTCGACCCGGCCGGTGCGGATCAGCTGCCGCAGGAAGGACCGTTCCTCGGGGAAGGCGTCCCAGTAGGGCTTGAGGTAGTCGACCTCGGCGAGCACGAAGGTGTAAGCCGGGTCTCGCCGGGCCAGATCGCAGTGGGCCCGCACCAGGCTCATTCCGGACTGGCCGCGTGAGTCGAAGGTGCGGGCGGGCAGCCCGGTGACGGCCGGGTCGTCGGCGACGTCCCAGGTCTCGGTGTAGGCGGCCTGGGTGTTCCACCAGACGGGGTCGTAGTGGAAGTGGCTGACCATGAACATGGTCCAGCCGGGCTCGGCGACCGTGAACTCGGCCGTGTGCCGGGCCACTCGCTCCCCGTCGACGGCCGTGACGGTGATCTCGCGACGGTCGCCGGGGGCGAGGCCGTCGACGGCCACGGGTATCTCGGCGCGTACCGTCCCGTCCTCGCCGACGGTGACGACACTCTCCCCGGCATCGTGGACGTCCGGGCCCTCCACGCTCAGCCGGACCGGCCGGCCCGAGTCGTGCTCGATGTCCACGACGACCACCTGACGAGGCTGGTCCTGCGTCCCGGCGAAGAGCTCGGTCGACTCGACAGAGATGACACGCATGAGGCTCCTACGAGTGCTCGGCGGAGCCCCATCCTGGCAGCGTGGGGTGGTTCAATCAACCATGCGATGGGATGTTGGTTGATTCATCCATGCAGGGGTGGGGGCTGGGGCCGGTGGTCCGGACGGTCGGCCCGGCGGCCGATGCCCCGCCCGGTCAGCGAGGGCGCCGGGACTTCACCGCGTGTGCTCCCGCGATGTGGTCGGTCAGTGCCAGGGAGGCACTCGCCCGCTGGTAGGAGAGCTGGCCGACGCGGACGTACAGGCAGTCGATGAGCATCAGCACGGAGTGGCGGGCGCCGATGCTGCCGGTGCGGAAGCTGGTCTCCGAGGAGGAGGAGATCAGTCGGATGTCGGCTGCGCGGGCCAGCGGCGAGCGTGGGTCGGCGGTGAGCGCGACGGTGGTGGCGCCGCGCTCCCTGGCCAGTTCGAACGGCTCGATCGTCTCCCGGGTGGCACCCGAGTGGGAGATGCCGATCGCCACGTCCGCCGGGGTGAGCAGGGCGGCGGAGGTGGTCGCCGCGTGCACCTCGGTCCAGCCGCGCACCGCGCAGCCGATGCGGAACAGCCGGGTCTCCGTCTCCTGCGCGACCGCTCCGCTGCCGCCGACGCCGTACACGTCCACGCGCCGGGCGCGGGCCACGGCCTGGGCCGCGCGCTCGATCGAGTCCAGGTCGATCCGGTCGATGGTCTGCTGGACGGCCCGCAGATCGGCGGTGCCGACGACCTGCACGACCCGCTCCAGGCTGTCGTCGGGCGAGATGTCCGGGCCGATCTCGGCGCTGCCCCACTCGGAGGACTCGCCCCGTCCCCGCTCCTGGGCCAGCTCGATCAGCAGGTGCTGGTACGAGTCGAGGCCGATGGCCCGGCAGAACCGGGTGACGGTGGCCTGGGAGGTGCCGGTGCGGCGGCCCAGCTCCGCGGCCGAGCAGTGGGTGACGGCGGCCGGATCCTCCAGGATCAGCTCGCCGACCTTCCGCAGGGAGCCGGCCAGCCGGGGCAACTCGGTGCGGATCAGGGTGGTGACATCGGTCGAGGGCATGCACAGAAGGTACCAGCCACCCGTTGACGCAGCGGCTGAATACCAGGACCGGGCTGAGGGTCCGCACCCGGGGGTGAACTGCGCCATTGCCCCCGATGCCGAGCCTATGATTCAGTGATTCACTAATAGGTGTGTACGGGGTGGTTCAATCCACCAGTGGGGAGTCCCAGGTGTCCGTCGAGTCCGCCAACGAGTCCGTGACCGAGCCGGTGAGCGCCGACCGTTTCGCGCGCGAGGGCCTGGCCGTCCTGCACCGCCTCACCGAGTCCGCGCGCGCCGACGTGCACGCCGCCGCCGCACTGATCGCCGACTGCGTCCGCGCGGACGGCGTCGTCCAGGCCTTCGGCACCGGCCACTCCCAGGCCATGGTCCTCGAACTCGCCGGCCGCGCCGGCGGCTTCGTGCCCACCAACCGGATCCAGATGGCCGACCTCGTCCTCTTCGGCGGCGACCACCCCAGCGGCCTCGACGACCCGCTCCTGGAGCGCGAGCCCGGCATAGCGGTCCGCCTCTACGAGCTGGCCGACCCCCGCCCCCAGGACCTCTTCGTCGTCATCTCCAACTCCGGCGTCAACAGCGTCATCGTCGAGATGGCCCTGCACGCCAAGGAGCGCGGCCACCGCGTCCTCGCCCTCACCTCCCTCGCCCACACCGCGTCCGTCCCCGCCACCCATCCGAGCGGCAAGAAGCTCGCCGACCTCGCCGACGTCGTCCTCGACAACGCGGCCCCGCGCGGCGACGCGCTGCTGGAGCTGCCGACCGGCGGTGCCGTGTGCGCGCTGTCCACACTGACGGGCGTCATGCTCGTGCAGATGACGGTCGCCGAGGCGGCCGCCCAGCTCCTCGCCTCGGGCGACCGCCCCCCGGTCTACGTCTCCGCCAACGTGCCCGGCGGGTTCGAGGGCAACCTCGGACTGGAGGAGCGGTACGCCGGACGGATCCGGCGTACCGCCGGCTGATCACCCCCGGATGTCTAGGACACCGGTACGGGCGTCAGCGCGACCGCCAGCGGATAGGCGCCCGTCAGCAGCGGCGCCCCGGCGGTGCCGGACGCGGTGTCGACCGGCACCAGCCGGTTCCCGTCGGCCGTCGTGACATAGGCGGTGCGGCCGTCCCAGTCCAGGCCCACGTCGAAGGCGGACCTGCCGACGGTGACCTTCGCGCCGGGGGCCCCGGTCACCGTGTCGACGGGCGTGACGGAGTCCCCGGTACTGGGGCTCACCCACAGCGTCCGACCGTCCGGTGACAGACCGAGGCCGTAGGCCTGGCCGGAGACCAGCAGCGTCGGCTCGGTGTCGTCGGTCGCCGTGTCGATCGGGGTCACCGTCGATCCACCGGAGTTGGACACGTACACCCGCTTCCCGTCCGGCGCGGCGACGACGTCGAAGGGGCGCGGGCCGACGGGGATCGCCGGACCGGCCTCGCGGGTGGCGAGGCCGACCGGGGTGACGGTGTTGTCGTGGATGTTCGCCACGTACAGGGTCCGGCCGTCCGGAGTGATCGCCATGTTCTCCGGCCCCGATCCGACCGTGACGGCCGGGTCCGCCTCCAGCGTGCCGGTGTCCACCGGCTGGACCGTGCCGTCCGTGTAGTTGGCGACCCACAGCGTGCCGCCGTCCGGCGTGAGCGCGAGCCCGGCGGGAACACGGCCCACGGTGACCGTGGCGGTGACCTCGCCGCGCGCCACGTCGATGACGCTGACGGTGTCGGAGCCCTGGTTCGCGGCGTAGGCGGTACGGCCGTCGGCGCTCACGACCACTTCACCGGGGTTGTCGCCCACGGCGATGTCCGTGCTCCTGCCGGAGGACAGGTCGATCGAACTGACCGACGCGCCACTGAAGTTGGCCGTCAGCGCTCTCGGGGTGCCGTCCCCGTCGGTGACCCGCACCGGGATCGCCCGGTCGAGGACGCCCGAGCCGGACACCACGACGGAATGGACGCCCTCGGTGACTCCGGTCAGGGTGACGTCGGCCGAGGCGCCGCTCCCGGCCGGGACGGTCACGGTGGCCCCGGCCGGCGAGGCGGTGACCCCGTCCGGCACGTCGAGCTTCCAGGTGACCGTCCGTGTTTCGGCGGACGAGAAGCGGAGGGTCACCGCCTCGGAGGCGCCGGGCTCCAAGGAGAGCGAGCCGGGGGCGAAGGAGGCGTCGACGCCGGGGTCGGGGGCGTGCTGGAGCATCGCCGTGTACAGGAACTGGTCCATCACCCCCGGCGACACCTGCTGCGGGACCGCGTCCAGCGCCTTGCGCTCACCGCGCAGCCGGTTCCAGTACGTCGACACGGCCTCGGTGTCACCGCGCTTGCCGGCCAGCAGCAGATCCACGGCGGTCAGTCCGGCGCCGCCGTACGAGCCGAGCTTGTCGAGCCAGGGCGAAGTCTCCGTCAGGAAACCGGGGTTGGCGAGATGGGCGCGCAACTTGGCGGGTGTGGCCGCCATGTCGGTGAAGTAGGACCGCAGTGCGGCCGTCGCCCGGTCGAGGCCGCTGTCCGCCTCGTACGCCTTCCGGAAGGCGGCGACGAGCCGGGTCAGCGTCGGGGACTCGGTGGCGTCGAGCTGGGAGGAGTAGTTGTTCTCGGCGAGGATCCGCAGCCATTTCGCGGCCTTCGGCTCCCCGGATCCCGCTTCCCCAGATCCTGCCTTCCCGGTCTCCGCCGATCTGGCCAGATCGCGGACGGATGCGAGGAAGGCGGCCCGGGGTTCGTAGGAGTCCGGGTTCCACAGACAGGCGGCCGAGGTGAACAGCGCGAGCTTGCTCGCCTCGGCCTGGACCATCGGGTTGGCGGTGACGCCGACGGACGCGCGGGCCACACCGGCCTCCCGGCCCGTGTAGGGGCCGAGCAGGAGACGGCTGGTGACGTAGTCGTTGACCGGATAGTTGTCCCAGACCAGGATCGGATGACCGTAGACCTCGCGGGCCTGACGCACCTGCGCGGCGGTGATGGTCGGCGCGATCACGCCGATGCCGGTCCACTCGACGACCACGTCCGGGTCCAACTGGTCGCGCAGCGCGGTCTTGTACGGGGTGTCGGCGAGGTCGGAGTACTCGGTGGGGACCATCTCCAGCGGGTCGAGTCCGGCGCGGCCCGCGGAGAACTTCTCCCACACCCGGTTCAGCAGGTGGGCCTGAGCGGCACCCGCGGCCCTGCCCCCGCTGCCGAACCTTTCCTTGTCCGCGGCGCAGTTCCACTTCGTGTAGCTGATGTCGTCCAGCGGGATCGCGAAGGAACGCACGCCGATGTCGTACAGCGAGGCGAACTTGCGGACCAGCGCGGTGATGTCGTCGGCGGAGGAGTAGCAGACCGACAGGCCGGGCGAGAGGGCGTAGGTGAAGCGGACGTGGTCGGCGGCTGCCCGATCGACGAGTTCGCGCAACCGGCCCAGCTGGGCGGCCGGGTACTCGTCGCGCCAGCGTTCCCGGAGATAGGGGTCGTCCTTGGGGGAGTAGACGTACACGTTCTGCTTGGTGCGGCCGTAGAAGTCGAGTTGACTCAGCCTCTCGGCGTGGGTCCACGGCGTGCCGTAGAAGCCCTCGATGACGCCGCGCAGCTTTGCCGTGGGCCAGTCGCGGACCGTCACCGCGGGCAGGCGTGTGCCGGTGAGGAGCTGGCGGAGGGTCTGGGCGGCGTAGAAGGTGCCGGTGGTGTCGGTGCCGGACAGGGCGAGCAGGGCGCGCCCGGCGTGCCGGCCGGAGGCCAGGACATATCCCTCCGCGGGCAGCCCGGCCGGGGACCTGACGCCCAGCCGCCGCAACGCGAACTTCGTGGCCGGGTTCTCGCCGGGCCCGCCGACGAAGACGGTGAGCCCGGCGGCGGGCGGACGTTCCCCGGCCGGCACGGTGACGATCCGGTCGGCCCCGGCCGCTCGCAGCGCGGTCTCGACGACCCGACGGGCGGCGGGGTCGGTGTCGGGCCCGAGGACCTCCACCACCCGTTCGGGGACGATGAGTTGGCGCCCGCCGCCCTCGATGTGCCGGGGTGTCGGCCATACCTCGGGGATCGCCGGGCTCTTCGGAGCGGACGGAGCGGACGGAGCGGACGGAGCGGACGGGGTGGACCGGGTGGCGGCGGCCGACGGAAGTGAGGGGAGGCTCAGGCTCAGGGCCAGGAGCAGAGCCCAACGCAGATGTCGGGGCCCGGCGGCCCTGGCGGCTCTGCGGGGTGTGGGGGGTCTGTGGGGGTGTGCGGGGTGTGGGAGGGGAGAGGTGATTGAAGCCATCGAAAGAGGCTAGGGCTGCTGAATCAAGCATTCAATAGGGCTTGGGGTGATGTGTCGACCCGCCGTAGCGCCGCCGCCGACACAGTCGCAGCCCCAGGGTGGCGATCACCGCTGCGACGAGGCTCGCTCCCGCGCGGATGCGGATGCGGATACCGAGGCCGAGGCCGAGGCCTGTCTCCAGGGCTTCGAGGGCGAACGGCGCCACGGTGCGGGACAGTTAACCTGGGCCGACGGCGGCGAGAGCATCGCCGTCCACCGGCACTGGCACCGGCTCCTGCCCCAACCGCGTCCTCAACCCGGTGACGCAGGCGAAGCGTTACGACCCCGACGGCACGTATGTACGCCGCTGGGTCCCCGAACTCACCGATATCCAGGGCCCGTCCGTGCGCGAACCGTGGCCGCTGCGCGGCCTCGACCGGCCGACGCCGACCCCGACCCGATCGTGGACCTCTCCGACGGCCTCACCCGCTTCGAACGGGCCCGTGGTCTTGCCGAAGCCTGAGATCATTTCCTGTATGGACATGAGACGGGTGCTGGCGGACTACGCGACGACCGGCGGCGTCGGTGTCCTCAGGCCCGGAGTCACACTGGACGCCGTCACCGAGGTACTCGGACCGCCGGTCGAGGCCGACTACTTCCCCCACCCGAAGGGGACCTGGCCCCGGACCTTCGTGTACGGGGACGTGCGCCTCGAAGTGTGCGGCTGTCGCGAGATCTTCCAGGTCGCGCTGAGCACCTGGACCGGGACGGTGGACGTGCCGACCGGGCGGCGGGGGGAGACGGTGACCCTCGCGTCGGAGGTCACGTTCGGGGAGCTGAAGGAGTTGCTTGGTGCGGCCGGGGTGGAGGGGGAGGTGCGGACGTTCCCCACGCTGACCGACCAACTCACCGTCGTCGTCGGGGAGTACCCGCAGGACGTCGACTACACCTTCGTCGTCCCGGACCCCGCCGCACCGGACAGCGCCACCCTGCACAGCGTGATTGCCAAGGATCTCGACCACACCTGCTAGTCGTCCTCCTCCTCGTCCGCATCCTGGCCCTTGGGGAGTGCCGGAGCGGAATTCGGCGGTAGCCGCTGATCACTCCGCTGACTGTGCGGGGCGGCGCGGAGCCGGCGCGCTGTCCGGCTCGCCGAGCGTGGCCCGGCCGCCTATCAGTTCGGGTACGTGCGTGTAGAGGGGACGGCGACCTCGTCATCCGCGCCGTCGACGCCACCCTGCAACTTCGAGCCGCGTGGTCGCCGAAGTCACGACTGAGGGGCACACTGCTGCCCGTGTTCGCGGACAACGTCTGGGGTGCCCTCCCAGACTCATCCCCGAACAGGCCGACCTCGCACGCCGGATGCACGCTGCGGGCCACCTGCCCCCAGCGTCGCCACCATGCTCAAGGACGAGACATCGACCTTCCACCGCCTCGTACGGCAGCCCCCGGACGCCGTCGAGGACGACGAGGACTGACGGTCGGCACCCCACCCCTTCGAGCAGGGGCTCAAGCGGACGGCGTGACCGGGGGCCGCAGGCCGAGCCACTGCTCGGCGTCCCAGGCCTGGAAGCGCTCTACCTCGGTGAACCCCAGCTTTGCCGCAAGGCGCATAGACCCGACGTTGGCGGTCTGGGTGGTGAGCACCACCGGCTCGCCTGGAAGGACGCCGTCGAACCAGTCGAGCGCCGCCGCGCACCCCTCGGCGGCGTACCCGAATCCCCACGCCCGCGGCAGGAACAGGTAGCCGAGATCGACCTTCCCCACGGCGGCCGGGCTACGGTGCTCCGGTGCTCTCCTGAGCAGGATCTGGCCGATCATCGCCCCGTCGAGATCGACGACGAAACTCCCGGGCCACCGCTCGGGCGCCTCGGGCATCTCGCGCTCAAGCGCGTCACGCGGCCGGGGGCCCCCGAGGTAGGTGTGCACCTCTGGCGACGCCAGCAGCTCGATGAACGCTGCACGGTCCCGGGCCTCGGGCTCGCGGAGCACGAGCCGCTCGGTCTTGATCGGGGCAGGTGGCCAGGTGGCGGACCCCAGTCCAGTCATGGCGGGCAACCTATCGCGCGCCCGCAAACACGCTTTAACAACTCCCGGACAAAGCCACGGCTTCGACGTCAGACACCGCCGAAGGTTCGTCGACGATTAACGTGATGTGAACTGCCATCGGCTGGCGCATACGCGACACCTGAACATGCGACGTCACCAGTCCGAGGGCCGATCTCGACGGCGCCCACCGAGACGGCCGTCGGCGCGGGGAACATGGTGATGGGGCCCGGCCGGACCGGATATCCGTATATCCGTTGGCCCGGGGGCGAGGAGAGCCGCGACAGTGGGGTCATGACGATCTTCGGAGCCGTCCATGGCTGACCACTACCCGTACCGCATCGCCTCAGGACGAGCCGACCTGATCCTGATCTGGCAGCCGGGGCAGGACGACGGCCCTGACGAACTCGCTGTCGACGACGTCGGCCGCCTCCTCGTGTTCCCCGACCTGGACAGACTTCAGCGGCACTGTGATAACCACGGCTGGGAACTCGTCAGGGAGGGGGAGGGCACCCTCGACCTGGACGATGTACGGGGATGGGTCGAGCACCCGCACCTCCACCCGCTCCACGGGTCGGTCTCTGCCGGGCTGCTGCTGGACGCGTGGAACTTCTTCGACGACCTCTCCCGCAGTCTGAAGGCCGAGTCCGCCCTTCCCCCACAAGGCCCGGTCCACGACAACGCCTACGAGAAGATCTTCGGCGGCGAGGCGCTCGTGACGGACGCCGGTGACGGAGCGTGGACGGTCGAGGAGGCCGCCGCGGTGCGCGCACTCCTGCGCGCGGGACTGAACCTGTGGGACCGGGCCGTGCGCGGAGACCTTGCGGCATCCGGTGGGGAATGATCAGGAGCCGTCCGGATGCCGACGGCCCGCCGCCACGGAGGGCCGTCGGCCGGCCGTTCAACGCCTGCGCAGCACCACGGTCGTGCCGGGCCTCACCCGCAGCGTCGCGTTCCCGCCCACCTTCGCGCCGGTCACCAGGTTCGTCGAAGCGCCGAACCCCTTCGTGCCGAGGGTGAAGTGGCGGTCGTCGGTGGTGTTCATGGCGATCAGGTACGGGCCGTACTCGCACCGGTAGAAGGAGGAGCGTCCGGCGTACGGGGTCTCGACGCCCACCGCGCGCTCCGGCATGTCGTCCGGGGCCTTGGCCAGGGGCAGCACCTGTCCCGCGAGTTCCTCTCTGAGTGGAGTAAACGTATTCCACGCTAATGAGGGTGCTCCGGGCGGTCAATGGTCGTGAACGGCTGAACCTGGAGGCGTGGGACGCTTGAAGAGTCCTGCCCTTGCTTCCTCCTTGCTCCTCTGTGGAGCGCATCCCGGGTAAATCGGTAATCGTTTACTCTCAGAGGGCGACGTGTTCGCGGTCCATCGGAGGGCCCGTGATACCCACCGCACGCCTCCCGTCGAGTCGGCAACGGTGTGGCGCGGCGGCGACGGAGATCCCGTTCGGTCATGAGGAGGGAAAATCTGGACGGATCCGCTGACTGCCGGGACGACGCGGCGGGATAGAAAGGGGCCATGACTGAACGCGATGGTCTGGCAAGTGACGTGGACGACGTCGATGAGGTGACGCGCGCGGTGCTCACCGCGTCGCGGCTGTTGGTCGCGATCTCCGCACGGTCACTCGCCGCCGTCGAGGAGCGGGTGACGCTGCCGCAGTTCCGGATGCTGGTGGTGCTGTCCATGCGTGGCGCCACGAAGCTCGTCGTACTCGCCGACCAGCTCCAGGTCGCCCCGTCCACCGCGATGCGCATGGTCGACCGGCTGATCGCGGCCGGGCTCGCCGACCGGCAGACCAACCCCGACAACCGCCGCGAGACCCTGTTGCAGCTCACCGACGAGGGCCGGCGCGCCGTCGAGGGCGTCATGGCCCGGCGGCGCACCGAACTCGCCACGGTCGTCGAGCGCCTCGCCCCGGACCAGCGGGCGGCGCTCATCGACGCGTTGACCGCGTTCAACACGGCGGGCGGGGAACCCGCCGCCCCGGCGACGGACGACACGGAGACGTATCCACTCGGCTGGGTCGACACCTGGGTGGGCCGAGGCGCCTGAGGCCTCCGCCCGGCGCCTGTCGCACCCCCCCAGGGCAGCGCCGTCACTCCGTAGCGGATCCGCCCGTGGTGTTCGCCGCCGATCCGTCCGCGGTGTTCGCCGCCGATCCGTCCGCGGGGGGTGCGGTCGGGGCGGTCGTCCGCACGTTCAGGTCCGGGCGGGGGGTCAGGACGACCATCGGGGCCCCCGGCTGGGGCACGGGCGGGGTGACCTGTTCCGAGGGCAGCTTCGGCGGGTTGGTCTGCTGGTAGTTGACCTGGTCGTGGTTGACCAGGCCGGTCTTCTCCAGCACGGTGATGTGGTCGAGCACGGTGTCGTTGGCCAGGTCGGCCAGCTGCCGCACCATGGTGTTCCGCGTGCTGGCGCGGATCTTGGCGATGGTCGGGAAGATCTGGCCGTGTGTGACGCGCATGATGGTGACCGCGGTGGAGTCGAACTCCTTGCCGGTGGCCGCGTCGGCGGTCGCCACGAACTGCTGCTGTTGCGGGCTGGCCTGGTTGTTGAGGTTGATGCCCAGCTCGGGCGCGATCTTGCGGCACAACTCGTCGAGGCCCGCGTGCCCGACGACCAGGTGCTTGCCGGCCTCCTTCATCTCCGGCGTCGTACCGCGCTCCATGGCCATCTCGCCGAGCGGGTACTCCCACAGTCCGGCGGCACGCACCTTGATGACGAAGTCCCGGTCCGCTTCCGTGAGGGGGCCGTACTGGGTGTTGGCGATGATCCGGTCCGGGGTGGCGACCGTTTTCTCGACCCCCACCAAGGCGGGGTAGGCGAGCGCGGCGACGGTCATCAGCAGACCGCCACTCACGAAGATCGTTCCGATGCTCCATGTGCGACGCATGGAAGGGCACCTCCTGGCGGGGGAGTGGGTCGCCAGGAGGTACGGGCGGAGGCGGCGAATGAATCATTGCTCTAGGTAAAATTTGCAGTGTGCTCGAATGAGGGGGTGTGAGGGAGGGGGTTCGGGTGGCTAAAGGATGGTTTGCGGCGCCGCCTCCAAGGGCGTCGCGCGGGATTCCGGGCGGCCCGCGTCGCCGGAGCCTCCTCGACCCGGCCGTCTCCCGGCGGAGTTCGACCCGCTCTTCGTGGCGGTTCGCGCGTGGGGGTGCCGGAGTCCGGGCGATCGTTGGCGGCGGAACCGTGTGACCCCGGATCATGTGCGCCGGGGCGTGGGCGGGTGGGCCGGGGCGGTCGTCCCGACGGTGCTGCTGTCCCGGCGGCTCTGCTGTCCCGGCGGTGCTGCCGTCCCGGCGGCGCTGCCGTGGAACACCCGGCCGGGTCCGGGCAACCGGTAGCCCGCCCTGCATCGCATGACCGATCTTCGGTGACATGGAGAGCTCGGAGGGCCTGTGATCCGCACGGATCTCATCGCCGCCGGCCATCACGGCGAAGACGTCACGCATCCGGACGCCCTGAGCCGCATCGTCGACCGGGGGCTCTCTGTGGCGGCCGCCCGGCCCGCGTCGATGTCTCCCCGCCGTGCGACACCGCTCGACACGGCCCGACCGGTTACCGCGCGTGAGGAAACCGGCGAACCGTGACTCATGTTGCTGATGCCCGTATCCTCGTCAATGCCAGATATTTCCGATAAGCGGATTGTCCAGGGCGCGAGTGAGGCCAGCGTGGTGCGGTCCGACGGCGAGTCGATACTCACGGGACGTGCGACAGACGGCACGAGCCCCACCCTTTTCCGTGACAGTGGCCCTACCCTTTTCCGTGAGCGGTTTCTGCAGGGTGAGCCGCTGGAGGCGGGCGTACGTACGTCCATCCTCAGCTCCTGGCGGCGGTGCCGGTCCCTGGGGCTGTCGCCGGACCGCTCCGACCTCCCCTTCCGGGACGACTTCGACCGGGACGACCGGATGACCCGCGCGGCCGTGCCCGTGCTCGACCGGCTGGAGTCCAGGTTCGCCGGCAGCGCCATGAACATCTCCGTCGCCGACGCGAACGGCACTGTTCTTCTGCGCCGCTTCGGAGACGCGTCGCTGGCCAGGGGGCTGCCGGACATCCAGACCGTCCCCGGGTTCGTGTTCGCCGAGCGGTTCGCCGGTACCAACGGCATCGGTCTCGCCCTGGCGGAACGCCGGCTGATCCGGGTCTACGGTGCCGAGCACTTCGCCGAACGCTCCCAGGCCAGCGCCTGCCGCGCGCTTCCCGTGCGCGACCCGCTCAGCGGCCGTATCGAAGGTGTCCTGTGCTTCGGATATCCGCGCGGCTTCGAGCACCCGGCGCTGGACGCCGTGATCCGCAAGGCGGCCGCGGCCATCGAGAGGCGACTGCTGGGACAGAGCTCCGTACGTGAGCGTTCCCTGCTGCGGGCCTACCTGGACGCGGGGGTCGAGGCCGGTGCGGATCCGCACCACGGAGTCGGCGTGGACGAACTGGTTCTCGGGCTGCGCCCCGTGGACCGGGCGGTCCTCCTGGAGAAGGCCGCCGAGCTGATCTCCCGCGGGCAGCGGGCCGCCGTCGACGTACCCCTGACGGACGGCCGGCGGGTCAGGCTCGTGAGCCGCCCGATGACCAGTGCCACCGGAGTGGAGGGCATCGCCGTCGAGGCCGTCCTTCCCGGCGCCGCACGGCACGAGCCCCTCACCGCCCCGCGACAGGCCGAGACGGTGCTGAGCCTCCCCGTCGAGCCCGTGCGGCCCATCGCGCCCGCGGACACCCCGCCCCTCCGGCGCTTCCGGAGCACCCTCTTCGCCGTGCCGCCCGGCCCGCTCGTCGCCGTCCCGGCCCCCGGTCATCCGCACGACCCCGCACCATCCGCCAGGATCCCCGCAGCCGTCGACGGCGTCACCACCGACGGAGTCACCCCGGATGGCGTCACCGCCGCCGATGCCGCCGACGACCTCGCCGCCGACGGCTCGTCGGCTCCCGAGAGGGGTCTTCTGATGGTGGGGGAGCCCCATGTCGGCAGCTACGCCCTGGCCGCGCGCCGTCGGCTGGAGCTGCTGTCCGAGGCCAGTGCCCGGATCGGAACCACCCTGGACGTGCGCCGCACCGCCCAGGAACTCGCCGAGACGGTGGTCCCGCGCCTCGCCGACTTCGTCACCATCGACCTCGCCGAGCCCGTGCTCCGGGGCGAGGAGGCCGCGGACCCGCGCGGCGACCTGCGTCGCACAGTGGTCCACGGCATCAGCGACGACCTCCCCTTCAGCCCGGTCGGCAAGCAGGTCGAGTACGGCCCGACCGTCCCGCAGCTGCGCTGTCTGACCAGCGGGGACGCGGTGCTGGAGCCGGATCTGAAGACGGCGGCGGGCTGGCTCGGGCAGGACCCCGAGCACACCGACCGCCTGCTGAGCCACGTCCACTCCCTCATCGCGGTCCCCTTGGTCGCCCGCGGCGTCGTCCTGGGCGTCGCCGCCTTCTACCGCGCGCAGGACCCCGCCCCCTTCGGGGACGACGACCGCTCGCTGGCCCAGGAACTCGCCACCCGCGCCGCCCTGTCCATCGACAACGCCCGGCGCTACACCCGCGAACGCACCATGGTCCTGGCCCTGCAGCGCAGCCTGCTCCCGCAGGGACTCCCCGACCAGGACTCCGTCGAGGTCGCCCACCGCTACCTGCCCGCCGAGTCCGACGTCGGCGGCGACTGGTACGACGTCATCCCGCTCTCCGGCACCCGTATCGGCCTCTTCGTCGGCGACGTCGTCGGCCACGGCCTGCTCTCCGCCGCCACCATGGGCCGCGTCCGCACGGCCGCCCGCAGCTTCGCCGAACTCGACTTCCCGCCGGACGAGGTCCTCACCCACCTCGACAACCTCGTGGGCCGACTGGACCGGGAGGACCCCGTCTCCGACGGCGGCGGCATCATCGGCGCGACCTGCCTGTACGCCGTCTACGACCCGACGTCGCAGCAGTGCACCCTGGCCCGCGCCGGCCACCCGCCGCCCGCCGTGGTCGACCCCGACGGCGCCGTGTCGTTCCCCGAACTGCCCGCCGGACCTCCCCTCGGCCTCGGAGGGCTGCCCTTCGAAGCCGTCGACATCCACCTGCCCGAGGGCAGTCAGCTGGTCCTCTACACGGACGGGCTCATCGAGGACCGCAACCGTGACGTCGACGTGGTACTCGAACAGTTGCGCGCGGCCCTGGCCGACCCCGAGCGCGCCCCGGAGGAGACCTGTCGGGTCGTCCTGGACACCGTGGCGCCCGCCCACCCGGGCGACGACATCGCCCTCCTCGTCGCCCGCACCCACGCCTTCGACCCGCGGCGGATCGCCGCCTGGGAGCTGCCCGCCGACCCGGTCCGCGTCAGCGAGGTCCGCGCCGCCGCCCTCCGGCAGATGACGGACTGGGGGCTCGACGAGGCCGCGTTCGCCACCGAGCTGATGCTCAGCGAGCTGGTCACCAACGCCATCCGCCACGGCGCCGGGCCCATCCGGGTACGGCTGCTCCACGACCGCTCCCTGATCTGCGAGGTCTCCGACACCAGCAGCACCGCCCCGCACCTGCGCCGGGCGGCGACCACCGACGAGGGCGGCCGCGGCCTGTTCCTCGTCGCCCAGCTGTCCCAGAGCTGGGGCACGCGCTACACCCCGGAGGGCAAGGTCATCTGGGCCGAATGCGGGCTCGACGGCGGCTGACACGACCGACACCAGGCGGCCGACGCGCCCGACACCAGGTGGTCGGCGCGCCCGACACGAGGCGGCCGGCGCGTCGGCGCCGGAGCGGCTCACTGGCCCGTTGGGGGCAGAGAGTGTGACTCAATGTCGCAAATGGGGTGATATGGGCGGTTAGTATCGCTGGGGCAAGTCGAACCAGGGAAGAACTTGCCAGGCCGACCCCCGGAGCTGTCCGTGCACGACGCTCACGACACCTCTGCGCAGCCGGCCCCGCCCGGCGGGCCGGAACCACTGGTCCGTGTCCGCGGCCTCACCAAACGGTTCGGCGGCACCCTCGCGCTGGCCGGGGTCGACCTCGACGTCCACGCGGGCAGCGTTCTCGCGCTCCTCGGCCCCAACGGAGCCGGAAAGTCCACCCTCATCAAGATCCTCGCCGGTGTCCACCACGCCGACGCGGGCCGGATCACCGTGAACGGGCACCCGCTCGGCAGCCACGCCGCCGCCGACATGTCCTTCATCCACCAGGACCTCGGCCTCGTCGAGTGGATGACGGTCGCCGAGAACATCGCCCTGAGCACCGGGTACGCGCGCCGCGCCGGACTGATCTCCTGGCGGCGCACCCGGGACCGCTGCATCGAGGTACTGGCGCTCGTCGGCGGACACCTCGACCCCGAAGCGCCGATCGCCCGCCTCGCCCCCGCCGAGCGGCCCCTGGTCGCCATTGCCCGGGCTCTGGCCACCCGCGCGAAGCTCATCGTCCTCGACGAACCGACCGCCCGCCTCCCCGCCACGGACTGCGCCCGCCTCTTCCGCGTCCTGCACACCCTGCGCGACCGCGGCCACGGCATCCTCTACGTCAGCCACCGCCTCGACGAGGTGTACGAGGTCGCCGACACCTTCGCCGTCCTGCGCGACGGCCGCCTCGTCAGCCACGGCTCGACGGCGGGCCACAGCCCCGTCCGCCTGGTGCGTGACATCACCGGCGAGGAGGCGGCCGGCCACCGCCCCACGACCGCACCGG
>NZ_LRTR01000701.1 GCF_001550375.1 Streptomyces europaeiscabiei | reverse complement strand
GACACCGCCGCCGTCGAGGCCGTCGCCGCCGAACTCGCCGCCCGCAGCCGGACCACCCGCGGGCTGCGCGTCTCGCACGCCTTCCACTCGGCGCGCATGGACGCCGCCCTGGACGACTTCCGTACCGTCGCCGAGAGCGTCACCGCGCATCCGCCGCGCCTCACCGTCGTCTCCAACCTCACCGGCGGCCCCGCCACCGCCGAGGAACTGGCCTCCGCCGACTACTGGGTGCGCCACCTGCGCCACACGGTCCGCTTCGCCGACGGCGTCGGCTGGCTCGCCGCCCACGGCGTCACCCGCTACCTCGAACTCGGCCCCGACGCCACCCTCACCGCGCTCACCCGCTCCTGCCTGCCCGACGACACCACCGACCGGGTCTGCGTGCCGCTGCTGCGCAAGGACCGTCCCGAACGCGGCACCCTGCTCGCCGCCGTCGCCGCCGCCCATGTGCACGGCGTCCGCGTCGACCTCGACGCGCTGCTGGGCGCCGACCCGGCCGACCCACGCATCGCCCTGCCCACCTACGCCTTCACCCGGGACCGTTACTGGCTGCCGCCCGCCCTCACCACCGCCGACGTCACCGGCGCCGGACTGACCGGAACCGGGCACCCGCTGCTCGGCGCCGTCGTCCGCGTCGCCGACGACGACCGGGTGCTGCTCACCGGCCGCCTGTCCACCCGCGCCCAGCCCTGGCTCGCCGACCACACCGTGTCCGGCACCGTCCTGCTGCCCGGTACGGCGTTCGTCGAACTCGTCCTGCGCGCCGGCGACGAGGTCGGCTGCGGCCTCCTCGACGACCTCACCCTGGAAGCCCCGCTGGTGCTCCCGGACACCGTCGGCGTCCAGCTCCAGATCGCCCTCGGTGCCCCCGGCCCCACGGGCCACCGCCCCGTCACCGTGCACTCCCGTCCCGACGCCGACGACGACTCCCCGTGGACCCGGCACGCCACCGCCGTCCTCGCCCCGGCACCCGCCGCCACCGAGGCCGAGAGAT
>NZ_LRTR01000700.1 GCF_001550375.1 Streptomyces europaeiscabiei | reverse complement strand
CACGGCGGCCACCGACACACCCGAAGCCCCCGCGAGGCGTCGCGTCCTGCTCGCCGGCGCGGGCGCGCTCCTCGCCGCAGGGGGAGCCACGACCTGGTGGGCCCTGGGCATGGACGACGGCGCGGGCGCCAAGAAGCCGGTCGCCGCCTCCCGCCGCCCCGCCTACACCGTCGCGCTGCACGGCGACCTCAGTGGCGACCAGCGCGCCACCGGCAAGGCCCAGGAACGCGGACTGCGGCTGGCCGTCGAGGAGTTCAACGCCCGACGGAACGCCCCCTTCCAGGTGGACGTGCGGGCCGTCGACGACGCCGGCGACCCGGCCGAGTCGGCCCGGCTCGCGAAGCGACTCGCCGACGACCCCTCCGTCCTCGCCGTGGTCGGCCCGACCACGGACGCGACCGCCCTGTCCGCGCTGGCCGCGTACGACGCCGCCCTCCTGCCCGTTCTCGCGGTGTCCCCCGGCGCCATCGCCCTCGTCGTGCAGGGCTTCCGCTCGTTCCTGCACGCACGGCTGCCCGACTCTGTGCTACCCCTCTACCTCGACGCGGTCCTGCGGAGCACCCGCCCGCGCAGGATCGGTGTCGTCGTCGACCGGGCCGCCGACAGCTACAGCGCTGAGGTCAGCAGCAGCTTGAGCAGGCAACTGCACGCGGCCGGGCAGCCGTTCCTGCCCCGCGTGGTCGGCACCATGCGGTCCGGCTTCGGGGACACGGTGGACGACCTCCTGGCCGCCGGCACCGACTCCTTCGCCTTCGCCGGTCTGCCCGACCGGGCCGCGTCGTTCGCCCGGACGCTGAGCGAGCGCGGCTTCTCCGGGGCCCGCGCCTCCGGACCGGCCCTGCTCGACCCGCGTTTCGTCACGGCCGCGAAGGAGGCCGCCGACGGGTGGACGATCGTCGCGGCGGTCGTCGACCCGACGGGCATCCCCGAGGCGAAGGCGTTCGTGAGCGCCTACCGGAAACGGTGGAAGCAGGCGCCGCCCCGGTACGCGGCGGAGGCCTACGACGTGACCTCGATGGTGCTCAAGTCGCTCGGGGACCTGCCGTCCAAGAGCCGTACCCGCGAGGAACTGCTCGCCGCGCTGCGGGCCGTCAAGTACCAGGGCATCACCAGGACGTACGGGTTCCAGAAGAACGGCCTGCCGCTCATCGACGGCACCGGCGGCTACCTCTGGCGTGTCGAGGACGGAGCGTTCGTGTACGGCGGCCCCGCGCCGCTGACGGCCTGATGGAGCCGCTGCGTACCGCCGATCCGTCGCGGCTGGGCGACTACCGCCTGCTGCGACAGCTCGGTGCCGGAGGCATGGGCGTCGTCTTCCTCGCCCGCGCGCCGGGCGGCGCCTTCGCCGCGGTCAAGGTCGTACGGGCGTCCTACGCGGACGACGCGGGGTTCCGGGCCCGGTTCCGCCGGGAGATCGAGGTGGCCCGGCAGGTGGACAGCCCCTGGGTGGTCCCCTTGCTGGGCGCGGACGCCGACGCGGAGGATCCGTGGCTGGCGACCGCGTTCGTACCGGGTCCCTCGCTCTCGGAGGCTCTGGAGGAGCACGGGCCGTGGTCCCCCGCGTCCGTGTGCGTGCTGGGGCTGCGGCTCGCCGAGGCACTGGACGCCGTCCACCGGGCCGGGCTGGTGCACCGCGACGTGAAGCCGGGCAACCTGTTGCTGGCCCCGGACGGTCCGCGCCTGATCGACTTCGGTATCGCGCGCACGCCGGAAGGTACGGCGCTCACGTCCACCGGCGTCATCGTGGGCTCGCCCGGTTTCCTGTCGCCCGAACAGGCCCGGGCGCGCGGCGCGGGGGTCGGCCCGCCCAGCGATGTCTTCTCGCTGGGCTGTGTCCTGGCCTTCGCCGCGACCGGCGTACGGCCGTTCGGCAGCGGCGCTGCCGCGGCGATGCTGTTGCGCACGGTCTACGACGAGCCCGAGCTGCCCGGCCTCCCGGAGGCGCTGGAGCCGGTCGTACGGGCATGCCTGGACAAGGACCCGGCGCGGCGGCCGAGCTGGCGCTGATGGCCGGCGCCGACCGCGTCGAGGGCTGTCTGTTCGGGCAGGGC
>NZ_LRTR01000699.1 GCF_001550375.1 Streptomyces europaeiscabiei | reverse complement strand
CCCCAGCCCCCAGCCCCCAGCCCCCAGCCACTGAACGAGGGACCCGAATACATGACTTCTCGGCCGACGACCGTGTCCATCACGGAGTTCCCCGTCTCCGACGCCAAGGCGGGGCCGTACGGAATCGCCGCCGGGCCGGACGGCGCGCTGTGGTTCACGCTGGTCCACGCCGGGCGCATCGGCAGGCTCTCGCCCGACGGCGAGACCACGTCGTACGCGCTCGGATCGACGTCCGGTGGGCCGTCGGTCATCACGGCCGGGCCGGACGGCGCGCTCTGGTTCACGGAGTTCCTGGGGCACCGGATCGGGCGGATCAGTACAGCCGGAGAGGTCGCGTCCTTCCCCTTGCCGACCTCGAATGCCGGTCCGTTCGGGATCGCGGTCGGTCCCGATGACGCGCTGTGGTTCACGGAGGCGGAGGCCGACCGAATCGGGCGGATCACGACCGAGGGTGAGGTCGACGAGTTCCCGCTCCCACTCGCCGGGGCGTTTCCGTCGGCCATCGCCGCCGGGCCGGACGGCCGGCTGTGGTTCACGATGAACCGGGCGAACGCGATCGGTGCCATCTCCCTGGACGGGGAGGTGACCGTCCATCCGCTGCCGACGCCGGGAGCCGGTCCCGTGGGCATCACCGCCGGTGGTGACGGGGCCATGTGGTTCGTCGAGATCGGGGCCGGGCAGATCGGGCGGATCACACCGGACGGGAAGATCGACGAGTTCCCCCTGCCGGACCGCGAGTGCCGCCCGCACGCCATCGTCGCCGACCCCGACATCGACGGCGGCTGCTGGTTCACCGAGTGGGGCGCCAACCGCGTAGGCAGGATCACCTACGACGGCGGCCATAGCGAGATGCCCGAGATGCATGAGAAGCCCGAGAAGCACGAGAAGCACGGGACGTACGAGATCCACGAACACGATCTGCCGACCCCGTCCTCCGAGCCCCACGGCATCGCTCTCGGACCCGACGGTTCGATGTGGACGGCCCTGGAAATCGGCTCGGTGGCCCGCATCCGGAGCGTCGGGGAAGCGGACTGACGGTATGTCCACCGAGGCGGACCCGCGCGCAGGGCACTTCTGAGACACCGTCAGCCGCTTGGCAGGAGAGTGCGGGCCCTTCCTTCCGGGCAAGCACCGCCAACCTCAAATCAGCCTCTGAACACGCCCCTTAGCCTTGTTGCCCGTCTCGGCCCGGTGTCACGATCACCACCTCGCCCGCCACCAGCGGGCAGATTTGACGGGGGTCGTTCATGTCACGCTCATCACGCATGTCCCGCCGCACACTCACCGCTCTGACGCTGCTGTCGGCGGCTGCTCTCCTCTCCGCCACCGCATGCTCGTCGAACGGCGACACCGGGTCGCAGAAGCAGCAGCCCTCACGGACGGCCGGGCCGAGCCCGGCGAAGGCGACCCCGGCCGCGGACTCCAATGCGTCGGCAACAGAGCGCGTGTTGAGGAACCGCGCTCCGGACCCCGTCGCCGAACGCGTCGTCCTGCGTCAGAACCGGACGCGGAACAGCGCGCACCTGGAGTTCGGCAAGGCGAGGAAGGGCGAGGGCAAGGCTCTCACCGTCGCGGTGAGCTGCGAGGGCAAGGGCACGATCGAGGTTCTGCTTCGCCCCATGGCCGCCTCTTTCCCCATGGACTGCCTCGACGGCGAAGTGACCAGCATCAACAACCAGTTCGCCATCGACGGCGCCGAGAGCGCGGGCACGGTCTCCGTCACCGCCTCTTCAAAAGTGCGCTGGTCCCTGTCGATAGGCCGCGGGGAGCCTGTGGAGCAGGATCTCAGCGACTAGGACCGGCCGACGGATCCCACGCTCACCGGGTCACGCGGCGCAGCACAAACCCAGCCAGCTCACCAGGGCTCGACTCACCGTCCAGGAACACCGTGTCGGAGGGCAGGGTGTCGACCGCGGACATGCACTCCGCGATCCGGCCCCTGCACCACCGGCGGACCCGTTCGTCCTGCTCGGGGTCGTCCGGCGTGAAGCTGCGGCCGTCGATGCGGGCGACCAGCACGTCCTCGGGGACCTTGAGGAAGAAGTGGTGGAGGGGGATGCCGGCGGCACCGATCGCGCCGAACACCTCGGCCACGTAGGCGGGGTTCACCAGGGTCATCGGCGCCAGCACCGGCCGGCGGTACTCCTCCACCAGGCCCACCAGACACTCGGCGACCTGGCGCCGCCACAGCCGCAGATCCTGGAAGTCCCCGGTCGGTACCTCCACGATCTCCCGCAGTACGTAGCCGATCACCTCGGGGTCGAACACGAGCGCCTCGGGCCACCGCCCCCGCAGCTCCTCGACCAAGGTCGTCTTTCCGCTCCCGAAGGACCCGTTCACCCACACGATCACCGGTCGACCGTATCGCTATCCCGTCCCGTCGGTGGTCCGTGCGAAGGCGGCGAGCGTCGCGAAGTCCGTCTCCCGCAGGCCGAGTCGGGGGTCGACGCGGTGCAGCAGGGCGGAGTTCCGGTGGTGGGTGGCCACGAAGTCCTGGTCGGCGGTGCCGATCTCGTCGTCGACCCACGCGAACGGCCGCCCGGCCGCGTGTTCGACGAGACGTGGTGTCTTCCAGAACACGCCGGGTTCCGGGGCCACCCCGGACAGTCCGGTGACCGGGCTCCGAGGCCAGTCCACCACGGGCAGTTCCGGCAGCCCGAGGACCGGCGCGATGTACGTGTTCGCCTCGCCGACCCAGGTCGTCGCCCACACCAGGTCGAACAGCACGTCGAGTTGCAGCAGTTGGCGACCGTGGTCCGGGTTGAGCCAGACCCTTAGCGGCTTGACGTACGCCGCGGGGCTTCCGGGATGCTGGGCGATCCAGCCCTGCGGTTTCATCCGGTGCGTCGTGTAGCCGGCGGGCCGCCGCTCCGGCTTCGCGGCGTACGGGTTCAACGGTCCGTCCACGTCGAGGTAGAGGAGAGGGCGGTCCATCAGCCGGTCTCTCGGGGCCGCGTGCGCTGCCACTGGGCGAGGAGACGGCGGGTGGAAGCCGTGGTCGGGTCGTCGGCGCCGAGGGCGCGTTCCATCGCGTCGACGACGGCGGTCATGTCGTCGACGGCGTCAGCGGCGGCGGCACCGTCGCCGGTCCGGCCGGCCCGGTCGTGGCGCAGGATCGTCAGTGAACTGCGGGCGATCAACGTCACGTTGTGGTCGGCGCCCAGATGCTCCGTGGCCGCGCCGACGGCATCGGCGTAGGCCGCCTCCGCCTCGTCGGTACGGCCGTCCTGGCCGAGCCACTCCGCGCGGCAGTAGACGGCGGCGAGCGTGTCGGGGTGGCCGGGGCCGAGACCGCGGGTGATGTCGGCGATCAGATCGTCGACCGCGGCGAGACGGTCGGGCAAGTCGCCCGTCTCACCGCGCAGTTGGACGCTCACGACGCGGGCGGACAGCGTCTCGGGGTGGTCCGGCCCCAAGGCGCGGGCCAGGTCCGGCAGTACGGACTTCAGCCGGTACACCGCGAGACCGGGCTGCCCCTGCTGGAGGGCCGCCACCGCCGAGAGGACACGGGCACGCAGTACGTCGGGATCGTCGCCCCCGAGCCGCCACTGTGCCACGGCCACCGGGAACGGGACCTCGCGGTTCGCCATGCCTACAAGGGTGACGACCGCGCCCAGCGTCACCACCAGATGCAACCACAGCGGCCCGCCCATCGGCACGAACAGGGCGCCCACGACGGCCGCCACCAGGCCGCCCAGGGGCCACCGCCACGCCTTGGACACCCGCTGAACCCGCTGAACACGCTCAACACGCCGTTCACGCTGCATTCGAACATCATTGCGTTCAAAAGGATCAGAAGGGAAGACCTCACCCGGGCCAGACGATCGCCTGCGTCTCGCTGTACGCGTGCAGCGCGTACGACCCCACGTCGCGCCCCACCCCGCTCTTCTTGAAGCCGCCGAACGGGGCCTCCATGTTGCGGCCGACGGTGTTCACACCCACGCCCCCCGCACGCAGGCGCCGGGCCACCCGGAACGCTCGGGCCACGTCCCCGGACCAGACGTAGTCGATGAGGCCGTAGTCGCTGTCGTTGGCGAGGGCGACGGCCTCGTCCTCGTCGTCGAAGGGGAGGACGACCACGACCGGGCCGAAGATCTCCTCGCGGACGACACGCATGTCGGGGGTGCAGTCCGCGAGGACCGTGGGCGCGACATAGAAGCCCCGCTCGTACGGGGGCCGTTCGCCGCCCGCCACCACCCGCGCACCCTCCTTGCGGCCCAGTTCGACGTACGACTCGACGCGGTCACGGTGCGCCGCCGAGATCACCGGCCCGACCACCGTGCCCGGCTCGCGCGGGTCACCCACCGGCAGCCGCATCGCATACGCGCTCAGTTGGGTCACCAGCCGGTCGTAGACACCCCGCTGCGCGATCACCCGCGTCGGTGCCGTGCAGATCTGTCCGCTGTAGAAGGTGAAGGTGGTGGCGATGCCGGCCACCGCCGACCCCACGTCCGCGTCGTCGAAGACGACCGCCGCGCCCTTGCCGCCCAACTCCATCAGCTGGCGCTTCATGCCGCGCCCGCACACCTCCGCGATCCGCTGTCCAACCGCCGTCGAGCCGGTGAAACTCACCATGTCGACGTCCGGCGAGTCCACGGCCGCCGCACCGGCGTCCGCGCCCGACCCGCTCACCACGTTCACCACACCCGGCGGGACCCCGGCGGCCTCCAGCGCCTCCGCCATGCGGTAGACGGACAGCGGGTCCTGCGGGGCCGGCTTGACGACCACCGTGTTGCCCATGGCGAGAGCGGGGGCGATCTTGCCGGCCGGGTTGGCCCAGGGGTTGTTGTACGAGGTGACGCAGGTGACCACGCCCACGGGGTGGCGTACGGCGAGGGCGCCCATCACGGCCGCCTTGCCGAAGGGGCCCGCCTCGTTGATCTGGGGGGTGATCGGCTCCTCCACCGGCTCGACGCGGGAGTACCGCTGGAAACGGGCCGCCCCGATCCCGACCTGCATCCCCCGCGCCGTACCGGTCGTCGCGCCGCTCTCGGCCTGGGCGAGTTCGGCGTACGGGACGAGGTGGCGTCGTATGTGGTCCGCCGTCCGGGCGAGGATCGCGGCCCGCTCGGCGGCGGGCACCCGCGACCACGGGCCGAAGGCGGCGAGGGCGGCGGCCGC
>NZ_LRTR01000070.1 GCF_001550375.1 Streptomyces europaeiscabiei | reverse complement strand
GGCTCGCCCGCGGTGCGGCGCGGCCAGGTCAGACGCGCGCCCTGAACGGTCAGCGCGCGCCCGGGTGTCCACCCGGCGGCCGTCAGGTCGGCGGCGGAGAGGGAGCCGCCGGAGCCGTCGAAGTCGGCCTCGGCGGGCTGCCCGTCGTCGCTGACCGCACGGTTGTCGAAGAGGCGCTCCAGCGGCGCCGGTTCGGGCACCCCGTCGCCGGCGGCCCGGGCGGTGGCGACGGGTGCGACCGTCGCCAGGAGTGCCACTGCGACAGCCGTTCCCCAGACGCGTCGGCGCACGCGCGACCCCTCCCACTCGCTGATGACCATGACGGCGACGATGACGACGGATGCGACACCGGTACAACGATGAGACGACAGATACGCCACGAAGCCAATGAGGCGTCAGGAACCCGCCGATGAGGCGTGCACGAACTGCGGGCGAACTCCCGTCGAACAGGCGTCCCCGCGCGCCTGTGGTGCGAAGGGTGATGTGGATGACACGCTGAGCGCATGAACATCTCTTTCCTGGGCAACTGGCGCAAGAGGCGTGACCCCGCCTTCGGGGTCGCGGTGTTCACCGGGGGCGACGGTGACGACGACGGTCACGAAGGACTCGCCGAACTTCTCTCCGAATGCGAACTACTGCGCGCGCAGGCCACACAGGTCGGTGTTCGACTGGACGACTCCGCGACCTCCTTGGAAGCCCTGGACCAGCTCGTCCCGCGCTGGCGCGACGACGAGGAGACCCTGGCCTGGCTCGGTAACGACGCCGGGCTCTATCTGGGCACGGTCGTCGTACGGACCGTGCCGGGCGCCCGCTGGGAGATCTGGCCCAACGGGCAGCCGGTGGTGCGCCTGGCGTCCGGTCGTGAGATCGACGTGGTCGAGGCCGGTCAGGAGTGGGCCGCCAGCGGCGCACCGGAACTGTCCCAGCTGTACGCCGAGGTCGCGGAGGGATGACGGCCTCCCGCGCTGTCCCCCGCGCCGTCCCTCGCACCGCCTCCGACGCGGCCGATTCCAGAAAATACGGCTAATCCCCGACAGTGCGTGTCGTCCCTGGGGGCAACATCCGTCCGGATAGTTTGCGGCACCTGCGACACGACACGACACGACACGACACAACATGACACGACCGAGAGCGAGTAGGGCGGGCAGGGCATGGCGGTCGATCCGCTGATCGAGATGCACGACGTGAACAAGTACTTCGGCGAGCTGCATGTCCTGCAGGACATCGACCTCACCGTCGGCAAGGGGGAGGTGGTCGTGGTCATCGGCCCGTCGGGGTCGGGGAAGTCGACGCTGTGCAGGGCGATCAACCGGCTGGAGCCCATTCACTCCGGCACGATCCTGCTCGACGGGCAGCCGCTGCCGGACGAGGGCAAGAGCCTCGCGGCCCTCCGCGCGGACGTCGGCATGGTCTTCCAGGCGTTCAACCTCTTCGCGCACAAGACGGTCCTGCAGAACGTGTCGCTCGGTCAGGTCAAGGTCCGCAAACGGAAGAAGGAGGACGCCGACAGGCGCTCCCGCGAACTCCTCGACCGTGTCGGTCTCGCCGACCAGGCGCCGAAGTACCCGGCGCAGCTCTCCGGCGGTCAGCAGCAGCGCGTGGCCATCGCCCGCGCCCTCGCCATGGACCCCAAGGTCATGTTGTTCGACGAGCCGACCTCGGCCCTCGACCCGGAGATGATCAACGAAGTCCTCGAAGTCATGCAGCAGTTGGCACGAGAGGGCATGACCATGGTCGTCGTCACCCATGAGATGGGCTTCGCCCGCTCCGCGGCCAACCGCGTCGTCTTCATGGCCGACGGCCGTATCGTCGAGGACCGCACTCCGGACGGTTTCTTCACGAACCCGGAGAGCGACCGTGCCAAGGATTTCCTCTCCAAGATCCTCAAGCACTGACCACCGCCGCTGGACCGGACGCGGGCCTCGACTACGATGAGCGGTTCATCCACTTGGGGTGAGCGAGGCCGTGGACGCCACCCCGGCCGAAACAGGGACGCTGCTGCCAGGCGCGCAGTAGCCAGGGGCCAGGCCCGCCCGGCAGCAGCCGGAGATCACTGCTCGCGCAGCGGGATCGACACGTACGACGGGTCGTTCGGCGGCGAGGAGAAGGTCAGCTGCGCGCCGGTCGGGTTGTGCTCGATGTAGAGCGGGTCGACCGTGTCGACGACCAGGGCGAGACGGTGGCCCGCCGGAACGTCGTAGGCCGTGGAGAGCAGTTCCAGGTCCACGCCGAACGGCCGGCCGGGCGTCTCGCCGTGGAAGGTGTACGGCGCGTGGCTGACCAGCTTGCCGAGGCCGAGCGGGCCCACGTCGTACAGGTAGGCGACGAGGGTGCCGCTCTCCTTGGTGGCCGTGACCGTGGTGTGCAGCTCGGCGGTACCCCGCACGGCCTGCGCCTCGGCGTACTTCTCCGACTGCCACACGGCCGCCCAGCGGCGCGGCAGCAGCGGAATCGAGGCCACGGGCGGGAGTTGGGCCACCTGGTCGAGGATGCTGGAGAGGAAGACGACGCCGCCGTTCGCGCCCGAGTCGGTGTTCGCGCGGATCGTGGTGCCGCTCGTCAGGGCGATCTTCTTACGGGTCGCGGTGACGGACTTCCAGTCCGGATAGCCCTCGAAGGCGCCGCCCGTACGGGACTTGAGCCGGACGGGCTGCTCGCGGTCGATGCCGTTGGGCGTGCCCTTGAGGTAGCGGTCGAACCAGCGCTGCGTGTCCGTCCACACGTCGTTGGGCAGCCCGAACAGACCGGTCGCCTCCGTGGTGGCGTGGTCGCCGGGGCGCAGCTCCAGCCGTTTGGGACCGGTGAGCTTCTCGTAGAAGTCGGCGTACTGGTTGGGCGGGAAGATCGAGTCGCCCCAGGCGTTGGCGAGCATGACCGCCGTGCCGTTGGTGTTGAGCTGGTCCGGATAGGTCCCAGGGGAACGTTTCTTCCCCCAGGCGATCATGTCCTCCTCCTTGGTCAGGTCGGAGGCGTAGAAGTTCTCGAAGATCTGCTGGAGTTCGGGGCTCTGGCGGCCGGTGATCCGTCCGGCGCCGTCCAGCAGGGCGGCCGCCTGGAGGTGCTGGGTGCGTCCGCCGTAGATCGAGTCGATCAGGTCCGCCCAGCCGCTCAGCGCGGCGACCGCCTTGACGCGCTTGTCGTGCGCGGCGGTGAGCAGGCTGATGCCCGCCCCGTACGACAGCCCCGCCATGCCGATGTGCTCGGCGTCGGCCGGGGTGTTGGCGAGGGCCCAGTCGATCACCTTGGAGGCGTCGGCGGTGTCGGGTGGCCCCGCGACCTCTATGTATCCGCCGGACTCCCAGAAGCCGCGGACGTTGTAACTGACCACGACATAACCGGCGTCGGCGAGTTTCCGCGCCTGGGCCAGATACTCGATCTGGGGAAGGCCCCAGCTCGTGGGCAGCACGAGGAGCGGGTACGCGCGCGAGGTGTCGGCGGGTGCGACGACATTGGCCTTGAGGACCGTGCCGCCGTCGCCCTTGATGTCGACGAAGCGAGTGGTGGGCGCGGCGGTGGAACCGGACGCCGCCTGGGCGGCGGGGGCGAGGCCGAGGGCCGTGCCGGCGACCAGGGTGGCCGAGACGGCGCCCGCGGCGCTCGTACGCAGAGCCCTGGCTGTACGCGATGTGGTGCCGTGCAGGTGTCTCATGGGTCGCTCCTCACTCGTGTAAGTGCAAAGTGACCCGACGGTAACCGGACACCCTTACCAGAAGTAACTCCCCGGTAAGTTACGTGACGGTAACGTTCAGCCGTGAACTAGGAGGCGCGGTGCGAGATCTGTGCGGGGGCCGACGGTGCCGGTGCCGGGGTCTGGGCCGCGCGGGTGACGTCGGCGACGAGTTCGACCACATCGGCTCCGTACGCCTGGGAGTTGACGACCTTCAGGAGGAGCACGAAGGTGCCGGTGCCGTACTTGCGGTGGAGTCGCTCGTGGTTGCGGGCGAGGTAGCGGGTGGCGGCTTGGTTGGTGATCGCCCGCTGGCCGCAGAAGAGGAAGACGGGCCGGGCCTGGTCCGGCTGGCCGGTGGTGAGCCGGGCCAGGACGACGTGCTCGGTGATGCCCGGGTCCAGACGGTACTGCTCGCTGCCGATCTGGAAGGCGGCGCGGTGGGGGCCGGGCTCGGGGTCGCTGTTGAAGCTGATGCCGGGCAGCATGGCCGCTATGTGCGCTGCCATGCGGCGGTTGGACACGGGCCCTCCCACGCAGAACTCGGTGCGCTCGCCGAACCCCTGCTGGGCCGCGTCCTGGGTGATCATCTGCGCGTGCGAGCCGCAGCCCTTGATCAGCGCGGAGAGTTCCAGGAGCGCGAACACGTCGAAGCGGTGGACCGCCAGGTCCGCGCTGGACGGATCGCGGTTGACCACCAACAAGGACTCGGAGTTGTCGGGCAGCCCGAAGAACGTCTGCTTGCGGCGGAGTTTCCGCTTCCACAGGTACGTCCGGAAGAACCAGCCCAGCGAGGCACTGAGCCCCGCCGCGATCACGCCGAGGACGATATTGCGCACGTCGTCATTCATGGCCGCGCATGGTAGCGGGCGCGGCCGAACCCTGTCCGAATCCCTGTCCGATTCCGTGCCCGGTGTCCTGGTTCGGTGTGCCGTCGCGGGAGTGGTGCGGCACCGCCGGATGGCCGAGACGCCGCTGACGGGGCCATGGCACCCGCGTTAGTCTGCGCGGACGGTCCCTGACTGGAGGTACGGATGCGTCTGCGTCGTCCTGTCGCGCGGAAACTGGCTGTACTGGCGGCAACGTCCGCCGTGGTGTCGGTGGGGGCGGCCCCGCCGTCCTCGGCCGCGACGGACACCGTCGAGAAGGTCCCGGTCGCCGTCGGCTACGGCGGTGCCGTCTCCAGCGTCGACCCGGACGCCTCCGCCGCCGGCATCGAGGTGCTCCGCAAGGGCGGCAACGCGGTGGACGCGGCCGTCGCCACGGCCGCCGCGCTCGGCGTCACCGAGCCCTACTCCGCGGGCATCGGCGGAGGCGGCTACTTCGTCTACTACGACGCCGGGTCCCGTACGGTGCACACCATCGACGGCCGGGAGACCGCGCCCCTGAGCGCCGACGAGAACCTCTTCCTGGAGAACGGCACGCCGATCCCGTTCGCCGAGGCCGTCACCAGCGGGCTGAGCGTCGGCACGCCCGGCACCCCGGCGACCTGGCAGACGGCGCTGAAGAGTTGGGGCAGCAAGCCGCTCGGCAAGCTGCTGAAGCCCGCCGAGAAGATCGCCCGCGACGGGTTCACCGTCGACGCGACCTTCCGCGCCCAGACCGCCTCCAACGAGGGCCGGTTCCGCAACTTCCCGGACACCGTCGACCTCTACCTCCCCGGCGGGCAGCTGCCGGTGGTCGGCTCGACCCTCAAGAACCCCGATCTGGCCCGTACCTACGCGGAGCTGGGCCGCAAGGGCGTCGGGGCCCTCTACCGGGGCGACCTCGCGCAGGACATCGTCGACACGGTCAACAAGCCTCCCGTGGACCCGAGTTCGGGCTACAATGCCCGGCCCGGCGATCTGACCACCACCGACCTCGCCGTATACCGAGCCAAGCGCCAGGCGCCCACGAAAGCCTCGTACCGCGGCCTCGGTGTCTACGGGATGGCCCCCTCGTCCTCCGGCGGTACGACGGTCGCCGAGGCGCTCAACATCCTGGAGCGGACCGACCTCGCGAAGGCGAGCGACGTCCAGTACCTGCACCGCTACATCGAGGCGAGCCGTATCGCGTTCGCCGACCGTGGCCGCTGGGTCGGCGACCCCGCCTTCGAGGACGTGCCGACGAAGGGGCTGCTGTCGCAGCGGTTCGCCGACTCGCGCGAGTGCCTGATCAAGGACGACGCGGTGCTCACCAGCCCCGTCGCGCCGGGTGACCCGCGCAATCCGGCTCCCTGCGCGACCGGCGGTACGGCCGCGCCGACGACGTACGAGGGCGACAGCACGACCCATCTCACGGTCGCAGACAAGTGGGGCAACGTCGTCTCGTACACGCTCACCATCGAGCAGACCGGCGGCAGTGGCATCACCGTGCCGGGCCGGGGCTTCCTGCTCAACAACGAGCTGACGGACTTCTCCTTCACCCCGGCCAACCCGGCCGTGCACGACCCCAACCTGCCGGGGCCGGGCAAGCGGCCGCGCTCGTCGATGTCGCCGACGATCGTGCTCGACCAGCACGACAAGCCCGTGGTGGCGCTCGGTTCACCGGGCGGCGCGACCATCATCACGACCGTGCTGCAGACCCTGACCGGCTTCCTCGACCGGGACCTGCCGCTGGTCGACGCGATCGCGGCGCCCCGCGCCAGCCAGCGCAACCAGACCACCACGGAGCTCGAACCGGGTCTGTGGAACAGCCCGTTGAGGACCGAGCTCGAAGCCATCGGGCACGGCTTCCGGCAGAACCCGGAGATCGGCGCGGCCACCGCCGTCCAGCGCCTGTCGAACGGCAGGTGGCTGGCCGCCGCGGAGACGGTACGACGCGGGGGCGGCTCGGCGATGGTCGTGCACCCCGCGAAGCAGGGGCACCCGTAGCGGGTTGCCCGGCTAAGCAGGCCGGTCGGGGTCGGGCGGCGTCGACGTCGTACGGAAGGCGAGCCGCCCGTCCCCCACCTCCGCCGCCACCCGGCTGCCGGACGGCAGCCGGCCGTCGAGGAGCAGTCGGGACAGCGGGTTGTCGACCTCCCGCTGGATCGTGCGGCGCAGCGGGCGGGCGCCGTACTCGGGCTGGTCTCCGTGGCGGGCGAGCCATGAGACGGCCTGCTCGGTGAACTCGGCGGTGACACCCCGCGCGTGCAGCCGGTCCCGGGTCCGCTCCAGCAACAGGTCGGTGATCCGCCGCAGTTGGTCGTCGGTGAGCCGGCGGAAGACGACGATCTCGTCGACGCGGTTGAGGAACTCGGGCCGGAAGTGCTCCCGCAACGGCCGCAGGATCCGCTCGCGCCGGTCCTCCTCGTCCGCCTCGGCGCCGCCCGCCGAGAAGCCCAGCCCCGACCCGCTCCTGCCGACGGCCTCCGAGCCCAGGTTGCTCGTCATGACGATCACGGCGTTGGTGAAGTCGACCGTGCGGCCCTGCGCGTCGGTGAGCCTGCCGTCGTCGAGGACCTGCAGCAGCAGGTTGAAGACGTCCGGGTGGGCCTTCTCCACCTCGTCCAGCAGCAGCAGCGCGTACGGATGCCGTCGTACGGCCTCCGTCAGCTGCCCGGCGTCCTCGTGGCCGACGTAGCCGGGCGGGGCGCCGACCAGCCGGCTGACCGCGTGCCGCTCCTGGTACTCGCTCATGTCGAGCCGCACCATCCGGTCCTCGCCGCCGAAGAGGGCCTCCGCCAGCGCGCGGGCCAGTTCCGTCTTGCCGACGCCGGTCGGGCCCAGGAAGAGGAAGCTGCCGATCGGCCGTTCGGGACTGGCCAGCCCGGCGCGCGAGCGCAGCACCGCGTCCGCCACCACGCGCACCGCCTCGTCCTGCCCGACGACCCGCTGACGCAGCCGCTGTTCCAGCCCCAGCAGCCGTTCCCTCTCCTCCTGGGTGAGGCTGCTGACGGGGATGCCTGTCTGCCGGGAGACGACCTCGGCGATGTCCTCGGCGGTGATCTCCAGACTCTGCCCGTCGTCGGCCCGTTCCCCGCCGTGGTCCGCTCCGATCCGCTGTCGCAACTCACCGATCCGGTCCCGCAGCCGCGTGGCCCGCTCGTACTGCTCGCCCGCGACCGCCTGGTCCTTGTCCCTGGTCAGCTGCTCGATCTCCCGCTCCAGGGTCCGCAGATCCGTCCCCTTGGTCCGGGCACGCAGCCGGACGCGGGCCCCGGCGCGGTCCATCAGGTCGATGGCCTTGTCGGGCAGCCGTCGGTCGGTGAGATACCGGTCCGACAGGTCCACCGCGGCCACCAGTGCCTCGTCGGTGTAGCGGACCTGGTGGTGGGCCTCGTACCGGTCGCGCAGCCCGCGCAGGATCTCCAGGGCGTCATCGCCGCTCGGCTCGGGGACCAGCACGGGCTGGAACCGGCGGGCCAGCGCCGCGTCCTTCTCGATCCGCCGGTACTCCTCCAGGGTCGTCGCCCCCACGATGTTCAGCTCTCCGCGCGCCAGGGCCGGCTTGAGCATGCTGCCCGCGTCCAGCACGCCGCCCTCGCCCGAACCGGCGCCCACGACCGTGTGCAACTCGTCGATGAAGACGACCAGTTCCCCGGAGTGCGTGCGGATCTCGTCGACGATGCCGGTGAGCCGCTCCTCGAAGTCGCCCCGGTAACGGGTCCCGGCGACCACCCCGGACAGATCCAGGGCGACCACCCGGCGCCCGGCCAGTACGTCGGGCACGTCACCCTCGGCGATGCGCTGGGCCAGCCCCTCCACGATCGCGGTCTTGCCGACGCCCGCCTCACCGATGAGCACGGGGTTGTTCTTGCCGCGCCGGGACAGCACTTCGACGGTCTGCTCGATCTCCTCCTCCCGCCCGATGACCGGGTCGATACGGCCCTGACGGGCGAGGTCGGTCAGATCGCGGCCGTACTTGTCGAGGGTCGGTGTGGCGGTGGACATGCGGTGCGGCAACCCGGAGAGGGGGATCCCGGCGGGCGGGGTCGCCGCCGACGGGTCCGAGGGGTCCGAAGGGTCCGACGCGTCCGGCGGCAGCGCGGAGGCCGAGAGCCGCGCGGCGCCGAGGATGTGGCCGGCGGCCGAGTCCGGGTTGGCGGCGAGGGCGCTCAGGACGTGTTCGGGGCCGATGTGGCCGGAGCCGGTGCCCCGGGCCAGTTCGTGTGCGTCCAGCAGGGCCCGCTTGACCGCGGGGGTCAGGGCCAGGGACGCGGGCGGCGGCCCCTGGCCCGGCTTGTGCCGCTCCGGGCCGGACCGCTCGTCGATCTCACCGGCCAGCGCGTCGGGGTCGACGCCCGTGCGGGCCACCAGACTTCGGCCCGGCTCGGCACTCAGCGCGGCGCGCAGCAGATGCTGGGTGTCCAGGTCCCTGCTGCCGTGCCGCGCCGCGTACGCCGCCGCGTCGGCCACCAACTGGCGGGCCGGACCGCTCATCAGCCGGCCGATCTCGATCCGCTGCGGGCGCGGCCCGCCGAAGAAACGGGCGAAGAACTCACTGAGGGGGTCCGGACCGTAGCCCTCGGGCCCGGGGAATCCGTTGTTCATTCGCCACCGGGTTCCCGCGTGTTGCGGGGATACACCGGTGGCGCCGTTGGGGGTTGCGGGTTCGTTTGTAGCTGCGGGTGGGTGGGGGCTGGTCGCGCAGTTCCCCGCGCCCCTGAAAAGCGGGGCTGCGCCCCCTGCTTTCATCGGCCGGCGGGGCCGTCTTGCTGAGGCCCGCGGGCCTGGGCTTTCAGGGGCGCGGGGAACTGCGCGAGAAGCCCCACGTACCCGCAGTCGCACGATCACCCGCAGCTCGACGGCGCTCCGATGTCGCCGTCACCGCGCGGTCAGTACCCGCGGCCCCGTATCCGTGATGGCGACCGTATGTTCCGCATGGGCCGCCCGGGAACCGTCGTCCGTGCGCAACGTCCACCCGTCCGGCGCCGCGTGGTACCCGTCGCCGCCCCCGCCGATCAGCATCGGTTCGATCGCCAGGACCATCCCGTGCCGCAGCTTCATCCCGCGTCCGGGCCGCCCCTCGTTCGGTACCCCTGGGTCCTCGTGCATATGGCGGCCGATCCCGTGGCCCCCGAAGCCGTCGGGAATCCCGTACCCTGCCGTGCGGCACACCGTGCCGATCGCGTGCGCGATGTCGCCGATGCGGTTGCCGACGACGGCCGCCCCGATGCCCGCCGCGAGGGCGCGTTCGGCCGTCTCGACGAGCCGCAGGTCGGCGGCGCGCGGCTCCCCCACCACGAAGCTGATCGCCGAGTCCCCGACCCAGCCGCCCAGTTCGGCGCCGAAGTCCATGGACACCAGGTCGCCGTCGCGCAGCCGGTACGCCGTCGGGATGCCGTGCACGATCGCGTCGTTCACGGAGGCGCAGATCACCGCCGGGAAGGGCGTGGGCGCGAAGGACGGGCGATAACCGAGGAACGGCGACGAGGCACCCGCCTCCCGCAGTACCTCGCGCGCCACCTCGTCCAGTTCGAGCAGGGAGACGCCCACGCCGGCGGCGCTCCGCACCGCGGTCAGCGCCCGCCCAACGACCTGCCCGGCCTCGTACATCGCGTCCATCGACGCGTCCGTCTTCAGTTCCACCATGCCAATTACTATACCGCTCAATATCCAATTAATATACCGGTCCGCCGGAGGGGATCGGTATTAGAATGGGGGCATGGTGCGCACCCCACTGACCCCCGAAGAGCGTGAACGCGGCGAGCGGCTCGGCCGGTTGCTGCGTGAGGCCCGCGGCGGCCGCAGTATGGCGGAGATCGCCGCAGGCGCGGGCATCTCCGCGGAGACCCTGCGGAAGATCGAGACCGGCCGGGCCCCCACCCCGGCCTTCTTCACGGTCGCCGCTCTCGCCCGCGCGCTGGGTCTGTCCATGGACGCCCTCGTCACGCGGTGCGCACCGGCCGCCGATACGGCCCCGACGGCCGCGGTCGCCTGAGCCGTTTCGCCGTCATGGCTGGAGTCGTTCGCCGTGATGGCCTGAACCCCTCACGCACAGCTGTCGCACGGCCGCGTACGGCACACTGCGTCCGCTACGAAAACTTCGCGTAGCCGTCCTGTAACACAACTGGTGTTTTCTTGCGGACCGGAGCACTCCAGTCTGCCGGGGGAGTATGCGATGGCTGTGGATCAACTCCCGGGACAAGTACGGGAGTTCGCGGGATACCTGAACAAGCTGATGACGAAGCTCGACCAGGGCGGTGGCTGGTGCGCCGTTTTCTGGCAGCGCGACCCCGACGGCATGCGGGTCTGCCTGGACGGTCTGGAGGTGCCGCCCTGGGACGTCGTCGAAGCGCTCATGCACGACCTCGGCACCGCGTACGGTCCCGCCGCGGCGGCCCAGGAGACCGAGCGGGCCCGTGCCCTGCACAGCGCCTCGCTCGCCGCGTACGACTCCCGGCCCGGCGGCCGTGACGCCCTCGGTGACCGGCTCGACGTCATGCTCCGCGAGCAGCGCTACGCCGCCGAACGCACCGCCGAACTGACCCGCCGACTCCAGGCCGCCACCTCCCAGGAGGAGGCCGACTCCGTCCGCCTGGACCTGGCCTGGGCCCATGACGACCGCGAACGCGCCACGGCCCGCTGCACAGAACTGCACACCCGCATCGAGGACCTCGACCGCCGCGCCCCGCACAGCCCCGTGCGGGGCGCGGCGCACGTTCCGGGGAACACCGCCGGGGACGTCTTCCGGGTGGGCGCGCCGGAAGCGGAGGAACGCCCGGCCGACTCGGCGGAGCGCCCCGGCGGGGGTACGCACACGGACCGGTACGGCGACGGACGTACCCACGCGGACCGGTACGGCGGCGAACGCACGCACGAGGACCAGTACGGCGACGGACGTATACACGACGGACGTATACACACGGACCCCTATGGTGGCGGCCGTTCCCTCGACGGCCGAGCGCCCGACAGCCGCACCCCCGAGGAGGCCGGCGCGTACGACGCCCGGCACGACACCTACGCGGGCGCCTTCCCCGAGACGGACGAAGTCGCCCGGACCGCCCCCGGCCCCGGCCCCGAGTCCGACCCCCAGCACCCCGACCCG
>NZ_LRTR01000007.1 GCF_001550375.1 Streptomyces europaeiscabiei | reverse complement strand
GGGTGAACCCCGACGGCACGATCGTCGGCGTGCGGTCCGGGCTGTGCCTGGACGTCTCGGCCTGGGGCAAGGCCAACGGCACGGGGGTGCAGATCTGGTCGTGCCACGGCGGCACCAACCAGAAGTGGACCGGCCTGTCCGGGACGGGCAACGCGTGTGCTCTTCCGTCGACCTACCGGTGGACCTCGACCGGCCCGCTGGCGGAGCCGAAGGCGGGGTGGGCCTCGCTCAAGGACTTCACCAGCGTCGTCCACAACGGCAAGCACATCGTCTATGCCACGACGCACAACACCCTCGCCGGTAACGATGGGCGCTGGGGATTGACGACCTTCAGCCCCTTCACGAACTGGTCCGACATGGCCACCGCCACCCAGAACACGATCCCCTTCGACGGCATCGCGCCGACCCTGTTCTACTTCGCCCCGAAGAACCTCTGGGTGCTCGCCTACAACGGGGCTTGGCCATACAGCTTCTCCTACCGCACCTCGAGCGACCCCACCGACCCCAACGGCTGGGGCCCGCAGCAGGAACTCTTCACGACCACCCTCCCGGACGTTGTGGATGCCGACGGCAAGCGCCGGAAGGTCGGCCCCCTTGACGTGACCCTCATCGGCGACGACACGAACATGTACATGTTCTTCGCCGACGATGAGGGCGGCATCTACCGCGCCAGCATGGCCATCGGCAACTTCCCGGGCACCTTCGGTTCGTTCACGAAGATCATGAGCGACACGGCGCTCAACCTGTTCGAGGCGCCGGAGGTCTACAAGGTCAAGGGTCAGAACCAGTACCTCATGATCGTCGAGGCCCAGAATTACACAGGGTACGGTCGCTACTTCCGCTCGTTCACGGCCACCAGCCTCGACGGCACGTGGACACCGTCACCGCAGGCCAACACCGTGACCAGCCCCTTCGCCGGCAGTGCCAACGGCGGCGCGACGGCCTGGACCAGGGACATCAGCCACGGCGATGTGGTTCGCACCAACCCCGATCAGACCAAGACCATTGACCCCTGCAATCTGCAGTTCCTCTACCAGGGGCGCGACCCCAGCACCGACAACATGGACTACGGCCTCCTGCCGTACCGGCCGGGGGTACTGACACTGCAGCGCTAGCCGGTGGCGTGACGCAGGTCCTGGTGTTCCTGACGCTCGCGGGCAACGACGTACGCCGAACCGGGTGAGCGTCACGGCGAGCGATCAGGAACGGGTGGAGTTGGAGCGGCGGGCTCGGTGCAAGGCCGAGCCCGCCCGTGCACGCGGAGAACCCGGATGGTGGCGGCCTCGTCCTGGTCGACCACAGGACGCGGAACGTGTCGAGCCTGGTGCGTCGGTCGGTTTCAGGGTTTGTCGAGTGAGCCGGGGTCACCGGCGTCCGAGGTGATCACTGGGCGGCGGCGTGGTCGTCCGGCTGGTTGATCCACACGTTGGTGGGGATGATCGGCGGGGTGGGTGGCTTGTTGACGAACCGTTCGGGGTTGCGCCGGTAGACCGCGGTCAGGACGTCGGCGCGGACGGCGACCATCCAGACGACGGTGTAGCGGCTGTAGATGTCGATGATCGAGTACAGGTGGTGGAAGACCCTTTCGCCCGGTCCGCGCAGCCGCGTCATGCCCCGGGACCGGATCTCGTTCGGGCGGGTGGCCGGCAGTTCCGGTTGGGCGTGCGCTGGGTGGACGGCGGGGCGGCGACGCTCACGGACCTCGTCGTGCTCGCGCAGGATGCGGTACATGGTGGACACGCCGGCCACGTACACGCCTTGGTCGAGCAGCTGGTGGTATGCCGATGCCGGGGCCGTGTCGGCGAAGCCGCCGGTGTTGAGCGGCGACCGCACGGTGGCCTGCTCTCGGGTCGACACGGCGCGTGGCTGCGGTCGTGCGGCGGGCGCGGCTTGGCCGATGGCGGCGGGGACTGGCGGCGACGGCGGTAGTGGCCGGCCTGGGCCCGGCCGGTGGCACGGTACGCACCCCCGGTCCAGGGCGTGAACTCCGCCACGGCCGTCTCGATCGCGGCGTCGATCATCTGGTCTCGCCCTGGTCGGTCGCGCTGTCGGAGGCGAGCTGACCCGTTGCGTCGGTAGGGACGGACCGGCCAACGGCGGGTCCATGCCGACGCGGAGGCTGTCGCTCCGGTACCGAAGTCATCCACCCACGACCAGCACGAGCATCCCGGGCCCCGCACACACCAGACCCGTGACCAGCAACTTCACGATGCACAGTGCTCACTGGGGCTCAGACGTAGACACGTGATTCGAAGCCGAACTCCTCCCACCTCTCCTCGGTGAAGCCGGTGAAGCCGGTGAAGCCGGTGAAGGGAACGCCTCCGTCCACGGACACCATGCGGGTCACGTCGATGTCCCATCGGCCGTGGTCCTTCAACGGTGGTCGGCCCGGACCGGCGTGCGGCGGGCCCGATGCCACGCCGCTGTCAGCCTGTTCGCCCGCTCAACGGCGTTCTGTCCGCACGGAGTTGGTGGCAGGCCACGGCCCCGGCCCAGCCCAGCCTCACGCGTCGTAGAGGTGGAAGCCGCGGCCGCTCTTGCGGCCGAGGTGGCCTGCGGCGACCATGCGTCGCAGCAGGGCGGGCGGTGCGTACAGCGGCTCCTTGAACTCTTCGTACATCGACTCGGCCACCGCCTGCGCGGTGTCGAGGCCGATGAGGTCGAGCAGGCGCAGGGGGCCCATGGGGTGGGCGCAGCCGAGCTCCATGCCGCGGTCGATGTCGTCCGGGCGTGCGGCGCCCGACTCCACCATCCGTACCGCGCTGAGCAGGTAGGGCACGAGCAGGGCGTTGACGACGAACCCGGAGCGGTCGGGTGCCTGGATGACCTGTCTGCCCAGTTGCCGGGCGAAGTCCCGGGTGCGCCGCAGGGTCTCCTCGCTGGTGGTCAGGGCGGGGATGAGCTCGACCAGTCGCTGTACGGGCACGGGGTTGAAGAAGTGCATGCCGATGAGCTGCGCGGGCCGGTCCGTGGCGACGGCGAGGTCGACGACGGGGATCGAGGAGGTGTTGGTGGCGAGGATCGCCGTGGGGTCCTCGACCGCCTTGTCCAGGGTGCGCAGGACGTCGGTCTTGATGTCGCGGTTCTCGGCGACGGCCTCGATGACGAACTGGCGGTCGGCCATGTCGCTGAGGTCGTGGGTGAAGGACAGTCCGGCGAGGGCCTGGTCCCGCTGCCGTTCGCTGAGCTTGCCACGCCGTACACCCCGGTCGAGGGAGGCGGTGATACGGCGGCGGCCGGCCTCGACCGCGTCGTGGGTGGCTTCGGCGACGCGGACGTCGATACCGCTGTGGGCGGCGACTTCGGCGATGCCGGAGCCCATCAGGCCGCAGCCGACGACGCCGAGGCGGGTGACGGTATCCATCCGGGGTCCTATCTGAAGAGTGACCGCGCGAGTGGCTGCGCGGGGGCTTTCCGGGATTCGGTTCAGACGTTGCGGCGGTACTGGCCGCCGACCTCGAAGAAGGCCTCGGTGATCTGCTGCAGCGAGCAGACCCGGGCGGCGTCCATGAGGACGGCGAAGACGTTGCGGCCGCTCACCGCCGCTTCCTTGAGAGCGGTCAGGGCGGCGTGGGCCTGGTCCCGGTGGCCGGCCTGGTACTCCCGCACGCGGTCCAGCTGGGACTGCTTCTCCACCTCGGTGGCGCGGGCCAGTTCGATGACGCCGGGCTCGGCGGTGTCGGCGTGGGGGTTGCGGAAGGTGTTGACGCCGATGAGGGGCAGGGTGCCGTCGTGCTTGCGGTGCTCGTAGAGCATCGACTCGTCCTGGATGCGGCCGCGCTGGTAGCCGGTCTCCATGGCGCCGAGCACGCCACCGCGTTCGCTGATCCGCTCGAACTCCTGGAGTACCGCCTCCTCGACCAGGTCGGTGAGTTCGTCGATGATGAACGACCCCTGGAGGGGGTTCTCGTTCATCGCCAGGCCCCATTCCCGGTTGATGATCAGCTGGATGGCCAGGGCCCGGCGTACGGATTCCTCGGTGGGGGTGGTGACCGCCTCGTCGTAGGCGTTGGTGTGCAGGCTGTTGCAGTTGTCGTAGATGGCGATGAGCGCCTGCAGGGTGGTGCGGATGTCGTTGAAGTCCATCTCCTGGGCGTGCAGGGAGCGGCCGGAGGTCTGGACGTGGTACTTCAGCTTCTGGCTGCGCTCGCCCGCGCCGTAGCGTTCCCGCATCGCCACGGCCCAGATGCGGCGGGCGACCCGGCCCAGCACCGCGTACTCCGGATCCATGCCGTTGGAGAAGAAGAACGACAGGTTCGGGGCGAAGTCGTCGATGCGCATGCCCCTGGCGAGGTAGGCCTCGACGTAGGTGAAGCCGTTGGCCAGGGTGAAGGCCAGCTGGCTGATGGGGTTGGCCCCGGCTTCGGCGATGTGATAACCGGAGATGGACACCGAGTAGAAGTTGCGGACCTGGTTCGCGATGAACCACTCCTGGATGTCGGCCATCATCCGCAGGGAGAACTCGGTGGAGAACAGGCAGGTGTTCTGGCCCTGGTCCTCCTTGAGGATGTCGGCCTGCACCGTGCCGCGCACGTTGGCCAGCGCGTGCGCGGTCAGCTCGGCGGCCTCCTCGGGCGACGGGTCGCGGCCCTCGACGGCGCGGAACCCTTCGACCTGCTGGTCGATGACGGTGTTCAGGAAGAACGCCAGGACGGTCGGCGCGGGCCCGTTGATCGTCATGGAGACCGAGGTCGTCGGCGCGACCAGGTCGAAGCCGTCGTAGAGCGCCTTCATGTCCTCCAGCGTGGCAACCGACACTCCGGAGGTGCCGACCTTGCCGTACACGTCGGGACGTTCGTCCGGGTCGCGGCCGTAGAGGGTGACCGAGTCGAACGCGGTGGACAGCCGGGTGGCGGGCTGGCCTTCGGAGAGCAGCTTGAAGCGCCGGTTGGTGCGGAACGGGTCTCCCTCACCGGCGAACATCCGGGCCGGGTCCTCGCCGTCGCGCTTGAAGGGGAACACCCCGGCGGTGAAGGGGAAGTGGCCGGGGAGGTTCTCCCGGCGCCAGAAGCCCACGAGTTCCCCGTGGTCGGTGAACCGGGGCAGCGCGACGCGGGGAATCCTGTTGCCGGACAGGGACTCGCGGGTCAGCCTGGTGCGGATCTCCTTGTCCCGGACCTTCACGACCTGCTCGTCGCCCGAGTAGGAGGCGACGACGGCGGGCCACTTCGCGATCTGCTCGCCCAGGTCGTGCGGGAGCCGCCTGCGGGCGTCCGCCAGCAGCGACCGTACGTCGTCCGCGTCGAAACCGGCGTCGACGAGCTCGCCCCTCACCGTGTCCAGGCGCTGCACCCGGCGTGCGGCCTCGGCCAGCCTGCCGGTCTCGGCGTGGTAGGCGCGGACGGCGTCGGTGATCTCGGCGAGGTAGCGCACCCGGTCCGCGGGCACGACCTGGCGGATACCGGAGGAGTGCCGCGCGTCGACCGGTGGCAGTGTGCCCTCGGGCAGCGGCAGCCCCTTCTCGGCCAGGGCGGTCTTCACGTGCTGGTAGAGCGCGGTGACGCCGTCGTCGTTGAAGGTGGCCGCGGAGGTGCCGTACACCGGCATGTCCTCGGGCCGCATGCCGAACGCCTCGCGGTTACGGACCAGTTGACGGCCCACGTCACGCAACGCGTCCTTGGCGCCGCGCCGCTCGAACTTGTTGATCGCCACGACGTCGGCGAAGTCGAGCATGTCGATCTTCTCCAGCTGCGAGGCGGCACCGAACTCCGGCGTCATCACGTACATCGAGGTGTCGACGAACGGCACGATCGCCGCGTCGCCCTGCCCGATGCCCGGCGTCTCCACGATCACCAGGTCGAAACCGGTGGCCTTGACCACGTCGATCACGTGCGACAGGTGCTCGGGCAGCTCGCGGCTGCCGCGGGTGGCCAGGCTCCGGAAGAAGACCCGGCTGCCGTCGAGGGAGTTCATCCGGATCCGGTCGCCGAGCAGGGCACCGCCGCCCCGGCGGCGGGTCGGGTCGACCGCGATCACGGCGATGCGCAGCTTGTCCTGCTGGTCGACGCGGAACCGGCGTACCAGTTCGTCGGTCAGCGACGACTTGCCGGAACCGCCGGTGCCGGTGATGCCCAGGACCGGTGTGACCCGGGCCGAGGCGGCGGCCCGCAGCTGGTCCAGGAAGTCCTCCGACAGCTTGCCGAGTTCGGCTCCGGTGACGGCACGGGCGATCGCGAACCGCTCGCCCGCGAGTACGGCGGCGACCTCGGCCGGCTTGCCGTCCCACAGGTCGAAGTCGCAGTCCCGCACGACCGAGTTGACCATCCCGGCCAACCCCATCCGCTGACCGTCCTCCGGGGAGAAGATGGTCACCCCGCTCGCCCGCAGCCGGGCTATCTCCTCGGGCACGATGACGCCGCCGCCGCCGCCCACCACCCGGACGTGGTCCGCCCCCTGCGCGCGCAGCGACTCGACCAGGTACTCGAAGTACTCCACGTGTCCGCCCTGGTAGGACGAGACCGCCACACCGTGGGCGTCCTCCTCCAGCGCCGCGTCCACGACCTCTTGCACCGACCGGTTGTGTCCGAGGTGGATCACCTCGGCGCCCTGGGACTGGAAGATGCGCCGCATGATGTTGATCGACGCGTCGTGTCCGTCGAACAGGGCCGAAGCCGTGACCAGGCGGACGGGGTGCACGGGTTGGTGCAGGTCGCTCATGGGGGCCTTCCCGGACGGTTCGATGTCACACTGCTACAGAGATACTAGGACGTCCTAGTAAATTGCCGGAAGGGGCGACGAGGATGTGAGCAGCGGCACAGGGGCTGTGGCGACGGCTGTCCGCGTCAGAGGTCGAGGACCAGACGCGGCTCGCAGGAGCGGGAGACACAGATGAGCATGGTGTCGCCGGCGGCCCGCTCGTCCTCGGTCAGCAAGGAGTCGCGGTGGTCGGGCCTGCCGCCGAGAACGTCGGTCTCGCAGGTGCCGCAGGTGCCCTCGCGGCAGGAGAAGTCCACCGTGACGCCGGCTTCCTCCAGTGTTTCGAGCACCGAGCGGTCCGCCTGCACCATCAGGGTGAGCCCGGAGCGGGCGAGCTCCACCTCGAAGGCCTCGGCCGAGCCGGCCCCGGCCACCTCTGCCGGGGCGAACCGCTCGACGCCCAGCGTGCCCGGGGGCCAGCCGGTGGACTTCTCCCGCACGGCCCGCAGCAGGGGTTCGGGACCGCAGGCGTGCACCAGGGTGCCCGGTTCGGGCCGACCGAGGAAGGCGGCGAGGTCCAGCAGGCCGTACTCGTCCTGAGGGCGGATCAGCGCGCGGTCCGCGTACGGGGCGAGACGGTCCAGGAACGCCATGGAGGTGCGGGTGCGGCCGCCGTACAGCAGACGCCAGTCGGCCCCCGCGGCCTCGGCGGCCTCGACCATGGGAAGAATCGGTGTGATGCCGACGCCTCCCGCGACGAACAGATGGCGTGCCGCGGGCCGCAGCGGGAAGTTGTTCCGTGGTCCGCGGACCCGGACGGTGTCGCCTTCGCGCAGGTGGTCGTGGACGTACGCGGAGCCGCCACGGCCCCGCGGCTCGCGCAGCACGGCGATCTGCCAGGTCTCACGTTGCTCTGGGTGCCCGCACAGGGAGTACTGACGGATCAGGGCGCCGCCCTCGCTGTCGGCACGGTCCAGGAGCACGTCGATGTGGGCGCCCGGCGTCCAGGCGGGGAGTGCGTCGCCGTCCGGGCGGCGCAGCGTGAGGGAGAGGACACCGTCGGCGGCGGGGGCGCGGGTCGCCACGGTGAGGATCGTCTCGGCCAGGGACAGTTGGTCGTTCATGGTGTGTCAGCTCCGGGGTTCAGGCCTGCGCCGGGACGTGCAGCAGCAGCGCGTCGCCCTGACCGCCGCCTCCGCACAGGGCCGCCGCTCCGCTGCCGCCGCCGCGTCGCCGGCGTCGAGTCCTCCG
>NZ_LRTR01000698.1 GCF_001550375.1 Streptomyces europaeiscabiei | reverse complement strand
GCTTCCGCCCGCGCGTCGCCGGCTGGGGTCCCGGCCGCCGACTCCCCCGTCCCCACCGTCCCGACCGACGGACTGCTGAATCCCACCGGCCCGGACGGGCCTTCCTCCGCCGCGTCCAGGTTCAGGAGCTGCACGGCGCTCCGGCCGACCTGTTCCACCAGCGGGCCCGGCAGCCAGCCCGCCGTCACCAGGCGGGCCGCGCCCTGGGGGGCCAGGGCGCGGGCGACCTCGTCGGGGGCGGGGCGGGTGGCGGGGTCCTTGGACAGGCAGTGCTCGACCAGGTCACGCAGGTCGCCCTCCAGGCCGTCCAGTCGGGGCGCCTCGTGGACGACCTTGTAGAGGAGGGCGGCGGAGGAGTCACCGGGAAAGGGGGACTGACCGGTCGCTGCGTACGCGAGGACCGCGCCGAGGGAGAAGACGTCCGCCGCACCGGTGATGCCCTTGCCGAGGATCTGCTCGGGAGACATGTAGCCGGGGGAGCCGATCGAGACACCCGTCGAGGTGAGCGAGGCCGTGCCGTCCGTGGCGCGGGCGATGCCGAAGTCGATGAGGAGGGGGCCGTCGACGGTGAGCAGCACGTTCGACGGCTTCACGTCCCGGTGGACCAGACCCAGCGCGTGCACCGCCGAGAGTGCTTCCGCCAGGCCGGCGCCCAGGACCCGTACCGAGTGCGGGGGCAGCGGGCCGCTGTCCGCGATCGCCGCCGCGAGGGACGGGCCGGCCGCGTAACCCGTCGCCACCCACGGGACCGACGCCTCCGGGTCCGCGTCCAGGACGGGGGCGGTCCAGGAACCGCCCACGCGGCGGGCCGCGTCGACCTCACGGCGGAAGCGGGCGCGGAACTCCTCGTCGAGGGCGAAGTGCGGGTGCACGATCTTGACGGCGACGGTACGGCCGCCCGCGCTGCGCCCCAGATAGACGCGGCCCATCCCGCCGGACCCGAGCCGGCCGAGCAGCCGGTAGGGCCCCACGACCGTGGGCTCGCCGACATCGAGCGGTTGCATGGGCGACACCTCCCCCGTACGTCTCCCGCGCGTCACCCCGTACGAACTCTCCACGACGCACGACTCCCCAGCAGCGTAGTGCCGTACGCCCGAATGGGAATGCGAACGTCGGCTGCCGATGCCACAGAACGGGGAATTCGTCAAACGAAATTCCGGGAACTTCGCCGGGACTTCGGGAGGAAATGTTCAGGAAAGCAGGTCGACCTTCACGTCCGCCGGAAATCCGGTGGTCGGGCCGACCCGCCGCGCGAACTCGGCGACCGCGCTCAACTGGGGCCCGCCGAAGCGGAAGTCCAGGGTGGTGAAGTACCGCTCCAGGACCTGCTCGTCGAAGGCCTCCCAGCGGGCCGCCTGCTCGGCGACCTTGGTCACCTCGGTCAGGGACAGGTCGCGGGAGGCCAGGAACGCCTCGTGCACCTTGCGGGTGACCTCCGGCTCCCGCTCCAGGTAGTCCCGCCGCGCCGCCCACACCGCGAAGACGAACGGCAGCCCCGTCCACGCCTTCCACATGGCGCCCAGGTCGTGCACCTCCAGCCCGTAGTTCGGGCCGTCGAGCAGGTTGGCCCGCAGCGCCGCGTCACCGATGAGCACCGCCGCCTCCGCCTCCCGCATCATCAGCGGGAGGTCGGGCGGGCAGGTGTAGTACGACGGCTGTACGCCGACGCTCTCGGCGAGCAGCAGTTGCGCCAGGCGGACGGAGGTGCGCGAGGTGGAACCCAGTGCGACACGTGCGCCGTCCAGGCGTTCGAGGGGCACCTGGGAGACGAGGACGCAGGACATCACCGGCCCGTCGCAGCCGACGGCGATGTCGGGGAAGGCGACCAGGTCGTCCGCGTTGCGGAGGAACTCGACGAGCGTGATGGGCCCGATGTCGAGGTCCCCGCGCACCAGCTGCTCGCTGAGCTTCTCAGGGGTGTCCTTGGTCAGCTCGAAGTCGAGGAGCGTGCCCGTTCTCGCGAGCCCCCAGTACAGGGGCAGGCAGTTCAGGAACTGGATGTGGCCGACGCGCGGCCGGTTGCGAGAATTGTCCACATCGCGAGGCTAGCCCTCATGGGATACGGTGCGGGCTCCGGGGGCCGAGAGAGGCTCGCTAAACCGGATGTGCACCACGTGTCAATACTTTCGACGGCGTGTCGTTCGCGAGACCGCTGGTGCAGAAGAGGCGATGCGTCAACCCGCGACTCGAGCCGGTCAAACATCCGGGTGACGTGATCTAGCCCTCTATTGCATTCCCCGGACTGCGTGCTAGGCTCGCCGCAAGTTGCAGTTTGGTTTCCCTTGCAGTACAGAGCCTGCGGAGCATGTAACCGCGGGCTCTCGTCGTTTTCAGACGTATGCAGTTGTGCGGCATCTTGTTTTCACACTTGCAGGGTTCTGGAGCAGGGCAAACCCTTTGGGCCCAAGGAGGGCTTATGGCTACCGGAACCGTGAAGTGGTTCAACGCCGAAAAGGGCTTTGGCTTCATCGCCCAGGAAGGTGGCGGTCCGGACGTGTTCGTCCACTACTCCGCCATCAACGCGAACGGCTTCCGTTCGCTGGAGGAGAACCAGCAGGTCTCCTTCGACGTGACGCAGGGCCCGAAGGGCCCGCAGGCGGAGAACGTCACGCCCGTCTGATCGAGGGATGCCCCTCTGACGACGTCTGAGAGCAGTACCCAAGGAGCCCCTTGCCTTTCGGCGAAGGGGCTCCTGCCTTTTCCCTCCTACAAGTGCTGCATCACGAGTACGAACGTCGTCCCGGGCGCCAGCGCCTCGTACGAGTGCGGTACGTCGCCCCGGAACGCCATGTAGTCCCCGGGGCCGAGTTCGACCTCCTCGCCCCTCGGGCCCGCCTTCACCCGGCCCGTGCTCACGGTGAGGTGCTCCACCGTCCCCGGAATGTGCGGCTCCGACTCCCGTACCGACCCCGGTTCGAGGTGGGTCCGGTAGATGTCGCGTCGCGCACCCGGCGGGCTCGCGGACAGCAGGACCGCCGTGTAACTGGAGTGCTCGGAGTGGACGGTGGGCCCCTCGCCCGCCCGGACCACCTGCACCGCCGGGACCGGCGGTTCGATCAGCGCGCTGAACGGCACCCCGAGCGCCACGCCCAGCGCCCACAGCGTCTCCATGCTCGGATTGCCGCTCGCCGACTCCAGCTGCGACAGCGTCGACTTCGCGATCCCGGCGCGCTTGGCCAGCTCGGAGAGGGAGAGGCCGGCACGGGTGCGCTCCCGGCGGAGTGCGGCGGCGATCCAGTCGAGGGGAAGGCGGGACGGGGGCCGCCCCCCGTCTCCGGACACCGCGTCCGACATCCCGCTCGCTCCGCCCGCTTCACCCGCTCCACTCATCCCACCCACTCCGTTCGCCACAGAAGTACGAACGTTCGCCTTGACGAACGACCCGTCTGCTGATCATTGTAGAAAACATGCGTTCGCCTCTCCGAACACTCCAGGTTCATGATCCCGCGCTGCTCCGGGACATCTCGCTCGTCTGCCTCGCCGGCGGGGTGGTCGGCGTCTCCTTCGGCGCGATCTCGGTGGCGGGCGGGCTGCCGGTGTGGGTGCCGGTGGTGATGTCGCTCGTCGTGTACGCGGGTGCGGCGCAGTTCAGCGCGGTGGGGGTCCTGCTGGCCGGGGGCGGACCGTTCGCGGCGGCGGCGACGGGTCTGCTGCTCAACACCCGCAACGCGGCGTTCAGCCTGGCGGTCGCCGATGTGCTGGGGCCGGGGAAGGCCGCCCGCTTCGTGGGCGCGCACCTCGTCACCGACGAGACGGTGGCCTTCGCCCTGGCCCAGCGCGATCCCGTACGGCGCCGGGCCGCGTTCTGGATCTCGGGGCTCGGCCTCTTCACGGTCTGGAACGTGTGCGTCCTGGCCGGGGCCCTCGCCGGTACCGCGCTGGGCGACACCGCCACGTACGGCCTCGACGCCGCCTTCCCCGCCGTGCTCGCCGCGCTGGTCCTGCCCGCCCTGCGGGAGGAGCCGCCCGTACGGCGGGCCGCGCTGCTGGGGGCGGTGGTGGCGCTGGCGGCGACTCCGGTGACGCCCGCGGGCGTCCCCGTGCTGCTGGCGCTGGCCGGGCTGGTCGCGTGGCGGGCGTCGGTGAATGGGGCGGACGGCTCCGACACGACGGATGGCTCGGACGCGGCGGATGCGGCGGACGGGAGGGTGTCGTGAGTCCGGTCGTCGGCGCGATGGTGGTGCTCGCCGTGGGGACGTACGTCTTCCGGCTCACCGGGCCCGCGCTGCAGGGGCGCATCGAGATCCCCGCCCGGGTGCGGGAGTTGCTGGCCGGGGCCGCCGTGGTGCTGCTGGTGGCGTTGCTGGCCACGGGCGCCCTGACCGAGGGCGGCGGTTTCGCCGGGTGGGCACGGCCCGCCGGGGTGCTGGTGGGCGGGGCGCTGGCGTGGCGGAGGGCGCCGTTCGCGGTGGTGGTACTGGGGGCGACGGCGACCACGGCGGGGTTGCGGGCGGTCGGGGTCGGTTAGCCGGACCTACCGAAGTCGCACGACTCCGACGCCGGCCGCGTGGAAATCACTGCCTCGCTTGCCTCACTCGCCTCACTTGCCTTACGTACCTCACTCGCCTCCCTGCCTTCACGGGGCCCGCCGGGCGCCCTGTGCGACCAGTTCCTCCAGGACCCGCCGGACCCGGATGCCCGAGCCGAGGTCGGGTTCGAGTCCCTTGCCCTTGAGGAGGGCGGTGAGGGAGGCCTGGACGACCTCGGCGCCCTCGGGGGCGACCCGCTCGGAGACCTCCAGCCACTCCAGAGGGACGCCCTCGGCGTCGCCGTCCCCGGCGGGCAACGTCCAGTGCTCCAGGGTCACTTCGTGATGGTCGAGGCGTACGCCGTGCCGTCGGACCGTGTGGACGGGGCCGAGGACGTCGAGTGAGCCGAAGCCGACGTCGATGTCGGCGCAGTCGGCGAGGAAGGCACGCTGGCTGTCGGAGAAGACGCGGTCCAGCGGCTCGGCGCCTGCGGCGGCGGCCTCCACGGCCGTACGCCCGCAGTCGGAGACGAAGGTGGCGGAGAGGACCCGGCGGTCGCCCGACCAGGCGCCCGCCAGGTGGAAGGAGTCCGGTCCCCGCTCACGGAAACGCAGCCAACGTTCCGAGAGCCGGGACCGGCGACAGGGCCGCAATTCCGCGGTCACGGCCCCGCCCCGCCCGCTCCCCGCCCGAAGGCGCAGGATCAACCCCGCATCCAGAAGCGGCAGTTGTCCTGGCGCCGCGGAGCGGGCGAGGTTCTCACAGAAGTAGACGCGGCGCCGGGCTCCCCCGGTGTCCGGCGCCAGCGCCCCAGTCGCGGCGGCCGCGCCCGCACCCGAGAACGTCACCTTGAGCTCGACCGAGTCGAGCCGGTCGGGTCCTGAGGTGAGATCCCCGCGTCCCTCGGATGCCGGCATGGGCCGTCCCCCTGGTTCCGCGACCTGGTTCATTCCCCTGATTTCCCTATGTGGTGCGTACCCCTTGTGGTGCGTACCCCTTGTGGTGCGTACCCCCGGTGGTGCGATCCCCCTGCGGTGCTGTTGCGCAAAACCATTGAAGGCCCGGGGCGGCCCCCCTCGCTTCCGGGAAGTCCCTACATCTCCCCTGACGACTCCCCCTGGGGGCATGATGGACGGGCGGGGCCGGGCGCAGGCGGGCACCAGGGGGTGGCGCATTGTTACGGGGACTCGTCGGTCGGGAGCGGGAACGCCGGCTGATGGACGACCTGCTCGTGGCAGGTGGGGCGGGTGGGGCGGCGCTGTTGCTGTGGGGTGAACCCGGCATCGGAAAGACCGCCCTGCTGGACTACGCGGCGGAGCGAGCGACAGCCGGAACGTCCGGCGCGGCCCCCGGCACGATCCTGCGCGCCCGGGGCATCGAGACCGAGACCGTGCTCCCCTTCGCCACCCTCGGCGACCTACTGATGCCCCATTCATCCCTTTTCAGGGAACTCCCCGGCGTCCAGCGCTCGGCCCTGGAGTCCTGTCTGGCCCTGAGCGGCGACCCGGCGGACCCGCCGGGCAATCCGTACGCCGCCTGCATGGGCGCCCTCAACGTCCTCGCGGCGCTCGGCGACGAGCGCCCGGTCGTCATCCTCGTCGACGACCTGCACTGGGTGGATCCCTCCTCCCAGCGCGTCCTTCTCTTCGTCGCCCGCCGCCTGTCCAGCGAACGGGTCGCCCTCGCTCTCGGCTCCCGCGAGGACCACGGCGAGTCGGGCCCCCGCCGCTCCATCCCCACCGTGCAGGTCGGCGGGTTGGCGCCGGAGGAGTGCGCCACCCTGCTGGACGGCCGCGTGACACCCCACGTGCTCGCCGACCTCGTCCGCATCAGCGGTGGCAACCCGCTCGCCCTGCGGGAGATCGCGAGCGGGCTGACGGACGAACAGGCGCGCGGTGAGCGGCCGTTGCTGGACCCGCCGTCCCTCGGCAGTCATCTGGAGCGCGCCTGGGCGGCCCGTATCGACGGCCTGCCGGATCCCGCCCGCCGGGCGCTGGTCGTGCTGGCGGCCGGCCGTTCCACGGCGGCGGGCCCGCTGCGGAAGGCGCTGGAGGCGGCCGGTCTCTCCCTCGACGCGCTCTCCCCCGCCGAGGAGGACGGCCTGATCACGGCCACGGCGGACGGGCTGGACTTCCACCACCCGGTGCTGCGCGCACTGGTGCTGGGCCGTGCCCCCCTCGCACACCGGTACGCCGCGTTCCAGGCGCTGGCCGAGGTGAGTACGGGCCCGCTGCACGCCTGGTACCGGGCGTCCGCGACCCCCGGCCCCGACGAGGAGACCGCGGCGGCGCTCGCCGAGGCCGCCCGGC
>NZ_LRTR01000697.1 GCF_001550375.1 Streptomyces europaeiscabiei | reverse complement strand
CGGCACGGCCGGCCGCCGGCGCTGCCTCGCCGCTCGGCCTGTCCCATCTGCCCGAGTCCCGGCGGCGGGACGCGGTCGCCGATCTCGTACGGACCACCCTGGCCGCCGTGCTCGGACACGCGCCGGAGACCCCGATCCGTCCCGACACCCCGTTCACACAGCTGGGTCTCGATTCCCTGACGGCCCTCGAACTGCGCAACTCGCTCTCCCACGCGACCGGCACCACCCTGCCGGCGACCCTCGTCTTCGACCACCCCACCCCCGAAGCCGTGGTGGACCTCCTCCTGGCCGGCCTGGCTCCTGCGGAGCGGGCCGACGATCCCATGCCCATGTCCAGCACACCCCACAGCTCCGGTGCCGCGCTCGCCGACGACCCCATCGCCATCATCGGCATGGGCTGCCGCTTCCCCGGCGGCGTCGAAACCCCCGAACAGTTCTGGGACCTCCTCCTCCAGGGCGAGGACGCCATCGGCGACTTCCCTGCGGACCGCGGCTGGGACAACCTCACCGCCCTCGCCGCTTCGGACAGCACCGGCCCCGACACACCGACGTACACCCGTCGTGGTGGCTTCCTGTCCGGTGTCGGTGGTTTTGATGCGGAGTTCTTCGGGGTGTCTCCGCGTGAGGCGTTGGCGATGGATCCGCAGCAGCGGTTGTTGTTGGAGGTGTGCTGGGAGGCGGTGGAGCGGGCGGGTGTTGATCCTCGGTCGTTGCGTGGTTCGCGGGTGGGTGTGTTCGCGGGGACGAACGGTCAGGACTATCCGGCGTTGTTGAGTGTGTCGGAGGGTGACTTCGGCGGTTACGTGGGCACCGGCAACGCGGCGAGTGTGGTGTCGGGGCGGGTGTCGTACGTTCTGGGGCTGGAGGGTCC
>NZ_LRTR01000696.1 GCF_001550375.1 Streptomyces europaeiscabiei | reverse complement strand
GCAGCCGCCGACGCCCCCGCACACCACCCGCAGCCGCCGACGCACCCGCACACCACCCGCAGCCGCCGACGCACCCGCACCCCCCGAGCCACGAGGCGCCCACCCCGTACCCCTCCCCGCAAAACGAGGTATGTCATGCGCACCCCACAGCCGAGCCGCCGCACCGTACTCGCCGGAACAGCCGCGGCCGCAGCTCTTACGGCCCTCCCCGCCCTGGGCACCCCGGCCCAGGCGGCCGGGGCCCGGAGCGGATCGACCGCCGGAGGTTACCGCTGGCGCACCGCCGTCATCGGCGGCACCGGCTTCGTCACCGGCGTCCTCTTCCACCCGGCGGTACGCGGCCTCGCCTACGCCCGCACCGACATCGGCGGCGCCTACCGCTGGGACGACCGCAAGGCCCGCTGGACCCCGCTGACCGACCACCTCGGCTGGGACGACTGGAACCTCCTCGGCGTGGAAGCCATCGCCGTCGACCCCGCCCACCCCAACCGCCTCTACCTCGCCCTCGGCACCTACGCCCAGTCCTGGGCCGGCAACGGCGCGATCCTCCGCTCCGACGACCGCGGCGCGACCTGGACCCGTACCGACCTCACGGTCAAGCTCGGCGCCAACGAGGACGGCCGGGGCGCGGGCGAACGCCTCCTCGTCGACCCGCGCGACAGCGACACCCTGTGGCTGGGCACCAGACACGACGGCCTGCTCAAGTCGACCGACCGGGGCGCCACCTGGGCGAAGGCGACCGGCTTCCCGGCGACCCCCAGCGCCACGGGCCAGGGCGTCACCCTGCTCGTCGCCGCCGGACGCACCGTCCACGCCGGCTGGGGCGACGGCGACGCCACGTCCGCCAACCTCTACCGGACCAGCGACGGAACCACCTGGGAAGCCGTCCCCGGCCGCCCCACCGGCGCCTCTGCCAAGGTCCCGATCCGCGCCGCGTACGACCGGCACACCCGCGAGCTGTACGTGACGTACGCCGACGCGCCCGGCCCCAACGGCCAGTCCGACGGCAGTGTGCACAAGCTCCGCACCACCAACGGCAAGTGGACCGAGGTGACCCCGGTGAAGCCGGGCGGCACCACGGCCGACGGAGGCACCGACTCCTTCGGCTACGGCGGGGTGGACGTCGACGCCCGCCGCCCCGGCACGGTGATCGTGTCCACCAACAACCGCTGGGCCGACATCGACACCGTCTACCGGTCCAGCAACGGCGGCCGTACCTGGACGTCCCTCAAGGACTCCGCCGTCTTCGACGTGTCCGAGACCCCCTATCTCAAGTGGGGTGCCGACAAGCCGAAGTTCGGCTGGTGGATCCAGGCGCTCGCCCTCGACCCGTACGACTCGAAGCACGTCGTGTACGGCACCGGCGCGACCCTCTACGGCACCCGCGACCTCAAGCGCTGGGCGCCGCAGATCCGGGGCCTGGAGGAGACGTCCGTACGCCAGCTGATCTCGCCCCCGGTCGGAGAGGCGCACCTGATCAGCGGTCTGGGGGACATCGGCACGATGTACCACGAGCGGCTCACGGCGTCCCCGTCGCGCGGCATGGCGTCGAACCCCGTGTTCGGGTCGGCGACGGGACTCGCGCAGGCCCCGGCGAAGCCGTCGTACGTGGTCCGCACCGGCTGGGGCGACCACGGCAACGGCGCGTACTCCGACGACGGCGGGCGGACCTGGGCGCCCTTCGCCGCCCAGCCCGACATCGCCGAGAACGCACCGGGGCCGATCGCCGCCAACGCCGACGGCAGCGCGCTGCTGTGGTCCTTCGTGCACTGGGACGGCACCAAGTACGCGGCCCACCGCTCCGCCGACAACGGCGCGACCTGGACCGAGGTCTCCTCCTTCCCCAAGGGCGCGACGCCGGTCGCCGACCCGGCCGACCCGACGCTCTTCTACGCGTACGACACCGACACAGGAACGCTGTACGCCAGCACGGACAGCGGCCGTTCGTTCACGGCACGTGCGAGCGGACTGCCCGCGGGGGACAGCCAGTTCAAGCTGGTCGCGGCCCCCGGACGCACCGGTGACCTGTGGCTGAGCGTCAAGTGGAACGGGCTGTACCGCTCCACCGACGGCGGGGCGGCCTTCTCGAAGATCGACAGCTGCTGGGCCTCGTACACCCTCGGCTTCGGCAAGGCCGCCGACGGCGCCGGCTACCCGGCGATCTACCAGGTCGGCTCGACGGACACCATCACCGCCGTCCACCGCTCCGACGACGGCGCGAAGACCTGGACCCGCATCAACGACGACGCCCACCAGTGGGGCTGGACCGGCGAGGCCATCACCGGCGACCCGCGCGTGTACGGCCGGGTCTACCTGGCGACGAACGGACGCGGCATCCAGTACGGGGAGCCGGTCTGATGCCGGACCTGAGCCACGCCACGCGCGGCCGCGTCCTCTTCGGCGGCGACTACAACCCCGAGCAGTGGCCCGAGGAGGTGTGGCACGAGGACGTACGCCTCATGAAGGAGGCCGGCGTCAACACCGTCACCCTCGGCGTCTTCTCCTGGGCGAAGCTCGAACCCCGGCCGGGAACAAGGGAGTTCGGCTGGCTGGACACGCTGATGGACCTGATGCACGCCGCCGGCATCGGCGTCGTCCTCGCCACCCCCACCTCCTCCCCGCCGCCGTGGATGGGCCGCCTCCACCCCGAGACCCTCCCGCGCGACGAGAACGGGCAGATCGAGTGGTGGGGCTCCCGCCAGCACTTCTCCCACTCCAGCGACACCTACCGCCGCTACGCCGCCGCCATCACCGAGGACCTCGCCGCCCGCTACGGCGGCCACCCGGCCCTCACCATGTGGCACATCAACAACGAGTACTGCACCTACGACTGGGGCGACGAGGCGGCGGCCACCTTCCGCGACTGGCTCCGGCGGAAGTACGGCACACTCGACGCGCTCAACGAGGCCTGGGGCACGGCCTTCTGGAGCCAGGGCTACGACGGCTGGCACGAGATCCTCCCGCCGCGCCGCGCCCACTACATGAAGAACCCCACACACGTGCTCGACTTCAAGCGCTTCACGAGCGACATGCTCCTGGAGTGCTACGTCATCGAGCGTGACATCGTCCGCCGGCACACCCCGCACCTCCCGGTCACCACCAACTTCATGCCGATGTGGGCGGGCCAGGACGCGTGGCGGTGGGCCGAGGAGGAGGACGTCGTCTCGGTCGACATCTACCCCGACCCGCGTGACCCGTTCGGCGCGCAGAACGGGGCCCTGATCCAGGACATGACGCGCTCGCAGGCGGGCGGCGGCCCGTGGATGCTCATGGAGCAGGCCGCCGGTCCGGTCAACTGGCGCGGCGTCAACCACCCCAAGCCGCGCGGCCTCAACCGCCTGTGGTCCCTCCAGGCCGTCGCCCGGGGCGCGGACGCAGTCTGCTACTTCCAGTGGCGGCAGTCACGGCAGGGCGCGGAGAAGTTCCACTCCGGCATGGTCAGCCACGCGGGTGAGCAGGGGCGTACGTATCAGGAGGTCAAGCAGCTCGGATCCGAACTGGCGGCCATCGGACGTGAGGTGGCGGGGCATCATGTCGATGCCGACGTGGCTGTGTTGTTCGACTGGAACTCCTGGTGGGCCGGCGCGCAGGACGGCCGGCTGTCGTCCGAGGTCGACCTGGCCCAGGTCGTACGGTCCTGGCATCGCGCCCTGTGGGAGTCGAACCTCACCACCGCCTTCGCCCACCCCGAGCACGACCTCTCCTCGTACAGGCTCGTGGTCGTACCGCAGCTCTATCTGCTCACGGACGCGGCCGTCGAGAACCTCCTCGCGTACGTACGCGGCGGCGGCACCCTCGTCAGCGGCTTCCTGACCGGTGTCGCCGACGAGGACGACCGTGTGCGCCCCGGCGGCATGGACGCTCGGCTCCGCGACCTCTTCGGCATCCGCACCCTGCACGAGTGGTGGCCGCTGGACGCGGGGGAGGAGGTCGAGTGCGAGGGCCTTTGGGGGGTCTTCCGCGGGACCCTGTGGTCCGAGGAGATCGAGGCGGCGGACGCGGACGAGGTCGTCCCCTACAAGGGCGGCGAACTCGACGAACTCCCGGCGGTGGTGCGCAGGGGACGCGCCTGGTACGTCTCCACACTGCCCGAACCCGCCGAGCTGCGCGCCCTGTTGGCGCGGGTGGCGGCCGACGCCGGGGTACGGCCTGTGCTCGACGGACTGCCCGGCGGGGTCGAGGCGGTGCGGCGCGGCGATGTGCTCTTCCTGCTCAACCACGGCCGCGACGCGGTCACCGTCGACGTACCGGGCACCCATCGCGACCTGCTCACGGAGACGACCGTCACCGGAACGCTGTCGCTCGGCCGCTACGGCGTGGCGGTGCTGCGGTCATGACCACGACCACGAGCGATACGTCACGACCACCTGCGATACGTCACGACCACCTGCGATACGGCCACGACCACCTGCGATATGACCACGGCCACATGACCACGAGCACATGACCACGGCCACATGACCACGAGCGACCGCGGTGATCCGCCCCACCCGGAGCAGCCGCGTCGCACTCGGACTTCCTCCGGCGTCGAAACGTTCGCAGCGCTCGACCTCGTCGCCGGAGAGGACCGCGTCCTCACCCCGGGGCCGCGGTAGCTCCCCACCCCGTATTTCCCCCCACCCATGGAAGGACGCGACACCCCATGGCAACACGTACCCGCACCCGTACCCGCACCCTGGCCCGGATCGGCAAGGTCCTGCTGGCCCCCGCCCTCGCTCTCGGCGCCACCGTCGGCCTCGCCGCCGCCCCCGCCTCGGCCGCAGTCTGGAACTCCTGCGACCAGTGGGGCAACACGAGCCTGAACGGCTACACGCTCTACAACAACATCTGGGGCTCCGGCGCCGGCAGCCAGTGCATCTGGGCCAACTCCGGCACCAACTGGGGAGTCTGGGCCAACCACCCCAACACCGGCGGCATCAAGTCGTACCCCAACTCCAAGAGGGTGATCAACAAGACGATCACCTCGCTCGGTTCGCTCAACAGCAGCTACAACGTCACGGTTCCGTCGTCGGGCGCGTACAACTCGTCGTACGACATCTGGGACACGGACTACGACTACGAGATCATGCTCTGGGTGAACTACAACGGGGCCGTCGGTGCGCTCGGCACCTCGCAGGGCAACGTGACGCTCGGCGGCCACACCTGGACCGTCTACAAGGGCAACAACGGCGCGAACGAGGTCTTCTCGTTCCTGCGCACCTCCGACTCCAACTCCGGCACCGTCCAGATCCTCCCCATCCTCAAGTGGATCAAGGACACCAAGGGCTGGATGGGCAACGAGGTCATCGGTGACGTGCAGTTCGGCTTCGAGGTCACCTCATCCTCCGGTGGCCTGAACTTCACCACCAACAACCTCACCGTCAGCAGCAGTTGACGTTCGACGGCGGCTGAGCCGTAGGCAAGTCCGAGCCGGTGCCGTGCCCCCACGCGGCACCGGCTCGGGTCGTCCTACGCCTCTGCCCGGCCCTCCGGTGTGAGTCGGACCAGCAGCACGCGGGGCGTGCGTGGCACCGACACCCGCAACGCGCCCGCGGCCGGGTCCCAGACCGCCGCCGAGTCCGCGCGCGCGGTGGACGGGTGCAGGATCTCCGTGCGTACGGAGGCTCCCCGCCCCGCCAAGTGCCGGACGGGGAGCCGTACGTCGGCGTCCCCGCCCCTGCGCCACACCGACACGTACGTCGGTCCGCGTCCGTCCGCGTCCGGCACTCGCAGCCCGAGCGCCAGCCACTCGTCGGTCCAGCCCGGCAGACCGAGCGGCCAGAAGGGCACCGCGCGGGCCAGGTCGCCGCGGATCGACCTGTAGGTGTCCACGGCGTCGCGTACGAGGCCGAGTTGCCGTTCCGTCATGCGGTCGAGGTGGCCCGACAGGTGGATGCGGCCGAGGAGGGCGCCGCCGAGGGTGAAGGTGATCAGGTCGTCGCTGTGGCCGGGCTGCGGGTAGGCCCAGACGGCACCCTGTTCCGGCGGTACCGCCGTGGGCGCGGCCGCGGCGATCGGGGGATAGCGCAGGGGGTCCTGCTGGTCGCTGGTGGACTGGAGCTGGGACACGGCCAGGGTGGCGCCGTCCATGCGCATGCCGCCGGAGGCGCAGTTCTCGACGACCAGGTGGGGATAGCGGTCCAGGACGTCGGAGAGCCAGCCCAGGTAGGCGTGGGCGTGGCCCAGGAGGCCGGCGCCGGGGGAGAGGTCGCCGGGGGCGGTGGTGCCGGGGTCGATCACGATGTTGTAGTCGAGCTTGAGATAGCCCACACCCCAGTCGCCGACGAGGCGGTCCACCGCCCTGTCGAGGTGCGCACGGGCGGCCGGGTGGCGCAGGTCCAGCTGGTGACGGCCCTGCTCGGTCAGCCGTACGCCGTCCCGCTGGAAGAACGCCTCCGGCGGCAGCTCCGCCGCCACCGGGCTGCGTACGCCCACGACCTCGGGCTCCAGCCACAGCCCGGGGACCATACCGCGCTCCCGGATCCGCTCCAGGACGGCCCGGATGCCACCGTCGGACGGTCCACCGGTTCCGGTCTCGGCTCCGCCACGCTCTCCGGCCCCGGACGCCGACCCTGTCCGGTCGCCTTCTTCTGCCCGGGTGTCCGCCGCGTTCCGGACGTGCTCTGCGGCTCGGGTGTCCGCTGCCTTCCGGCCGTGCTCTCCGGCCCCCGCCCCCCTCCCGCCGTCCACACCCCCGTCAGGAAAGCGGCGCGGTGACGGCAGCCATTCGCCGACGCCGTCCCACCAGCCGCCGTCCACCGAGTCGTCGTACCAACCGGAGTCGATGCAGAAGTACTCCGCGCCCGCGCCCGCCGCCGCGTCGATCAGCGGCAGCAGCTTCGCGGTGGTCGGGTCGCCCATCAAAGTGTTCATGTAGTCGTTGAAGACGACCGGCAGCGCCACGTGGTCCGGATGCGGGCGGCGGACTGCCCGGCGGTACGCGGTCAGGGCGGCCAACGCCTCGTCCAGCCCCGAGCCGTGCCCGGCTCCGACAGCCGACCGGTCGGCCGCACCGACGGCCGACCGGTC
>NZ_LRTR01000695.1 GCF_001550375.1 Streptomyces europaeiscabiei | reverse complement strand
GGGCCAGCGCGCCGACGGCCGCGGCGTTGTGGACCCGGCTGATCAGCCCGGACTCGATCAGCGGGCCGATGCCGCGGCTGAGGAGCCCGGCCACCGCCGCGGCGCCCAGCGCCTGGGTGAAGGAGCCGACCATGGCCAGCGCGAGGAAGGCAGCGCAGCGGATCAGGAACAGCGCGCACAGCACTGCGCGGATGCCGTATCGCTCCGCGGCCCGGGCGATGGGCATGGCGCCCAGCAGCGAGGTCACTCCCGAGACGCCCAGGACCACGCCGATCTGCTGGTTGGACAGGGCGGCCGCCTTGTCGAGGAAGAGCACCGACAGCGACAGGTACAGGCCCAGGCCGACCGCGTCGCACAGGCCGACGGCGTAGAAGCGGCGGGCCGACGACGCGGCGGGCGGGGCGGCGGTGCGGTCAGTCACGGTCGGCTCCTGTCGTGGCGCCGTAGCCGGGCACCAGCCGGATGCCCAGGGCGCGTTCCACGCGTGCCGTGGTGGCGCGGGCGGCGGACACGTCGGGGGCGTCGACCATGAAGCTGGCCAGGTGCAGGGTGCGTTGGCGGCTCACCCGCTGGCCGGGGGTGAAGCGGGGGGAGAGGTAGACGAGTTCGGGGAAGTCCCGCAGCACCTCCTCGGCGGGCCGCTGCGCGGCCACCCGCCACAGGCCCGCCGGGATGGGCAGGAACCGCAGCAGTGCCACCCGGGTGAACTCGGGCAGCGCGGTCGGCGGCAGGCCCAGCGCGCTGCGGCCGATCTGGGCGGCGTAGTCGTAGCCGGCCGCGACCTCGAACATGGTGGGCAGCGGGCCTCCGGCGCGGGCGTTGACCTCGATGACCCGGGGGCCGTCGGCGCTCAGGGCGATCTCGGTGTGCACCGCGCCGCAGGTCAGCCCGATCGCCCGGATGGCCTGGTCGGCGACGTCGACGACGGCTTTGACGCTCGCCGCGTCCAGCCGGGTGGGCAGGACGACGCCCTCTTCGGCGTAGCCGTGTTCCAGGGGCAGCCGGTCGGAGACGGCGAGGTGGTGGGTGACGCCGGCGGCGAGCAGGGACTCCACGCTGCAGTAGGCCGCGTATCCGCTGTCGCCGTCGGCCTCCAGCGCCATCCGCTCCTCCAGCAGATAGGCGTCGTCGGACTGCAGGAAGGCTGTCTTCTCGGCACGTGCCACGGTGAAGGCGTGGATGAGTTCCGAGTAGGTGGACACCAGGCGCACGCACTGGCTGCCCGCGCCCAGCGACGGTTTGAACACCCCGGGCAGTCCGACGCGTGCGGCGGCCGCGGCGAGGTCCCGGTCGCTGGTGATGACCTCGAAGCCGGGCGAGGGCACCCCGTGCTCGGCGAAGACCAGGCGCTGGCGTGCCTTGGACTGGGCGACGCGCACCGCCTGGGGGGTGTTGCCGGGCAGGCCCAGCCTGCCGGCGATCTCGGCCTGGGGGCGCAGCAGCAGTTCGGAGTAGGTCACCACGCCGTGCAGCGGCAGCCGGGCGTGCAGCGCGGCGGCCGCCTCGACCGCCGCGTCCAGGTCGGCGGCGTCCAGGAACTCGCCGTGCAGGCCGCGCCGTTCCCAGTCGGCGCGTACCTCCTTGGAGGGCTGCCAGGCGGTCACGTACACGACGCTGACGGTGTCGCTGACGGTGGCCAGGGAGTCGAGGGCCTCGTCGGGGGCGTGGCCGCCAATCCCGGCGAGGAGCAGAAGGTGGGGGGAAGCCATGATGACGGGGCCTTTCATCCGGGGAAGGGCGGGCAGGGGGTGCGGAAGGACAGCAGTTCCGTGACGAGGTCGTCGAGTCTCAGGTGAAGGAAGTCCAGTGCCGCCCCGGGTGTCAGGTCCGCGGCGGTGGTGGCGATGTGGGTGGGCGCGGCCCACCCGCTGAGCGCGCGCACGACCGAGCGCAGCTGGTCGCAGGCGGTGCCGGCGATGTG
>NZ_LRTR01000694.1 GCF_001550375.1 Streptomyces europaeiscabiei | reverse complement strand
ACGCCGGCTGCGTCCACTGCGTACGACCCAACCGCTCGCCATCCCCACCGAAGACGACATCCCGCAACCCGGAGCCGACATACGCACACACCGCATCGAAAGCATCCGCGAAGACAGGGAACGCGTCATACAACTCCCGGCCCATCCCCGGACGCTGAGCCCCCTGACCCGAGAACAAGAACGCCGTCCGGCCCTCACCCGCGGTACCGGTGGTGACCTGGGCGGGGAAGTCGCCATCCGCCAACGCGGCCAGCGCGGCGACGAGTTCGGCACGGTCGGCGCCGAGAAGGGCAGCGCGGTGGGGGTGGGCGGTGCGGGTGGTGGCCAGGGAGGCGGCCAGGTCGTAGGGGTCGGTGTCCGGGTGTTCGGTCACGTGGGCGGTCAGGCGGTGTGCCTGGGCCCGCAGGGAGTCCTCGTCGCGGGCGGACAGGAGCCACGGCAGCACGGGGAGGGCAGCACGCGGCGCCTCATCCGGGGCGGGCTCGTCACCGCTGGGTTCGGGGGCCTGTTCGATGATGGCGTGGGCGTTGGTGCCGGAGACACCGAAGGCCGAGACGCCGACGCGGCGCGGGTGGTCGGAGCCGGGCCAGTCGACGGCCTCGGTGAGCAGCCGGACGTGACCGGCACTCCAGTCGACGTGGGTGGAGGGGCGTTCGGCGTGCAGGGTGGACGGCAGGACGCCGTGGCGCAGGGCGAGGACGGACTTGATGACGCCGACGACGCCCGCGGCGGCCTGGGTGTGGCCGATGTTGGACTTGGCGGAGCCGAGCAGCAACGGCCGGTCGTCGGGACGGCCCTGACCGTAGGTGGCGAGGAGCGCCTGGGCCTCGATGGGGTCACCGAGGCTGGTGCCGGTACCGTGCGCCTCGACGGCGTCCACGTCCTGCGGGGCGAGTGAGGCGTTGGCGAGCGCGGCGAGAATGACGCGTTGCTGGGACTGCCCGTTGGGGGCGGTGAGTCCGTTGGAGGCACCGTCCTGGTTGACGGCGCTGCCGCGCAGGACGGCGAGTACCCGGTGGCCGTTGCGGCGGGCGTCGGAGAGCCGCTCGACGACGATCGTTCCGGCGCCCTCGGACCAGCCGGTGCCGTCGGCGTCGTCGGCGAACGCCTTGCAGCGGCCGTCGCCGGCGAGGCCGCCCTGCCGGTCGAACTCGATGAAGGCGCCGGGGCTGGACATGACGGTGACGCCGCCGACGACCGCGAGGGAGCACTCGCCGGAGCGCAGCGACTGGGCGGCCAGGTGCAGGGCGACGAGGGAGGAGGAGCAGGCGGTGTCGACGGTGACGGCCGGGCCCTCCAGGCCGAGGGCGTAGGCGACGCGGCCGGAGAGGACGGACATGGAGTTGCCGGTGAGCAGGTGGCCCCGGACGTCGTCGGGCACCTCGCGCAGGCCGGAGGTGTAGCCCTGGTCGCTGCATCCGACGAAGACGCCGGAGCGGCTGCCGCGCAGCGTGAGGGGGTCGATACCGGCGCGTTCGAAGGCCTCCCAGACCACTTCGAGCAGCAGGCGCTGCTGGGGGTCCATGGCGAGGGCCTCACGCGGGGAGATCCCGAAGAAGGCGGGGTCGAAGCGGTCCGCGTCGTGCACGAAACCGCCGCGGTGGCGCCCGCCCCCGGTGCCGGCCGGTGTCCCTGGTGCCGAGGGCCAGCCGCGGTCGGCGGGCCAGTCCGTCACCGCGTCGGTCCCGGAGACCAGCAGGTCCCAGAACTCGTCGGGGGTGCGCACATCGCCGGGCAGACGGCAGCTCATGCCGACGATGGCGACGGGCTCCTGCTCGCGGGTCTCCAACTGCCTCAGCTTGCGGCGGGTGTTGTGGAGATCGAGGGTGACCCGCTTGAGGTAGTCCCGAAGCTGCGCTTCCTTCGTCATGGACTGCCCCCATGGTGTGCGGTTTCGGTGATGGGACGGGTGTCCGCGCGGGGCCGTGTGCAGCGGCCGGGCGCCCGGTGGCGGCCCGGCCGGCGGTGTGCTCCTCGTGCGGTGGGGACAGCATGACCCGGGCCGCGATCCTTTTTCGGCCCCCGGCGGGGTTCTCTGGGGAAACCCTTGGAAATCCTGCTCGGTCGCCGTTCACGCAGGCAGGAGCGGTGACCGGGAGGCGACGGGAGTCGGGCGGTACCCGGACGGCCGTATCGCGCGCACGGAGGTCCGGGCCTCTGGCGGGCTCAGGTGTACGGGGGCGGGGCGCCGCGGGAGAGCAGGGTGGTCAGGGCGGCGAAGGCGTCCCGGAGGGCGGCGAGGGCCTCGGGAACGCGCCAGGCCGCGCGGTCACGGGGGCCGACCGCGTTGGAGATGGTGCGGATCTCCAGCAGCGGTACGCCGTGGACGGCGGCGGCCTCGGCGACGCCGAAGCCCTCCATCGCCTCGGCGGCGGCGGCGTGGCGCCGGCGCAGGGCGTGCGCGCGTTCCGCGGTGCCCGTGACGGTGGAGACGGTCAGCACGGGTGCGTGGACGGCGCCGAGGGCACGGGCGACGGCTGCGGCCAGATGCGGCGCGCACGGGTGCTCGCAGACGCCGAATCCGAGGCTGTCGGCGGACAGGAACCCGTCGGGGGTCTCGCAGCCCAGATCGGCGGCGATGACGCGGTCGGCGACGACGACGGAGCCCGGGGCGGCGACGGGCGCGAACCCGCCCGCGATGCCTGCGGAGATGACGAGGTGGTACGGGTCCCGGTGGACGGCCGCCGCGGTGAGAGCCGCGTCGGTGGCGGCCGACGCGGCGGCCGGGCCCACTCCCCCGGCCACCAGGTCCGCGCTCAACGGCTGGTGCCGGACGGGCGACGGTCCGCAGGCGACACCTTGGCCGGTGCTGCCCGAGGGGTGGTTGATCCTGATCATCTCGCGGCCCGGCAGACCGGGGCAGCGGACCGGCGCGGTGGGGCCGAGGCCGCGCGCGACGGCGTCGCGTTCGGCGTCGACGGCGGTGACGACGAGCAGGCGGATCGGGTTCATGAGGAGATCTGGACCTGCCCGTGGTCGCCGATGACGAGGCGGTGGGTGGCGGGCAGCCGGGGTGCCAGGGTGACCTTGACATTGCGTCCGACGAGGGATGCGGCCACACGGCGGATGCGGTCGAAGGACGACTCTCGCAGCACGATGGAGTACTCGATCTCGCTGTGGGAGATGTGGCACTGCTCCGCGACCGACGTGGAGGGACCGATGTAGGAGTCGGTGACGATGCTCCCGGCGCCGATGATCACGGGGCCGACGATGCGGGAGCGGTGGACCTCGGCGCCGGCCTCGATCCGGACGCGTCCGATGATCTCGCTCTCCGCGTCCACGAAGCCGTCGACGCGGGGCTGGAGGCGCTCCAGGAGGGTGCGGTTGACCTCCAGCATGTCGGTGACGTTGCCGGTGTCCTTCCAGTAGCCGGTGATGACCGTGGAGCGCACGGTCATGCCCTGGTCGATCATCCACTGGAGGGCGTCGGTGATCTCGAGTTCGCCCCGGGGGGAGGGTCGGATGGCCCGGACGGCCTCGTGGACGGCGGTCGTGAAGAGGTACACGCCGGCGACGGCGAGGTCGCTGCGCGGTTCGCGGGGCTTCTCCTCTAGGTCGACGACGTTGCCCTGGTCGTCGATGACCGCGACACCGAACGCCGTCGGGTCACTGACGCGGGTGAGGAGGACCTGTGCGTCGGGCGGGTCCTTGCGGAACTCGTCGACGACGTCGCTGATGCCGTCGAGGACGAAGTTGTCGCCGAGGTACATGACGAAGTCGTCGTCGCCGAGGAAAGGTTCGGCGACGAGGACGGCGTGGGCGAGCCCGAGAGGTTCGCTCTGCTGGATGTAGGTGATGTCCAGGCCGAAGGCGGAGCCGTCGCCGACGGCGGCCTGGATCTCCGGGGCGGTGCTGCCGACGATGACGCCGACGTCGGTGATGCCCGCGGCGGCGATGGCTTCGAGGCCGTAGAAGAGGATCGGTTTGTTGGCGACCGGGACCAGCTGTTTGCTGGAGGTGTGGGTGATCGGTCGCAGTCGCGTACCGGATCCCCCCGCGAGCACGAGAGCCTTCACTGTTCCATCCAGGTGGTGGGTGGGTGGGAGGTGGTGGGTGGGAGGTGGTGGCCGTCCGGGCCCTGACGGTGCGTCAGGGCCCGGACGGCCCGGCCTGTCGGTTCAGGCCTCGTCGAGGTCGCCCTCCAGGAAGGCGCGCAGCTCGTCGTCGGAGACTTCGTCGGCGGACGCCCCTGCCGCCGGCGTTCCCGCGGTGTCGGCGGTCGCGGTGGGCGCCGGGACGCCGTCCAGCCGGGCCAGCAGGCCGTGCAGCCGGCTGCGGAGCCTGTCCTGGAGAGCCGCGTCCACCGCTGATCCGTTGAGCTGGGCCTCCAGGGCGTCGAGCTGGTCGAGCACCGGGGACGCGGCGGGCCGGTCGGCGGGGGCGATGCGCTCCAGGAGATGCGCGGCGAGCCGCTGCGGCGTGGGGTGGTCGAACATGAGCGTCGCGGGCAGTCGTACGCCCGCGAGGGCGCCGATGCGGTTGCGGAGCTCGACGGCGGTCAGCGAGTTGAATCCGCTGTCGAGGAAGCCTCCTTCGGGGTCGAGGGAGTCGGGGCTGTCGTGGCCGATGACCAGGGCGGCCTGGGCGAGCACGGCGTCCAGGACGGCGTCGTGCCGGGCGTTCGGGGCGAGTGCGCCGAGGCGTGCGCGCAGTTCACCCTCGGCGGGCGCCGCGGGTGTGGCGGCCGTCTGGGCGGCGGGGCGTCCGGTGCGGGCCCCGACGAGGTCGCGGACCAGGTCGGGCACGGACCCGTCGGAGGCGCGCAGGGCGGCCGGGTCGAGGTCGGCTGGCGCGTACCAGGGCTCCGGGGAACGCAGTGCGGCGTCGAGCAGGGCGAGCGCGTCGGCGGTGTCCATGGGGCGCAGTCCGCTGCGGGCGATGCGGCGCAGGTCGGCCTCGCCGAGCTTGCCGGTCATGCCGCTGCGTTCGGCCCACAGGCCCCAGGCGAGGGACTGGACGCGGCGTCCGTGCGCGGCGCAGCGGGCGGCGAAGGCGTCGAGGAAGGCGTTGGCCGCCGAGTAGTTGCCCTGGCCGACGCCGCCGAGTGTCCCCGCGAGCGAGGAGAACAGCACGAGTGCGGCGCCGGTGTCACGGGTGAGCTGTTCCAGCAGCACGGTCGCGTCGGCCTTGGCGCGCAGTACCGTGTCGACGCGCTCGGGGGTGAGGGACTGCACGATGCCGTCGTCCAGGACGCCGGCTGTGTGGACGACCGCGGTCAGCGGCCGGTCGGCGGGGATGCCTTCGAGCAGTGCGGTCAGGGCGGCACGGTCGGCGACATCACAGGCCGCGACGGTCACGTGGGCGCCGTGGCCGGTGAGTTCCTCGTGGAGTTCGGTCATGCCGTCGGCGGCGGCGCCGCGTCGTCCGGCCAGCACCAGGGAACGGACGCCGTGGACGGTGACCAGGTGGCGGGCGATCCGCCGGCCGAGGACTCCAGCGGCCCCGGTGACCAGGACGGTGCCGTCGCCGGGTGTGCCCGCCGTGGTGCCGACGGGTGTGTCCGCCGGGGCGGTGCGGGTGAGGCGGGAAGTGAGTGCGGTGCCGTCGCGCAGGGCGATCTCGCTGTCGCCCAGGGCCAGTACGGCGGGCAGCAGGGCGAGCGAGGCCGCGCTGCCGTCGTGGTCGACGAGGGCGAAGCGGCCGGGGTTCTCGGCGCGTGCCGCGCGGATCAGGCCCCAGACGGCCGCCTGGGCGGGGTCGGTGCGCGGCGCGTCGTCGGGTGAGGTGCTGACGGCGTGCCGGGTGAGCACCACCAGCCGGGAGCCGGCGAGGCCGTCGTGGGCGAGCCAGTCCGTGACCAGGCCGAGGGCGTGGTGGGAGGTGTGCCGGGCGGCGACGGTGAGATCGGTGTCCTCGCCGGTGTCGGGCAGCGCGGCGAGGACGGTCGCGGGTACGGCCGTGTCGGCCACGGCTGTCAGGAGCGCGGCGGCGTCGGCGTGGTGGACGGCGTCCGCGAGTGGCGGTGCGGCGGGCGCGACGGCGCTGCCGACGAGGTGGCGTGGTCCGGCGGGGGGAGCGCCGAGGGCGACGGGTGTCCAGCGGATCCGGTGCAGTGCCCCACGGCCGGGGGCGGTCGGCAGCGTGCTGGTGTCGACGGGGCGCAGGGCGAGGGTGTCGATGTCGGCGACCGGGATTCCGGCTCCGTCGAGGAGGGTCACCCGGTAGGTGTGCTCCTCGGCTGCCGGGACGAGACGGACACGCAGGGCGGTGGATCCGGCGCTGTGCACGGTGACGTCCGAGAAGGTGAACGGGACGACCGTGCCGGTGTCGTCGGCGGCGGCGAGAGCCACCGTGTGCAGGGCCGCGTCCAGCAGGGCGGGGTGCACGCGGAAGCGGTCGGTGCCCTGGAGGTGTTCGCCGTCCTCGGGGGCGATCTCCGCGTAGACGGTGTCGCCGTCGCGCCAGGCCGCGCGCAGGCCGCGGAAGGCCGGGCCGTAGGCGAAGCCGCCCTCGGCGATGCGCTCGTACAGGCCGGTCACGTCGACGGGCGTGGCGCCCAGCGGC
>NZ_LRTR01000693.1 GCF_001550375.1 Streptomyces europaeiscabiei | reverse complement strand
GGTGAAGTCGAATGTGGGTCACACGCAGGCGGCCGCGGGTGTGGCCGGTGTGATCAAGATGGTTGAGGCGCTGCGGCACGGTGTGCTGCCGGCGACGTTGCATGCGGATGAGCCGTCGTCGCATGTCGACTGGTCTTCAGGCGGAGTGGAGCTGCTGACTCAGGCGCGTCAGTGGCCGGAGTCGGTGGAGCGTGCGCGTCGTGCGGGTGTGTCGTCGTTCGGTCTGAGCGGCACCAACGCCCACGTCATCCTCGAAGAGGCGCCTGCGGATCCGGCTCCTGAAGAGTCCGGGACAGGTGACGGAGCCGTGCTGCCCTGGCTTGTGAGCGCCCGGAGCGCCGAGGCCCAGCGGGCTCAGGCTGGACGGCTGCTCACCGTAGTCAGGAAGCGCCACGACTCTGCTTCTGTGGGACTGGCCCGAGCACTCGCGTCCACCCGTACCTCGTTCGAGCAGCGAGCCGTCGTACTCGCTGCCACACAGGAGGAGTTCGTCGAGGAACTGCAAGCCCTGCACCTTGGCGAGACCGGCTTGCGCACGGTCACGGGCGTTACCCGGGAGGGTGGCCGGACGGCGTTCTTGTTCTCGGGTCAGGGGGCGCAGCGTCCGGGGATGGGTCGGGAGTTGTATGACGCGTTTCCTGTCTTCGCGGATGCTTTCGATGCGGTGTGTGCGTATGTCGGCTCCGGGTTGCGGGATGTGGTGTTCGGTGATGACGCGGGGTCGTTGGGTCGTACGGAGTGGACGCAGCCGGCGTTGTTCGCGGTGGAGGTGGCTCTGTTCCGGTTGGTGGAGTCGTTGGGGGTGCGTCCGGACTTTGTCATCGGTCATTCGGTCGGTGAGATTGCTGCCGCGCATGTGGCGGGGGTGTTGTCGCTGGAGGATGCGTGCGCCTTGGTCACCGCGCGTGGCCGGTTGATGCAGGAGTTGCCGTCGGGCGGGGCGATGGTGGCGGTGGAGGCGGCCGAGGACGAGGTTGTCCCGTTGCTGGACGCGTCGTTGGTGTCGGTCGCGGCGGTGAACGGGCCGCGGTCGGTGGTGATCGCCGGTGTCGAGGCGGCTGTCACGGAGGTCGCCGAGAAGCTGAAGGCGCGGGGGCGGCGGACGTCCCGTCTGCGGGTCTCGCACGCCTTCCATTCCCCGTTGATGGAGCCGATGCTCGACGCGTTCCGTGAGGTGGCGGAGCGGATCACCTACGGAACCCCTGCCCTTCCCGTGGTGTCGAACGTGACCGGACGTCTCGCCACCGACGGTGACCTGACGTCGGCCGAGTACTGGGTACGGCATGTCCGTCAGGCGGTCCGCTTCGCCGATGGTGTGAGTGCTCTGGCGGCCGAGGGTGTGACCCGTTTCCTGGAGATCGGCCCCGACGGCACCCTCACCGCCCTCGCGCGAACCGTGCTCGGTGACGTCGACGACGCGCTCTTCGTCCCGCTGCTCCGCAAGGATGTCTCCGAGCACATGGCCGTGCTGCGGGCGATGGCCCGTTTCCACGTCGACGGTGGAGAGGTCGACTGGAGTGTCCTGCTCGGCAGCGGCGACGGTGCCCCGGCAGTGGACCTGCCCACCTACCCGTTCCAACGCCAACGCTACTGGCCAACTGTCACCGCGCAGGGCGCGGCGCCCACGTACCCGTCGCTCTCCCAGGCCGATGTCTCCTTCTGGGCGGTCGTCGAGGAGGGAGCGCCGGAGCTGGCGGACACGCTCGGGGTCTCGCAGGAGGCGATGAACGCCGTTCTTCCCGCGCTGACGGCATTGCGCCGTGAGCAGCTGGAACGCGCCGAGGTCGAGGGCTGGTGTTATCGCGTCGACTGGGAACCAGTGGTTGTGCCGGACGAGAAGCCCGTCACCGGACGGTGGTTGCTCCTACAGACGCCCGATGACGTGCCGCTCGCGGGGCTTGAACAGTTCATTCCGGGGCTGGAGCGGCTGACCTGCGACGCCTTGGACCGCAAGGGGCTCGCCCGTCTCCTGGAGCAGGCCGTCGAAGGTGAGGAGCCGGCCGGCGTGCTCTCCTGCCTGTCCCTGCCCTCGCCCGGGGACGGCCGGCCCGCGTCGGAGGCCGGCCGCGCCGTGGAGAACGTGATGGCGCTGGTTCAGGCGCTCGGCGACGCCGGGGCAGCCGCACCGCTGTGGGTCGTCACGCATGCGGGGTTCGGGCCCGGCCGCGCGCCCGACGAACCGGCGCAGGCCGCCGTCTGGGGGTTCGGCCGGGTGGCGGCGCTGGAGTGCCCCGACCGCTGGGGCGGTCTGGTCGATGTGCCGCCGCATCCGGCTCGCGATGAACTCGGCTCCCTGGCTTCGGTGTTGTCCCACGCGCGCGAGGACCAGGTGTCCGTGCGCGGTGCGGCGACATACGCCCGCCGTCTCCGCCCGGCCCCGTTGCCCGCCTCGGCTCCGACCGCCACCCGGGACGCGGACCACAGGATCCCGCAGCGGCTCCTGGTCACCGGTGGCACCGGTGCGCTCGGGGTACGTGTCGCCGAATGGTTCGCCGGGCGCGGGACCACGCAGCTCGTGCTGACGAGCCGGAGCGGCCCGGATGCCCCCGGCGTGGCCGACACGGTCGCCCGGCTACGGGCGGCGGGCGCGGAGCGGGTGGAGGTCGTCGCGTGCGACGTCGCCGACAGGCTCCAGGTCGCCGCACTGCTCGACGCACACCCTGTCGACGGGATCGCGCACGCGGCCGGCATCCTCGACGTCGACCCGATCGACACCACGACCCCCGACGACATGGATCGCGTGTTGGGGGCGAAGGGGTGGGGTGCGGTGTATCTGGACGAGTTGACGCGGGGCTGGGATCTGGATGCGTTCGTGGTGTTT
>NZ_LRTR01000692.1 GCF_001550375.1 Streptomyces europaeiscabiei | reverse complement strand
GCACGACGGTGCGCCGGGGCGCCCGCGCGGACAGCGGGAGACGCTGCGTGCCGCCGTGGGCGACGTGCGCGGCGCGCTGGCGGCGGTATGCCTGCCGTACTTGGTGGTCATGGCCGTGGTCGCGGTGATCCAGACGGTGGGGACGCCGGCGTTGCTCGGACACCTCGTCTGGTACCTGGTGCTGGCGGGGGCCACCTGCGTAGTGCTGACCCGGGCTCACCGCCGCATCAGGGCGCGGGTGGCCGTTCCACTGCTGGTGGTTGCGGTCACGGGTGCGGTGAGTTGCCTGCTGGTGATCCCACCGCAGGCCGTCACGGACTACCGTTCGTGGCCGATCGGCGCGGTGACCCCGCTGCTGACCCTGCTCGTCATCGTTCGTCCGGTCCGCCAGACGGTTCTCGCGCTGGTGTGCGAGGAGGTGGGCATCGCCGTGCTGACCGCCATGGACCCCCCGGGCGCCGGTTCGGCGGCGAGCACGGTCGCCATGACGTTTCCCGCGCTGCTCGCTCCGGCGACGGGGGTGGTGATGGGCATGGTCATCCGGCGCACGCTGGTCACTCTGGGCGGGGCAGTACTGGATGCCCACGAGCACCGCATGGTCGTCATCGCCACCGAGTCCGCCGCACGCGCGAGAGCCGAACAGCACCACCGTCGGCTGCGGGAGATCGACACGCAGATCGTGCCCTTCCTCCACGCGATCGCCGCGGACCGCGGCGACGACGGGCCCGGCCCGGTCGTTGTCCGAGCCCGGGCGAACCGGCTGGCCCAGTCCATCCGTGACGAACTGCATCTGCCGGGCGTCCTCGACGGCCCCCTGCGTGACCTGGTCGGCCGTACCCGGGAAGCAGGCTGTGAAGTGACGATCCACGCCCAGGCCGACGACGCCGCCCCACCAGCCGACAGCCCCGCACGGACGGCCCTGCTGCGCGCCGTACTCACGGCCGCCCTGACCGACCAGGAAGCCCCGGACGAGCTGACATTCGGCGTACAGGACGGACCGGTGGGCCCGACCCTCAGCCTGGTCACCATACCGGGCGACTCCCACCGCGCCGCAGCGCTCCGCACAGCGCTGATGGGCACGCCGCACACTTTGGAGGACTCCGCCGACCTGACCTGGGCGGAAGCCGCGTTACCGGAATAGGGCACTCAACGTGACGCAGGCGGTGCCTCCGACGCCCTCGGGTCGCGGACAGGATTCCTTGGTGGCAGGTCCTCGGCTCCTCGGCCGGGCATCGGTGGCCCCGCGCCGCAGGCGCAGCGGGCACCGCCCCACCCGAGGCGGTGGAACCATCCCAGGCCATCTGGCCTCTCCCTCTACGGAGTTCCCGGGATGCCGTTCTGGGGTGCGAGGCAGGGGGTATTGGTGTCGTCCCAGGACGAGGTGGAGGAGTTCGCGGCGCTGCTGCGGCGTCTGAAGGCCCGCACGGACCGCAGTTACGCGGCACTCGCGCAGCACCTGAACATGAACGCCTCCACGCTGCATCGGTACTGCGCGGGGGACGCCGTGCCGCTCGGCTTCGCACCCGTGGAACGGTTCGCCGCGATGTGCCAGGCCAGTCGGGCCGAACGGATCGAGCTGCACCGGCGGTGGGTCCTGGCAGTGGCGGCACGACAACGGTCCCGGACGACGTCCGGGTCCGCGCCGGAAGCCGCAGGAGCCCCCTCGGCGGGCAGCGAGGGCCCCCTGGCCGACGGGGCGGCCGAACTCGTGCCCCCGGAAGCCGCCGACTCCGCTTCCGCGGCGGCGGTCGACTCCGTGCCCGCCGCCGCGCCCGGCCCCCTGCCCGGTCCCCGGGAGACCCCCTCGGAGAGCCTCCCCGGCTTGTCGCGCGAGCACGACGCAGCGTCGCGCCCCGCATTGCGAAAGCCCTGGTACAGACACCGCGTCGCGGTCACCTCGGCTGTCGTGACCGCACTGATCGCCACCCTGGGCAGCCTGTCCGCCCTGCCGTCCGGGCACTCCTCGGCCACCGCCGACGACCGGGCGTCCGGCACGACGACCGCAGGCACACGGCACGGCTCCCCGACACCGTCCGCACCCGCCTCCACCACGCGCGGCCGGTCGCCCGGTACGGAGTCGCCGAAGGCATCCGCCGTGGGCGACCCCTCGTCGAGCCCGTCCATGAGCCCCGCCACAAGCCCCTCAGCCAAGGCCGTTCCCGCCGTCCCGCCCCTCACCTGGACCGTGAACTCCCAGCTCTGGGCGTCCGGTTGCGATCACGACTACATCATCGACAAGGCACCCCAGCAGGTGCCGCCTCCCCCGGCCCCGCAGGACGCCACACCGTGGGCGCGTGCACAGGGCGCGGTACACGGCGGCCAGACACTCGTGGACATCTCCGTGCAGGGGCGGACGGACGCGGTCGTCGTACTGGAGGCGCTGCGGGTCCGCGTCGTGGGACGGGCCGCCCCGGTGAAGGGCACTGTCTATCTCACGGGCCAGGGCTGCGGCGGCGACCTGGACCCTCGTTCGTTCGCCGTGGATCTGGACATGGACCGACCCATCGCCCGCACGGTCCAGGGCGGTGAGGACTCAGCGAGCGCCCCGGCGGTGCGCATGCCCTACCGGGTGTCCGCGAAGGATCCCGAGGTGCTGATGGTCGACGCCCGGACCGTCGGCTGCGACTGCCGCTGGTATCTGGAGCTCGACTGGTCCTCGCAGGGCCGGACCGGCACCGAGCGCATCGACGACCACGGCATCCCGTTCCGCACCAGCGGCACCGAGGGCCTGCCCCAGTACTGGTACGCGCGCGGCGGCTGGACCCCTGTCGCGAGCTGAGGGGGCAGTCGACGGCGCTCCGGGCCACCACGTTTGCAGGGCCGCGATCACGGCAGCGGTGTCGCCGCAGGTGTTGTGACCGGGAAGTTGTACTCGCCGCGCAGGGAGCGGCCGGTGACCGATCCCGCTCCGACAACCGAGTCAGCCACCAGCGCGCGGCAGTCGGGGGCAGTTTGACGATGTCCAGTCGCAGGCCACGCAGGCCTGCGCGCCGCGTCCGGCGGCCTGTATCGCGCCATAGCGTGCTCGCAAGCACTCACAAGACCGCGCGTGTTCCGCCCCTTGCGGCATCACGCTGTCGTCGCATCTGGTGAACAGCGCAAGCGAGCGCAAAGAACTTGACACGTCAACAGTGGACGTGTCATCTTTCTCTTGATTTTCCCCCCGCAGAACTGAGGAGCCGTGAGTGCGCCGTCAGAGGGGGCTTTCCGTGGAGGAGCGACCCCATGTCCCACAAGAACTCTCAAGTGAAGCCTCCAGTCAATCAACGCGTGCTGGCCCTCGGCATCCGCTCCGATGCGCTTTCGACGGACGATTTTCCGCCGGGGGTTGCGACGCTCGAGGAACTGGTCGCCATGAGGAAGCGCAGCTGGGCGGCGCTCCAGGCCACCGGCATCGACGGCGAGGCGGGCGAAGTCAGCCTGGACCCCGACGAGGCTGAGGCCGAGCTGCGCCGGCTGTTCGACGGGCGCTCGTTCGGGGTGGTGCTCATCGGCGGCGGCATCAAGAATGTCCCGGAGTACACCGTCCTGTTCGAACGGATCGTCAACGTGCTCATCGAGCTCCAGCCGGACATCCGGTTGAGCTTCAGCACACATCCCATGAACGTGCTCGAGGCGCTGCAACGCTGGCTTGACCGCTAGAAGGTCGATGACGATCTCAGTGAGGGGCTGTCCGGCCGTCAGACCGGACAGCCCCTCCGGTCATGCATCGGCTGGTGCGATGTGCCAGGTGGCACGGGTGAGGGTGAGCCCGAGGTTGATCAGTCGGCGGAGGGTGAGGGGCGGCGGTTCGGGTGTGGAGCCAGGTGTCGTTCTTGATGGTGCCGCGGTAGCGCGGACGCCGGTTGCTGTGCTGGACGAGCCGAACGACGGCGCGTTCGACCGGAGGCCGCCAGCGGCGACAGTCGGCCTGCCGGCCAGGATCGGTGGCGGCCTGCCAGCTCGGTGGCCAGTGCCCGGGGGGAGGCCGATCACGGCCATCTTGCCCGCCACGCAGTGCCTGTAACGGGGAGCGACCAGAGAGACGGAGTTCGGCGTCGTGTTGACGATCCGGCCCCAGCCCCGCTCGCCCATGCCCGGCACGAAGGCCTTCGCCGTGTGGAACATGCCATCGCCGTTCAGGCCGAACACGACGCGCCACTGCTCGAAGGTAATGGCGCCGACGGCTGAAAGGGATGGACACCTGCGTTGTTGACCAGGACACCCGTGAGCACGAGCGGCCCCACCCCACGCCCGGCCAGCAGGAACACAGCCTGACTGGTCGATCACGATCTTTCCTCGGAACAGCACCCGTTGACGATCCAGTCCCCGCCTGTCCGGAAACGGCCCTTGGCTTCGAGGCCCAGGACAACCTCAGGACACCTTCGCTGCCGGGTAGCCCTGCGATCGGCCGATCAGGCGGGGTCCTCGTCCAGCTTCGCCACCACCCGGTCGGAGATGTCGGCCAGAGTCCGTAGCTCCGCGGGGGTGACATGGTCCAGGAACAACTCGCGTACCGCCTCCACATGCAGCGGAGCCGCCGCCTCGATCGCCACCCGCCCGGCGTCCGTGATCACCACGAACGCTCCCCGCGCGTCCTCGGGGCACTCCTCGCGGATCACCAGCCCTCTTCCTGCCATCCGAGCGATGTGGTGGGACATGCGGCTCTTCTCCCACTCGAGGGCCCCGGCCAGATCCTGGTAACGCTGCCGACCGTCCGGCACATCCGTCAGATTGACCAGCACGCCGAAATCCGCGGACGAGAGCTTCGACTCACTCTGCAACATGCGCGACAGGCGACCGCCCAGCCGCTCATGCAACCGTACAAAGCTCCGCCAGGCGCGCTGCTCCTCCGCCGTCAACCACCGCACCTCTTCATCCATACAAGCGAGTGTAAAGGAGTTGACGGGTCACCCAGTTACACGAAGGCCAGCTCGGGGTCGTCACCGGCGATGGCGATGGCCTTGCGGCCGTGGATTCCGGCGGACGCGCGCACTCGGCCTCCGCGACCTCGGGTGCGACGCCGCCCCCTACCGCAGCCACAGCCACAGCCAGGACCAGCGTCTCACCTCGTCGCCGACCTCGGCTTCGGCCCCGTCGTCGCGGCCCCCTGGCCTCGGGAGTACGGCTGGAGCCGGGCACGGAGCCGTTCGGCGCCAACGTCGACGCCGAGGAGCTGCGCGCGATGCTCATGGCGTCTCCGACCTCCGTATGGAAGAAGGCGCGTTGGTCACCGCGGTCGCGGTACTACGTCACGCCGGCGCGCTGGCCGTCGACCACGATCTCGTACGGGTGGTGCGCGTCCAGCCGTTCGACGACCGGGGCGGTAGAAGGCTGGCTCATCGGGGGGCCTTTCTGAGTGAGGTCAGCGAAGCGGAGGGTTACGGCGCGGCCTGATGGTGGCGTTGGGCAGGGTGGGCGCGGGAAGCCGGGCCCCGGGAAACGCCTCGACCGTGCCGAAGCGGTCGGATGAGGCCTCCCAGTCCTCGCGGGCCTTGACGATGTCGTCGTGGGTGCGGCCGATGAAGTTCCACCACATGACGATCTCCTCGTCGAACGGGGTGCCGCCGAGCAGAATCACCCGCGCCGGGCCGTCCGACTCGTTCGTCAGCGTCAACGCGTCGGCACCCGGCGGGACATAGCCGAGCTCCGCCCGGTGCAGCAAGGTGTCGGCAACGCGGACGTCCCCGCTGTCCACGAGAACGCCGTGCTCGAATTCGGTGTCCACGGAGAGGGCGACCGTCATACGCGGTTCGACGATGATCTCGGCGCCGAGCAGCGGTGTGAACGTCCGCACCGGAGAGACGGCTCCGGCGAGCGAGCCGAGAAAGACCCCGGGGCGAGGCCACCGTCAGCTGGGTTGCTGTCGGTGTCGATCGGGCTTGGGCTGGACGTTGTTCACCGTGATCGCCCTCGGCCCCAGCTCCCAGACCGGCGCCCGGGTGAAACCGCCGATGACCGCCTTGGTGAGGGAGCATGGCGTGCCGTTCGGAAACGGCATCCGCTCAGCGAAGACGCTGCCGATCGAGGTGATCCGGCCGCCGTCCCATCTGCCGCAGCGCCTCCTGTGCGGCCACGAACACCGAGCGTATGTTCACCGGGACGGACCGGTCGAAGTCGTCGACGGTGAGCTGATCGATCGGTCCGTAGGGACCGTCCCGGCGTTGTTCACCAGGATGTCCAGACGGCCGAAGGCCTCCACCGGTGCCGTTGACCGCCGCACGGACCGCTTCCGCGCCCCTCGCGTCGGCCGCGATGCCCACAGCCTTGCCGCCTTCGGACGTGACGCTCTCGACGACCTTGTCGGCGTGGCCCGGAGACGAGTTGAACGTGATCGCCACAGCCGCGCCCTCCCGGGGACGCGACGGGCGATGGGCACGCCGATGCCGCGGCTCGCGCCCGTCACAGGGCGGCCTTGCCGCCCAGCTGCCCGCTCGCAGTGGTGGTTGCACCCATTCACTTCACCTCGAACCTCGAGGCGTTCTCGGCCAGCCAGGTGTCGAAGTTCTTGAGCGCCGGGTTGATCTCCCGCAGCCGGTCCAGGTCGCGGGCGCCGGTGAACTCCTGGTCGAAGTCGCCGTAGTACTGGAACATGTTGCCGAGCTCTTCGGCCAACGGGATCTCGAGGGTCCGGAAGACGTCGTAGGGCACGGACTGAAAGCGCACCGGCTCACCCAGCGCCGCCGCCAGCTTCTCCGCGTACTGCGCACCGGTCAGGTGGTCGCCGGCCAGACTGATGGTCTGGCCGATGTACTGCTCGCCGCCCTTGAGGAGGGCGAAGGCCGTCCGGCCGATGTCCGCCACGTCAACTCCGGCCAGAAGCTTGCCGTCCTCCAGCGGCAGGTTCAGCGTCAGTACGCCGTCCTCGTTGCGCTGGGGGCCGAGGCCCTGCAGGAAGCCCTGGAAGTAGAAGGTCGTGTTGAGGAAGGTGGTCGGCACCCCGGCCTGCCTGAACAGCTCGTTGCCCTCACCCTTGATATCGAAGTGCGGCACGTTGTACTTCTCCTGCAGGACCGGCATACGGCCGTCCCCCAGCGGCAGCAGCTCGCGGGTGTCCTCCAGCGTCGACCAGACCACGTGACGCAGCCCCGTGGCCTCGGCGGCCCGGGCCAGGGCCTGGATCTCCTCCATCTCCTTCGCCGCCGAACCATGCGCCCAGAAGTTGGTGACAAGGAAGGCGCCGTAGGCACCCTCGAACGCCTTATGCACCGTCGGCTCGTCGTCGAAGTCCGCCTGCACGACCTCGGCCCCGAGCGCCGCGAGCTCCCTCGCCGCGGGCGAGTCGGGATTCCGGGTGAGCGCGCGGACCGTGAAGCCCGACGCCGGATCGGCCAGGATCGCTCGTGCGGCACCGCCGCCCTGCGCCCCCGTTGCTCCGGCGACTGCGATGACCTTCTCGTTGCTCATGACAGCTGTCCCTTCGGAAATGACCCCTTGTTGATGCATCAACAATGTTATCCCGAATAAGTTGATGCATCAACCGTAAGGGGTGATCGAGTCCTGACCGCTCGGGGTAAGGCCACGATGGAAACCGAGCGACCGGAACGCAGGAGCTTCGGTTACCCGGTCTGTTGTTGGTGGAGGGCACCAACAACAGACCCGTCCCGCTCTTTACGAGCGCATCCTGGTTCGGCTGGAGGCGGGCCCTCGTCCCTCACCGGGCCACCTTCCACCGCACGGACCGCTACGACGACCGTGACCGAGCCCGCCCCCTTCCCCGCGGGGCGGCCTGCTCCTCGGCACCCGGGCGCTCTTCATACGGCCCGTACTGCTCCCCGGGCCTGGGCCGACTGCCGCCCGCGACTCTGCACGCGCCGCCGGCACCGAGGGGACGCTTTCCGGTAGGCGTGCCACCACAGACGTACGGACAGGAGCGGCAGGCGGCGGCGCAGGACCGCGGTGTCATCGCCGGGGCACGGCAAGCACTTCGGCGGTTGACTGCGCTGGTCGGCCTCAGTGTCGGACCTGTGTGCGAGCGTGTAGCGGGAATGCATGCGCCACGTTGGAGGGGTTTGGTGACAGCGGATAGTGACGGCTGGGCCGGCATGGGCTGGGACTGGACGGATGTCGACGACGTTCGTCGGCGTCTCGGTGAAGGCGCCGATCCGGAAAGATGGCGCGGGGGCCGACCTCTGCATCGCGCAGCGGTGTTCGGGTCCTCGGAGGTCGTCGCTGAGTTGGCTGGTCGAGCCGCGGATGTGGACGCGCTGGAGGGCGGGGTGACGGCGCTGTGGGAGGCCGTCGTGTCCAGGAAGCCGGAGAACGCACGAGCCCTCGCCGCTGCCGGGGCCGATCCTTGGCGGCTGTCGATCGGCGGCTGGTCACCGGGGCGGCTGAGCCTGGCTGGACCGACGCCGGGCCTGTTCTCGGTACCCGAAGGAGTAGGCCTGACCGACACGGAGCGTGCGGCAGCGCAGGAGGCCCATCGGCTCACCACGGCACTGGGCACATTCCACTATGACGGTACGGGGCTGGCCTGTGTCTCCGGCATCGATGCGGCCGAGGCGGTGCGCCGTCTTCAGGCGACGCCGGTGGAGGACGAAGTCATCGATGAGCTGCTGGAAGATCCGTACGAGTACGACATGGACGAGAGCTTGCAGTTCATCGGCGTGACGTCGGTGCCGGGTGGCTGCGTGGTCACGCAGCCCTGGGGATACGCGCCGAGCATGCCGGGCGTGCTGGCCAGGTTGTCCGCCGGCACGGTCTGCTACGGCCTGTACGCCAATCCCAAGAGCGGCAACCAGGGCAGCATCGTCCGGCATGGAACCGTTGAGGGCTCGGACCTGCACCCGGGTGGGGGGCCGGACGAGAACGACACCTGCGACGAAGTGCTGGCTTCGTACCTCTACCAGCACAGCGCGGTGGCCTACTCCTGCGCCTTTGCAGGACTGCGTCTGACCGACAGGCGCGCCGTGGTCGGACCTCCAGACGTGTGGGTCGAACTACCACACCGCGACTACTGGAGTCATTGACGCAAACAGACCATCGCCGCCGTGCTGTCACCTTCATCACTCAGACTTCCCTACGTTGTTCTGCGGGACGTGGTGAGCCCTTCGTATGGTTCATCCACCCAGGGGCGTCGGGTGTGGCTTTCAAACTTCTGCCACTTGTGGCTTCCATCGATTGGCCGCCCGACGCCCCACGACGACTCGGCTGCCAATTAGGAATTGCGAATGATCGCTACGTAGGGAATCGACAGCGAGGTCGTCCGTGGGAGGCACCAGCAACACCACCGCACGGAGGCACCACATGGCCGCGATCTGGGCTGGCATCGACGCAGGCAAAGCCCACCATCACTGCGTCGCGATCGACGAGAGCGGCCGCCGCCTGCTGTCGCGACGCGTCGCCAACGACGAACCCGAACTGCTCGAACTCCTCGCCGACATCCTGGCCCTGGGGGACGAGGTGACCTGGGGCATCGACCTGGCCGACGGCGGAGCCGCCCTGGCCATCGCGCTCCTGGTCAACCGCGACCAGCCGGTCCACTACATCTCCGGCCGGGCCATCCACCGCGCTTCCGAGAGCTACCGCGGCGAGGGCAAGACCGACGCGAAGGACGCCGCCGTCATCGCCGACCAGGTCCGCGTCCGCCGCGATCTGCATCCGCTGCGGGCCGGCGACGACACCGTCATCGATCTCAAGATCCTCACCGGCCGCCGCATGGACCTGGTCGCCGACCGCACCCGCACCGTCAACCGCCTCCGTGCCCAGTTCACTGGCATCTTCCCCGGCCTGGAGCGGGCCCTGGACCTCACCAACACCGGCCCGCTCACCCTGCTGACCGGCTATCAGACCCCCGCGGCTATTCGCCGGATCGGCGTCAAGCGGCTGGAGACCTGGCTGCGCAACCGCCACGTCGTCCGCCCCGACCGGCTCGCCGAAACCGCTGTCCAGGCCGCCGAACGGCAGCACACGAGCCTGCCCGGCGAGAAGCTGGCCGCCACGTTGGTACACACGCTGGCCAAGGAAGTGATGAGCCTCAACCAGCAGGTCGCCGAGCTCGACAAGGCCATCGAGGCCCGGTTTCGCGACCACCACACCTTCGAGGTGATCACCAGCATGCCCGAGCCTGGGCGTCATCCTCGGCGCCGAGTTCCTGGCAGCCACCGGCGGCGACATGACGGTCTTCGGCACCGCCGACCGCCTCGCCGGCTTCGGCGGCGTCGCCCCGGTGCCCCGCGATTCCGGGAAGCTGAGCGGGAACCTGCGCCGCCCGCAGCGATACAACCGCCGCCTCCAACGCGTCTCCTACACCTCGGCGTTGTTCAGCATCCGCCACTGCGAGGAATCCCGGCGCTTCTACGATCGCAAACGTGCCGAGGGCAAGCGTCATACCCAGGCCGTCCTGGCTCTCGCTCGCCGCCGCGTCAACGTCCTCTGGGCCCTTCTGCGCGACGGACGGCGCTACGAGCCAGCTCCGCCGGCAAGGGCTGCCGCATAGGAAGGGACGCGACACGCTGCGCGCGGCCAGTTGGCCTGACCGACCCCGTCAGACCAGGCAAAACTCGTTACCTTCCGGGTCTGCCATCACCACGTGATCCGGCCTGCCCTG
>NZ_LRTR01000691.1 GCF_001550375.1 Streptomyces europaeiscabiei | reverse complement strand
GTTCGGTCCGCATACACCGATTGCACGGGGGACGCATCCGCCGTATGGGCGGAGAGACGGTGTCCGGGCGATTGCGCACCGACGTGGCCGCGTTCTCCCGGATCAGCAGCCCGGCGGCCCCGGGCAGCCCCGCCCCCACCAGCCGTACGACCGGCCGGACGAGCAGCGGTGCGAGCGCGGCCGCCGCCGTGATCAGCAGCATCGGCTGGGTGGTGTACGTCTTCCGCTTCAGCAGTCCGGCGGGGTCGGTCCCCAACTTCCAGGCCAGCAGCCCCAGTCCAGCCGCCAGCAGAGCGGAACCGATCACCCGGCGCGACAGCGGCAGCACCCCCGTGTCCACGGACGCCTCCCGCAACGCCTCCACGGGCCCGATCCGCCCGGCCCGTCGCGCGGCCACCCAGGCCCCGGCGAGCGCCACCGACACCCCCGTCCAGAAGGCCACGTGGTACGGCCACACCACCGCACCCGGCACCGCGAACCACGTCGGCGCGATCCCGCCGTCCACCAACTCCCGTACCAGCACAGGCGCTCCCCACGCCCCCAGCGCACACCCGGCACCGGACGCCACGACCCCGACCGCCAAGGCCTCCCCGAGCAGCAGCCGCCGTACCTGACCCGGTGTCGCGCCCGCCATCCGCAACAGCCCGAACTCCCGCCTGCGCAGGGCCACCACGAAGGCGAACGTCGACGCCGTCACGAACACCGACACGAAGGTGGTGACCCCGCCCGCCGTCCCCAGCAGCGAGTTCACGGCGACCAGCGCCTCCGCGTCCCGCTCGTACGACGGATCCACCTGCCGCCGCGCGTCACCCGTCAGCACCCGCGCCCGATCCCCGACCACCGCCCGTACGTCGGCGACGGCCGCGTCCACCCCGACCGCGTCCGGTCCGGCCGGGCCCCCGCCCGCCCCGTCCGTCGTCACCGGCCCCAGCGCACGCAGCTCCGCGAGCAGCCGTTCGTCCACAGGGTGTGGATCCGCCAGCTTCTGCGACACCCGGGCCGTCCCCGGCCCCCGCCGCACCTCGACCGTCAGCCTGTCCACGCCCGCCACGACGACGGGGGAGGAGCCGAAACGCTCCGGCGTACGCGCGGGCGGGTCGAGCGTCGCCGCGAGCCCCAGCCCCATGGCGGTCATCACCCCGACCCCCAGCGCCACCGCGACGAACGACCCGATCAGCGCCGCCCACCGCGTACGCAACGACGACAGCGTCAGCACGTCACACCCCCGACGACCCCGCTGCCGGGAGTACCGGGAGTACCGGGAGTACCGGGAGTACCGGGAGTACCGGGAGTACCGGGAGTACCGGGAGTACCGGGAGTACCGGGAGTACCGGGAGTACCGGGAGTACCGGGAGTACCGGGAGTACCGGGAGTACCGGGAACACCGGCCGTTCCAGCCGCCCGTTCCAACCCGGCCATACGCGCCGCCACGCCCTCCACCGACGGCCGGACCAACTCCCCGCTCACCCGCCCGTCGACCAGGAACACCACCCGGTCCGCGTACGACGCGGCCACCGGATCGTGCGTGACCATGACCGTGGTCTGGCCCTCCCGGTCCACCAACTCCCGCAGCAGGCAGAGCACGTCACGGCTGGTCGTGGTGTCGAGCGCCCCGGTCGGCTCGTCGCCGAAGAGGACCGCCGGGCGGGTGATCAGGGCCCGGGCCAGGGCGACCCGCTGCTGCTGCCCGCCGGACAGCTGGGCCGGCCGGTGTCCGGCCCGCTCGGCCAGCCCCACCCGGGCCAGGGCCTCGCGCAGC
>NZ_LRTR01000690.1 GCF_001550375.1 Streptomyces europaeiscabiei | reverse complement strand
ACACGGAAGCCGTCGACGGTGCCGGAGACCGCGTTCTGGACGTAGACGAACTTCTCGTCCTCCGTCACGGCGAGATCGATCACACCCTGCGAGTTGGCCGAGGGCGGGGTCGCGATGCCCACCTCGTTGGTCAGGGAGAGCCGGCCGCCCTTGTCCAGGCGGTAGCCGGTGACGACGGAGTTCCCGGTGTTGCCGCCGTAGAAGTAGTCACCGGCGCGCTCCAGCCAGCACAGGGTCTCCTGTCCGTTGGCCAGCGGCTCCTGAACGACCTTCAGCCTTCCGTCACGCCTCACCTTGTACGTGGTGACCGTGGACTTCTCGGCCTCGGCAACCAGCATCCGCTTCCCCGTCCTGTCGAAGCTGATGGCGAAGGGCACGCCTCCCGCCGAATCGTTGACGACCGGCTCGGCCACGGCCGGCAGGCCGTTCCGCCGCATGGGGAAGACCTCGACTGTGTTGTTGGACTTCGTGGTGACGACCAGGTTGCGGCCGTCCGGAGTGAACTCGACCTCGCCTGGCGAGCTGGAGAAGAGAGGGATGTCCTCGTTGTCCAGGCCCAGGGAACGATGTGACCCGGCAAGCGGCTTGAGCCCCCTGCCGGTGATCTTGAAGCCCTGGATGCTCCCCTCGCCGCCGGCGTTCATGACGTACGCGACGTTGCCGTACACCGCGACGCCGGCGGGGAACTCCCCACCGGAACCGACGACTTTCCGGTCTGTCAGCTTGCGTCCTTCGACGCGGAACGAGGTCACCGTGTTGCTGCCCGCGTTGACCGCCAGCA
>NZ_LRTR01000689.1 GCF_001550375.1 Streptomyces europaeiscabiei | reverse complement strand
CCCGGCCTCCTGTCGGACCCGCCGCGCGACGCGCCCCTCGCGGGCGAGGCACCCGGCACGGCTGCCCAGGCACCCGACGTACCGGGTACGGCCCCCCAGGTCCCCGGGGGACCCGACGCCCTCGGCGCGCTCGCCGAAGTCGCCGAAGTCGCCGGAGTCGCCGCACCCGGCGCACTCGCCGGATGGGTCGCACCCGGCACCCCCGGCGCGCCCGGCCCGCTCGCCGGATCGGCCGGTGTCGTCGGAGTCGTCGGCGGCTTCCCGACCGTGTCCGCCGCCGAGGCGAAGCGGTCGTCGAGGGAATCGGCCGCGACCGAGGGGCCCGTGTCCCCGTTGGTGTCGTCGTACAACTGCCGCCACCAGTCGTCCTCGTGACCGGTGGGCCTCTCCCCCTGCTGGCTCATGCCCCTAATTGTCCACCTCAGGAGCCGTATGAAAACGGGGCATCCGGAAAATCGGCCCGCAGAGCCGATGACCTCACGGCGTGTCGGACTACACGTCGAACTCCGGTGCGAGACACGGGAGTCGAGGGATCGGTGAGGTCCGGCACCTGCGTCGGCCCTTCCGAGGGTCTCGGAAGAGACCGCCGGGCGGTGCCACCCCCCACAGGAGAAACCGCCCGGCGGCGCCGGGGCGACCGGGGCGCGGTGCGGGCGCGTGGGCCGGTCGGCCCGAGTGTGAGGCATGTACCTGGGATTCCGCTGTGGGACCCCGCCTCGTCGGTGGGATGTGCATGCGCGGTGCGGTGATGATGTGCCGAGGCGGCGGCGCGTGCCGGAACGCTCGATTCGCCGCACCGGGCACTGGGCACTGGGCACTGGGCACTGGGCACCGATGTCCGCGGGCGCGCGCCACCGGCGCACCGGACCTCGCGCGCCGGCTCGCTCTCGGGGCGCACGCAACCTGCCCGGAGATGCGCGCCCCCCTGCTGACGGGTGCGGCGGCCCGGCTGCAACTGGACGGACATCGCACGAGCGGCCCTGGGTGATCCAGGACTGATACCACTGACCTGCGCTTTCTCCCGCGATCCGGCACCCTGGGCAGATGGGAGCGTGGGAACTCCTGCTGGTCGCGGTGGTTCTGCTGCTCGGCCTGTGCGGAGTGCTGGTGCCCGGCGTACCGGGGTCCTGGCTGGTGTGGGCCGGGGTCATGTGGTGGGCCCTGGAGGACCCGCGGCCCATCGCCTGGTGGGTGCTGGTGGGCGCCACCGTCGTGCTGCTCCTGTCCTGGGCGGTCCGCTGGAGCCTGCCGCCCCGGCGCCTGACGGAGAGCGGCGCGACCCCCCGCATGGGTGTGTACGCCGGTTCCGGCACCCTCCTCGGTTTCGTCCTCCTCCCCGTGCTCGGCGCGATCCCCGGCTTCGTCGCCGGTATCTACCTCTCCGAGCGGCTCCGCCTGGGCCGCCACGACGCGGCGAAGGACGCCACACGCAGGGCGATGCGCTCGGGCGGGTCGAGTGTCCTGGCGGAGCTCTTCGCGTGCCTGCTGGTCGCGGGGGCGTGGGTGGGCGTGGTGTTCGGGAGCTGAGACCGGCCGAAAACCGACTGAGACCGACCCCAGGCGGCTTGCCGCCGGCCGGATCGGTGACGTTCGGGGTGTCCTCGCTGTCGTTGACGCCCACCATGACGATCAGCGTGCATACGCCGGTGCGGATCAGAACGTCGGCGTCGCACCGGTCCGAGACGCTCGGGCCCACTCCGGCGCGCGGCAGCCGGTTGCCGGAGATGCCCCGCGTCGAGGACACCGAGCCGGCGGTCGGCGACAGGGCGCGCGGCCGTTCGGCGAGCCGGTCGGGCCGCGACGCCGGTCTGGCATCGACCGTCGAGCCGTCACCGTCCGTGATCGAGTCACCGAGCGTGACGCCGGAGGAGAAGGAACCGCTCGCCCTCACACCAGGGGCCGCACTACAGCACGCCCTCCAGACCGAGGAGGAGGCGCTTGCGGTCGAGGCCGCCCGCGTAGCCCGTGAGGGTGCCGTTCGCGCCGATCACCCGGTGGCAGGGGCGGAGGATGAGGAGGGGGTTCGCGCCGATCGCGCCGCCGACGGCCCGGACGGCGGCTCGGGGCGCCCCGATACGGGCGGCGACGGCCCCGTAGGTGGTGGTCGCCCCGTACGGGACCTCGTCGAGCGCGGCCCAGACCCGTCGCCGGAAGTCGGTGCCCTCGCCGCGCAACTCCAGCTGGAACTCCTTGAGTTCACCGGCGAAGTAGGCGGCGAGCTGTTCCTCCGCCGCGCGGAACGGCGCGGGGTCGCGCAGCCAGCCCGCCAGCGGCACCCGGCCGCCCTTCTGCTCCGGTACGGAGAGGGAGGTGAGAGCGCCGAACTCGTCGGCGGTGAGGAGGAGTTGCCCGGCGGGGCTGTCCACGACGGTGTAGTACGTGCCTTGCTCGGTGCTCACGGCTGAACTCCCTGTCCCTGTGCCGATTTCTGCGGCTGCGCCGGTGCTTGCGCGAGTGCCTGTTCCTGTGTCCGTGTCTGCGCCTGTGTCCGTGTCTGCGCCTGTGTCCGTGTCTGCGCCTGTGTCCGTGTCGGTCGCCGTGCGGCCGTGGCCGGCTCCGGCTCGCCCGCTGTCCTGAGGTGTTGCCGGGCATACGACCGCCATGGCCGCCAGGCGTCCGGCACGGCCTCGTCCGGCGGTGCCACGTCCGGGTCGCCGAGGGCGCGGGTGCGGATCGCGGCGACGGTACGGGTGTCCAGGCCCGGCAGTGCGAGCAGTGCCGCCTCGGTGGCGTCCCGGTCCGCGCCCACGTCGAGGCGGACGGTGCCGTCGGCGAGGGCGGTGGCGAGGGCGCCGAGCGGACCGTCCACACCGGCCAGTGCGGCCGGTTCGGGGAACAGGTGCGTCAGTGTTCCGTGCGGGGCGTCCAAGGTCTTCCCGTACGCCCGTACGAGCCGTTCCGCCTCCTCGCGGCCCGCGAGCGCCCGTACCGCGAACTCCTCCGGATCGGCCGCGCCCGGCGAGCGCAGCCCCGGCCTGGCGGCGACGAGCGGGGCGAGCCGCGCGTCCTCCCCGAGGCGCTCGTCGACGGCGTACGGATCGGCGTCCAGGTCGAACAGCCGCCGCAGCCGCTGCACGGCGGTGGTGAGATCCCGGGGGTCGGTGAGATGGAGCCGGGCGTCGAGCCAGCCGCCGGGGTGCGGGGCCGCGGGGCGGCGCGGGGGCGACACCACACGCGGCC
>NZ_LRTR01000069.1 GCF_001550375.1 Streptomyces europaeiscabiei | reverse complement strand
GCCGACGCAGCCGCAGGCGCGGCAGCCGCTGGACGACGAGGCGCGGCGGGAGGTCGCCGATACCGTGCAGCGGTTGGTGCTGCTGCGCCGGGAGGGCCACAGCGGGGAGGCGCACGCCCTCCTCGTGGAGATCGCGCAGTGGCCCGCCGCCCGTTTCCCGCTGCTCGCGGCCGACCTGCACCGCGCGGGGCTGGGCGCCGACTGGGCGACCCTGCTGTGGGAGGCCGGCTCGCTGCCCGCCGACCGGCTGGTCGCGGTCGCGGACGCCCTGAACGCCGTGGGCCGCGCCTCGGACGGAGAGCAGATGCTGCGACAGGGCGTCTCACGGCCCACCGAGGAGATCGGCGAGGTGGTGCTGGCCCTCACCGCCGAGGGGCGCGAACGGGAGGCGCGTGCGCTGCTCGACGTGTACGTGCGCATGCGCACGCCGGAGGAGGCGGCGCGCACCGCGGAGGCCCGTCCGCGACATCTCAAGCCCCTCGTGCTGGCGGCGGCGCGCGGTGTCTCCGAGGAGCGCTACCGGGAAGTGGTGCACGCACTGCGCGTGCAGGGGCTCACCTGACCCGCCCGCCACGTCCGGCCCACCGGCCGCGCCCGACGGGGCCGGCCGGTTCGCCGCGCGAAACACAGCGGCAATCACCCACTGGAGTGCGAAACGTGATCGACTCGGCTGGTTGACGACGATGGTCTTGCCCAGTCCGTCGGCGGGGCTTAGTTTCAAGCCTCTACGACCTGCGTCTACGGGCGTAGAGGCTCTCCGAGGTCCCTGTCGAAGGAGCACCTGACATGGCCAACGTCGTACGCGCCGCCCTGGTCCAGGCGACCTGGACCGGCGACACCGCCTCCATGGTCGCCAAGCACGTCGAGCACGCCCGCGAGGCGGCGCGGCAGGGCGCGAAGGTGATCGGCTTCCAGGAGGTCTTCAACGCGCCCTACTTCTGCCAGGTCCAGGAGCCGGAGCACTACGCCTGGGCGGAGCCGGTGCCGGACGGTCCGACCGTGACCCGGATGCAGGAGCTGGCCCGCGAGACCGGCATGGTGATCGTCGTCCCGGTCTTCGAGGTCGAACAGTCCGGGTTCTACTACAACACCGCGGCGGTGATCGACGCCGACGGCACCTACCTCGGCAAGTACCGCAAGCACCACATCCCCCAGGTCAAGGGATTCTGGGAGAAGTACTACTTCAAGCCCGGGAACCTCGGCTGGCCGGTCTTCGAGACCGCCGTCGGCAAGGTCGGCGTCTACATCTGCTACGACCGCCACTTCCCGGAGGGCTGGCGCCAGCTCGGTCTGAACGGCGCCCAGCTCGTGTACAACCCGTCCGCGACCCACCGGGGCCTGTCCTCCCATCTGTGGCAGCTGGAGCAGCCCGCGGCCGCCGTCGCCAACGAGTACTTCATCGCGGCGATCAACCGGGTCGGCGTGGAGGAGTACGGGGACAACGACTTCTACGGCACCTCGTACTTCGTCGACCCACGCGGCAAGTTCGTCGGCGAGGTCGCGAGCGACAAGGGCGAGGAACTCGTCGTACGGGATCTCGACTTCGACCTGATCGAGGAAGTGCGGCAGCAGTGGGCGTTCTACCGGGACCGCCGGCCCGACGCGTACGAGGGGCTCGTACAGCCGTGACCGTGTACGGAGGACTCGTACAGCCCTGACGTGGGCACGTACAGCCGTGACACACGCAGAACCCGTACAGCAGTGAAAGGAGTGGTGCAGCCGTGACCGACGAACTGCTCGGACGCCACAAGGCCGTACTGCCCGACTGGCTCGCGCTCTACTACGCGGACCCGCTGGAGATCACCCACGGCGAGGGCCGCCATGTCTGGGACGCCGGGGGCAACAAGTACCTCGACTTCTTCGGCGGCATCCTCACCACGATGACGGCGCACGCGCTGCCCGAGGTCACCAAGGCGGTGAGTGAGCAGGCCGGGCGGATCATCCACTCCTCGACGCTCTACCTCAACCGGCCGATGGTCGAACTCGCCGAGCGGATCGCGCAGATGTCCGGCATCCCGGACGCCCGCGTCTTCTTCACCACCTCCGGCACCGAGGCCAACGACACCGCGCTGATGCTGGCGACGACGTACCGCCGCAGCAACCAGATCCTGGCGATGCGCAACAGCTACCACGGCCGCTCGTTCAGCGCGGTCGGCATCACGGGCAACAAGGGCTGGTCCCCGACCTCGCTGTCACCGCTCCAGACGCTGTACGTGCACGGCGGCGTCCGGACCCGCGGCCCGTACGCCGACCTGAGCGACGCCGACTTCATCACGGCCTGCGTCGCCGACCTGGAGGACCTGCTCGGCCACGGCCGTCCGCCGGCCGCGCTGATCGCCGAGCCGATCCAGGGCGTCGGTGGCTTCACCTCACCGCCCGACGGGCTGTACGCGGCCTTCCGCGAGGTACTGCAACGCAACGGCGTGCTGTGGATCGCCGACGAGGTGCAGACCGGGTGGGGCCGCACCGGCGACAACTTCTGGGGCTGGCAGGCGCACGGGCAGAACGGGCCGCCGGACATCGTCACCTTCGCCAAGGGCATCGGCAACGGCATGTCCATCGGCGGTGTCGTCGCCCGCTCCGAGGTCATGAACTGCCTGGACAGCAATTCGATCTCGACCTTCGGCGGCACACAGATCACCATGGCCGCCGGCCTCGCCAACCTGAACTACCTGATCGAGCACGACCTCCAGGGCAACGCGCGCCGCGTCGGCGGACTCCTCATCGAACGGCTGCGCGCGATCACCGCCCAGATCCCCGAGGTGCGGGAAGTGCGTGGCCGGGGGCTCATGCTCGGCATCGAGCTGGTCAGGCCCGGCACCGACGAGGCGAACCCGGAGGCCGCGTCCGCCGTCCTCGAAGCCGCCCGCCGGGAGGGCCTGCTGATCGGCAAGGGCGGCGGCCACAACACCAGCGCCCTGCGCATCGCGCCTCCGCTGTCGCTGACCGTCGCCGAGGCCGAGGAGGGCGCCGACGCCCTCGAACGTGCTCTGAGGAGCATTCAGTAACGCCAGATGTAAGGAAACCCAGCGCCATGACCACCGCCTTGGAACCCGCCCTGTCGGTACGCCAGGTCCTCAACCTGGACCGGGTCCTCGCCGGAGAGCCCGAGGTGGTGGCCGGGGCCGGTCAGCTCGACCGGCCCGTGCGCTGGGTGCACGTGGCCGAGGCCCCCGACGTGGGAGTGATGCTCACCGGCGGCGAGATGGTCCTCACCACCGGGGTCCTGCTCGCCGGGAACGAGGACGCCCAGGCCGAGTACATCCACTCGCTGTACCGGGCCGAGGCCGCGGCGGTCGTCCTCGGTCTCGGCCGGGCCTTCCCGACGCCGCCCGACGTGATGCGCCGGGCGGCGGAGCGGTGCGGTCTGCCCATGGTGGTGCTGCACCGGCCGTTCCCCTTCGCCGAGCTGACGGAGGAGGTCCAGTCCCGGCTGGTACGGCGGAAGTTCGCGGCCGTGAGCCTGTCGGAGGCCGTCCGCACGGCCCTGACCGGGCTGATCACCGCGGGCGCCCCGCTGCAACGGCTCCTCGACGAGATCGCCAAGCACGCGGGCTGTCCGCTCGTCGTCACCAACCTCGCCCATCGCGTCCTCGCCACGGCGGGGGAGCGGTCGGCGGTCGACGACGTGCTGCGCGACTGGGAGCGGATCTCCCGGCAGGCGGGCGGCAGCGCGGGCGACGGCTGGGTGCGGGCCGAGCTGGGCGGGCGCGGGGAGCTGTGGGGACAGATCGTGCTGTGCGGGTACCGCGGCGACACCGCCACCGGGAGGCTGCTCGCCGACCGGGCCGCCGAGGCACTCGTCCTGCACCGCATGCTCGGCGGCTCGGCGCACTCCTGGGAGGAGCAGTCCACGCAGGGTCTCCTGACGGACCTCGTCTCCGGAGTGGTACCGGCCAGGCAACTGCTGCCGAGAGCACGTGCGGCCGGGCTCCCGGTCAACCGCCGTACGTTCGTGCCGCTGGTCGTACGCGACGAGGATCCGGCCCAACTCGACCGCGTACTGCGGATGCTGGGCCTGCCGGGGCTCGTCGCCGAACTGGCGGAGGGCGCCACCGCCGTACTCCTCAGCCTCGCCCGGGACCAGGACGTGACCGCGCTCACCGCGCACTTCGCGACCCGGCTGCGGTCGGAATCGGGGGTGCGCAGGCCGGTCGTGGCGGCCGCGGAGGCGCGGACCACCTGGGAGGACGTGCCGGGCGGGCTGCGGGAGGCCCGGCATGTGGCGGACGCCGTCGCCCAGTCCTCGGCCACCGGGCTCGACCTGCCGGTCGTCGTACGCCTGCGGGACGTGCACCTGCGCGGCCTGGTCCGGCTGCTGCGGGACGACCCGCACGTACAGGCCTTCGCCGAGCGCGAGCTGGACGGCCTGCTGTGCGGCGACGGGCACGCCGAGCAGGATCTGCTGCCCGTACTGCGGACCTATCTCGCGACCGGCCGCAACAAGTCGCACACGGCTCAGCTGCACCACGTCAGCCGGCCCGCGCTGTACCGCCGGCTGGAAGCCATAGAGGCCCGCCTCGGCGTGGACCTCGACGACTTCGAACAGGCCGCGTCGGTCCACATCGCCCTCCTCGCCCACGACGCGCAACAGGGCTGAAACATGCTGGGACCTGCGAAAACGGCGGTGAAACATGCGCCCACGAAGAGGTGACACGGTGGAACGCGAAACGCCCGCAGACGTGACACCGTGCAACTCAAACCCGACTTGCGGACTCCATACGCTCCTGGGGCGAGCAGCAGAAGTCCCGTCCGCCCGGCACATCGAGAGCACGCAGCGGACGCCGCAGGGCGCGCCCTGCGGGCGGACGACGGGATGTGCGGCGCTCGCCCCAGCACACCGAGTGACCGGAGGTCCCGATGAGCAGAGTCATCCGCGCAGCCATCTTCCAGACGGCCTGGACCGGCGACAAGGAGTCGATGATCCAGGTCCACGAGCAGGCGGCCCGCGACGCGGCCGCGCAGGGTGCGCAGGTCCTGTGCTTCCAGGAACTGTTCTACGGTCCCTACTTCTGCCAGGTCCAGGACAAGGCGTTCTACGAGTACGCCGAACAGATTCCCGACGGCCCGATCGTCAAGCGCTTCCAGGCGCTCGCCAAGGAGCTCGGCCTCGTCCTCGTGCTGCCGATGTACGAGGAGGAGCAGCCGGGCGTCCTCTACAACACCGCCGCCGTGATCGACTCGGACGGCAAGTACCTCGGCAAGTACCGCAAGCACCACATCCCCCAGGTCCCCGGCTTCTGGGAGAAGTTCTACTTCCGCCCCGGGAACGCGGGATGGCCGGTCTTCGACACCGCCGTCGGCAAGATCGGCGTCTACATCTGCTACGACCGGCACTTCCCGGAGGGCTGGCGTGCGCTGGGCCTCGGCGGCGCCGAGATCGTGTTCAATCCGTCGGCCACCTCGCGGGGGCTGTCCCGCTACCTGTGGCAGCTGGAGCAGCCGGCGTCGGCCGTCGCCAACGAGTACTTCATCGGCGCGATCAACCGGGTCGGTGTGGAGGAGCTCGGCGACAACGACTTCTACGGCACCTCCTACTTCGTGGACCCGGAGGCGCAGTTCGTCGGCGAGGTGGCCAGCGACAAGGAGACCGAACTCGTGGTCCGCGACCTGGACCTGGCCAAGCTCCGCGAGGTCCGCGACCGCTGGCAGTTCTTCCGCGACCGCCGCCCGGACGCCTACGCCCCGCTGACGGCGCCCTAGCGAAGCCTCCCCGCGCCCCGACCTTTCAGGGGCGCGGGGCTGTCACACCATGCGGCCGCCGCCGCGTGGGCGCGACCAGCCACAGACGACCGGCACTTTCCCGACAACCGAACGGAGCGTGACCGAATGAGCGGCCGTACAGTCATCCGCGGCGGTCTCGTCATCACGGCCTCAGACGAGATCCATGCCGATGTCCTGATCGAGGACGGCCGCGTGGCCGCCCTCGCAGCCAGTGGGACCTCGGCCGCCCAGGCATGGGAGGCCGAACGTGCCATCGACGCCACCGGAAAGTACGTCATCCCCGGGGGTGTCGACGCCCACACCCACATGGAACTGCCCTTCGGCGGCACCTCCGCCTCCGACACCTTCGAGACCGGCACCCGGGCCGCCGCGTGGGGCGGTACGACGACGATCGTCGACTTCGCCGTGCAGAGCGTCGGCCATGCCCTCCGCGAGGGCCTCGACGCCTGGCACGCCAAGGCGGAGGGCAACTGCGCGATCGACTACGGCTTCCACATGATCGTGTCGGACGTGAACCAGGACACGCTCAAGGAGATGGACCTGCTGGTGCAGGAGGGCGTCACCTCCTTCAAGCAGTTCATGGCCTACCCGGGCGTCTTCTACAGCGACGACGGCCAGATCCTGCGCGCCATGCAGCGCTCCGCCGAGAACGGCGGCCTGATCATGATGCACGCGGAGAACGGCATCGCGATCGATGTGCTGGTCGAACAGGCGCTGGCACGCGGGGAGACGGATCCGAGGTATCACGGCGAGGTCCGCAAGGCCCTCCTCGAAGCCGAGGCCACCCACCGCGCCATCAAGCTCGCCCAGGTCGCCGGCGCCCCCCTGTACGTCGTGCACGTCTCGGCGATGGAGGCGGTCGCCGAGCTGGCCAGGGCGCGCGACGAGGGGCTCAACGTCTTCGGCGAGACCTGCCCGCAGTACCTGTTCCTGTCGACGGACAACCTCGCGGAGCCGGACTTCGAAGGCTCCAAGTACGTCTGCTCCACCCCGCTGCGGCCCAAGGAGCACCAGGCCAAGCTGTGGCAGGGCCTGAGGACCAACGATCTCCAGGTGGTCTCCACCGACCACTGCCCCTTCTGCTTCGTCGGCCAGAAGGAACTCGGCCGCGGCGACTTCTCCAAGATCCCCAACGGGCTGCCGGGCGTCGAGAACCGGATGGACCTCCTGCACCAGGCGGTCGTCGACGGGCACATCTCGCGCCGCCGCTGGATCGAGATCGCCTGCGCGACCCCGGCCCGCATGTTCGGCATGTACCCGAAGAAGGGCACCATCGCGCCCGGCGCGGACGCCGACATCGTCATCTACGACCCGCACGCCGAGCAGGTCATGTCGGCCGAGACGCACCACATGAACGTCGACTACTCGGCGTACGAGGGCAAGCGCACCACCGGCCGGGTCGAGACGGTCCTCTCGCGCGGCGAACTCGTCATCACCGAGCGGGAGTACACCGGGCACGCCGGGCACGGCGTCTACACCCCCCGCTCCACCTGTCAGTACCTCAACTAGGAGTGGCGCCCATCATGGACTTCGGACTCGTCCTGCAGACCGACCCGCCGGCCTCGCGTGTCATCGAGCTGATGAAGCGCGCCGAGGACAACGGCTTCACGTACGGCTGGACCTTCGACTCGGCCGTGCTCTGGCAGGAGCCGTTCGTCATCTACAGCCAGATCCTGTCCCAGACCACGAAGCTGACGGTCGGCCCCATGGTCACCAACCCGGGCACCCGCACCTGGGAGGTCACCGCCTCGACCTTCGCCACGCTGAACGACATGTTCGGCAACCGCACGGTCTGCGGCATCGGCCGCGGCGACTCCGCGATGCGCGTCGCGGGCCGCAAGCCCAACACCCTGGCCCGCATCAGCGAGGCGATGAAGGTGATCCGCTCGCTGGGCAGCGGGGGAGAGGCCGACCTCGGCGGCACGGTCATCAGCTTCCCCTGGATCAAGGACGACGCCGAACTCCCGGTCTGGATGGCCGCGTACGGCCCCAAGGCCCTGAAGATGACCGGTGAGGAGGCCGACGGCTTCATTCTGCAGCTCTCCGACCTGTACCTCACCGAGTACATGGTCAAGGCGGTCAAGGACGCGGCCGTGGCCGCCGGGCGCGACCCGTCCGAGGTGAAGATCTGCGTGGCCGCCCCCGCGTACGTCACCGAGGACGACTCACCCGAGGCGCTGGCCCACGCGCGTGAGCAGTGCCGCTGGTTCGGCGGGATGGTCGGCAACCACGTCGCCGACCTGGTGTCGAAGTACGGCGAGCACTCCGCGGCCGTACCGGAGGAGCTGACGGACTACATCAAGGCACGTGAGGGGTACGACTACTCCCACCACGGGCGTGCCGACAACCCCGACACCCAGTTCGTGCCGGACGAGATCGTCGACCGGTTCTGCGTCATCGGCACCCCCGCGATGCACATCGAGAAGCTCAACGCGCTGCGCGCGCTGGGCGTCGACCAGTTCGCCGTGTACGACATGCACGACGCCCAGGAGCGGGTGATCGACGTGTACGGCTCGACGGTCATCCCGGCCCTGAACGGCTGACCGGGGTTCCCTTCCCGAACCGGTCGACGACTGCAAGAATCCGGCCACCCCGATAAACCGGAATCAATCGCTCCACCTCTGGCGCCGACCGCTCCACTGCCCGACCCCCCCACACCTTGTTCTCCCCTCCCTCCGCCGTCCCGGAGGGAGGGGGCCCAGGGCCTCCGCACGGCCTTTCGTTCCCGTCCCGTCTCCCCTGATTGGCCTGCCCATGACCGAAACAGTCCCCACGGGGTCGTCGATAGCCCAGTCCGCCGACTCCTCCGGCCGGATCGAGCTGGCCCCCGAGGCCTTCCCCGCCGACAGTCCCTTCGCCAACGAGGACCTGCGCCCCGTACCCGTCTCCGAGCGCAAGTGGACGACGTACAACTTCGCGGCGCTGTGGATCTCCATGGCCCACTGCATCCCCAGCTGGACCCTGGCCTCCGGCCTGGTCGCCCTCGGTATGGACTGGAAGCAGGCCGTCTTCACCATCGCCCTCGCCAACATCATCGTGCTGCTGCCGATGCTGGCCACCGGGCACGCCGGACCCAAGTACGGCATCCCCTTCCCGGTGCTCGCCCGCGCCTCCTTCGGGCTGCGCGGAGCCAACATCCCGGCGCTGATCCGCGCGGCGGTCGCCTGCGGCTGGTTCGGCATCCAGACGTGGATCGGCGGCTCCGGCATATTCGCGCTCGGCTCCAAGCTCACCGGCGGTGAGTGGGAGAAGGCCGGGCAGATCGCCGGCAACCCGTGGCCGCTGTGGCTCTGCTTCATCCTCTTCTGGGCGCTGCAGATAGCGATCATCTACCGCGGCATGGACTTCCTGCGGCACTTCGAGAACTGGGCCGCGCCCTTCGTGATCGTCGGCGCGCTCGTGCTGCTGATCTGGATCGCGGTCAAGGCCGACGGGTTCGGCGCGCTGCTCGACCAGCCGTCCAAGCTCGGCTGGGGCCCCGACTTCTGGCCGGTCTTCTTCCCGTCACTGATGGGAATGATCGGCTTCTGGGCCACCCTGTCCCTGAACATCCCGGACTTCACCCGCTTCGGCGCCAGTCAGAAGGCGCAGACCTGGGGCCAGTCCCTGGGCCTGCCCACCACGATGACCCTCTTCGCCGTCCTCGCCGTGCTGGTCACCTCCGGCTCCGAGGTCGTCTACGGCGAGGCCATCTGGGACCCGGTCGCGCTGGCGGCCAAGGCCGACAACGCCTTCGGTCTGCTCTTCGCGCTGATCATCGTGCTGGTCGCGACCATCTCCGTGAACATCGCGGCGAACGTGGTCTCACCGGCGTACGACCTGGCGAACCTCGCGCCGAAGCTCATCAACTTCCGCACGGGCGCGCTCATCACGGGTGTGCTCGGCATCCTCATCTTCCCGTGGAAGCTGATCTCCACGCCCGAGTTCTACATCTTCACCTGGCTCGGCGTGATCGGCGGTCTGCTCGGCACGGTCGCGGGCATCCTCATCGCCGACTACTGGATCATCCGCCGTACCGTCCTGCACCTCGCGGACCTGTACACGCCCGGCGGGCGCTACTGGTACGCCAACGGCTGGAACTGGCGCGCCATAGTGGCTTTCGTGGTCGGCGGTGTCCTCGCGGTCGGCGGCTCGTACTCGACCGTCTCCGAGGACGGTGTGTCCTCGGGGCCGTTCCCGCACGACGGCATGATCCCGTTCCTCAAGCCGCTCGCCGACTACGGCTGGGCGGTGGGCCTGGGCACGTCGATCCTGCTGTACGTGGCGCTGATGGCCGGGGAGAGGAAGAAGACGCAGCAGCAGTCGGAGAAGGAGCGGGCGACCGTCTGACGGCGGCCGTGACCGCGGGCGGCGGTGGCCGTGCCGGAGGAGCCACCCTTACTGGGTGTCCTCCAGCACGGCCGCCGCCTCTTTCGCGGCCTTGATGGCGCCCTTGTTGATCTCGTCGGTGCCGGGCGCCTTCTGGGACTCGAAGTCGCTGCCGTTGTAGGTGACGACCACCAGGGCGTTGGCCATGCGGACGTACACAATGCCCTCGCGGGTCTGCTGCTTGTCCTCGGTGGTGAGGTTCACCACGGAGTAGGCCTCGTCACCGAGGCCGGGCACGGCCCCGCCGCCACTCTTGTCCGTAGTGCGTGCCTTATAGGCGCTTTCGGCCTTGTCGTCCGATTGCTGGATCTCGTACGAGACGTCGAGCCAGCGATAGTCGAAGTCCTTCAGTGCGTTCCATGAACAGGTGCGACGCACGGACTCGTTGGTCGACGCGATCTCCTTGCCGGCCGTCTTCGTGCCCGGAACAAGGGATTTGACCGTTTTCGTCGAGACGCCGGAGCACGGTGAGGGTGCCTTCGCGTACGTCCTGGACGCGGTCGATGTCGACGGCGCGGACTCGGAGGTCGAGACGGGCTTCGACGCGGTGTCCTGCGTGGAGTCCTCCCCGGCCGGGCTCGCGGACAGCGGACCGGACGACAACGCCCAGCCCGCGGTGGCGAGTACGGCGACCGGCAGCAGTCGCGCGGTGAGGGCGAGCGGCAGAGGGAGATCACGCACGGCGCACTTCTCGGGGTCGAGGCGGCGGTACCGCCGGGCGGTGGGGTACGTCAGTGTCACACGACTATCTGTGGGACGAAAGTCCGAACTCGTTCCGTGTACACGTGGTGACAGGGGCTCTTGGTTCAGGACGGCTCGTGATTCAGGGCGGCTCGTCGTTCAAGGAGCGGGCGCCTCATCGGGTCGGCGGCCGTCGTGTCGTCGGCGGAGTCGCGGCTTCCGCCCGGGGCGCGTGTCAGGATCGGCCCATGTTCCCGATATGCGGCCGTAGGGCCTCCCGCGCGCTCCTCGTGGCGGTGCTGACCTTGGCCGTCGGCGGCTGCGGACTCTCGGAGGAACTGGACCGCGAGCGTGACCCCGACCATGCGATGCCCTCGGTGGGTGCCTCGTCGGCAGGTGCGGACGCGCCCGAGGGGCTGCGGGTCTCGGAGCCGCCCGGGGGCGCGGGGCCGACCGAAGGCGCCTCGGCCGCCTGCCCGCCCTCCGGGGTGCGGATGGTTCCCGGCCCCGTGGAAGCGGCGATGGGTCTGCGGGTGATGGGTGTGACCCTCACGAACTGCGGCACGACGCTGTACACCGTCAAGGGCTACCCGGCGGTCGAGGTGCTCGACGAGGACGGCGAACCCTACGGTGACGTGCGCGTCCTCCAGGGTTCGCGGCACATCACCACCGGTGTGCCCGACTTCGGCCCGCACATCGTCACGCTGAAGCCCGGCGAGTCCGCCAGGACCGAACTGGTCTGGCGCAACACGGTCACCGAGGCGGACATACCCGCTGTCAACTCCTCATACCTGCGCATCGCCCCGCTGCCGGGCCGACCCCCCGAAGTACTCACCCCCGACGGCGGCATCGACCTCGGCAACACGGGACGCCTCGCCACGACGGCGTGGGCGCAGGTCGCCGGGGCGGTGTCTTAACCGGTTGCGGGGCCGCCGGGGCGATCAGCACCCTGGGTGCATGAACCGGTCACCGTACGCCACCGAGTCCCAACTCCCTTCCGTGCGCGAGGAGATCCTCGCCTACTACGAGCAGGGGAAGGAGGACGGGCGCCTCAGGAACGGCGCCGGACGGCTGGAGTTCTGGCGGACGCAGGACATCCTGCGGCGCCTGCTGCCGAAGGCTCCCGCGCGGGTGCTCGACGTCGGTGGCGGCACAGGGATCCATGCCGAGTGGCTGGCCGAGGACGGCCACGAGGTCGAGGTCGTCGATCCCGTGCCGATGCACGTGGAGCGGTCCGGACGGCTGCCCGGGGTCACCGCCCGGCTCGGCGACGCCCGCGCGCTGCCCGCCGAGGACGCCGTGCACGACGTCGTGCTGTTCCTCGGGCCGCTCTACCATCTGCCCGAACGCCCGGACCGGGTCAGGGCGTTGGCCGAGGCCCGGCGGGCCGTTCGCCCGGGTGGAGTGGTGGTCGCGGCCACGATCAACCGGTTCGCGGGGCTCAACGACACTCTCCTGCAAGGGAACTACTTCATCCCGGAGCGCCGTGAACGCATTGACGCCGTTTCGGTCGATGGCAGGCACGCGTACTCGTCGGCGGATCCGCACTTCACCACCGCCTATTTCGCCGACCCCGCCGAGGTGCCGGGCGAGTTCACCGAGGCCGGGCTCGAACACGAGGGGCAGTACGGCGTCGAGGGTGTCGCCTGGCTGATGGGCGGTGTGGAGGAGTGGCTGGACGACCCGGAACGCCGGGAGGCGGTGCTGGCGGCGACCCGGCGGATCGAGTCGGAGCCGTCGCTGCTGGGGGCGAGCGGGCATGTGCTGACGGTGGGGCGGCGGTCCTGAGGGACCACCGGGGAGTCGTCGCTCCAGAGAGGGCCTTCCGGGGACTGCGTACGATCATCGAACGCCCGTCGCGCAGTGAGGAGTCCGCCCGTGTTCACCACTCGACCGACGCTCCAGGGGACCTTCGGCATGGTGTCCTCCACGCACTGGCTGGCCTCCCAGTCGGCGATGGCGGTCCTGGAGGACGGTGGCAACGCGTTCGACGCGGCCGTGGCGGCGGGCTTCGTCCTGCACGTCGTGGAACCCCACCTCAACGGGCCCGCCGGCGAGGTGCCCATCGTCCTCGCGCCCGCGGACGGTGAGGTCCGCGTGTTGTGCGGACAGGGCGTCGCGCCCGCCGGGGCGTCGGGCGAGCACTACCGGGGGCTCGGGCTGGAGCTGGTGCCCGGCACGGGGCCGCTGGCCGCCGCCGTGCCGGGCGCGTTCGACGCGTGGATGCTCCTCCTGCGCGACCACGGCACCAAGGACCTGGCGGACGTCCTGAAGTACGCCGTCGGGTACGCGGAGGACGGCCACGCGCCCGTGGAGAACGTGGGGGCGACGGTCGAGTCCGTGCGGGACCTCTTCGAGAAGGAGTGGCTGTCGTCGGCGGAGGTGTACCTGCCGGACGGACGGGCGCCCCGCCCCGGTGAGCTGTTCCGCAATCCGGCCCTGGCCGCGACATGGCGAAGGCTGCTCGCCGAGGTCGAGGGGGCGGGCGACCGGGAGGCCCGTATCGAGGCGGCGCGCGAGGTGTGGCGCTCCGGCTTCATCGCCGAGGCCCTCGTCCTCCAGGCCGGGCGGCCCACCCTGGACACCAGTGGCGAACGGCACACCGGGACGCTCACGATGGCCGACCTCGCCGCCTGGTCCGCGTCCTACGAGGCCCCGGCGACGTACGACTGGAACGGCTGGACCCTGTGCAAGGCCGGCCCCTGGAGCCAGGGCCCGGTCCTCCTCCAGCAACTCGCCCTGCTGCCGCCCGAACTGCCCGCGTACGGGTCCGCCGACTACGTGCACCTGCTCATCGAGGGCTGCAAGCTCGCCATGGCGGACCGGGAGGCCTGGTACGGGGACGCGGCGCCGGTTCCGCTCGACGAGCTGCTGTCCGACGGGTACAACGCCGGGCGGCGGGCGCTTCTCGGCGGGACGGCGTCGTACGAGCTGCTGCCGGGCGAGCCGGGGGGTCGTCCTCCGCGACTGAGCGTGCACGCGCGCGTGGTGGCCACCGACGAGCCGGGCTTCAGTCCCATGGGCGCGGGTGAGCCCACGGTCGCGAAGGGGCTCGGGGGCGCCGGTGGGCCCACCGGCGCCAAGAGTCCCAGGTCGCTGGTGCCGGGGGAGCCCGAGGTCGCGGCGGACGGGAGCACCCGGGGCGACACCTGCCATCTCGACGTCGTCGACCGCTGGGGCAACATGGTCGCCGCCACGCCCAGCGGCGGCTGGCTGCAGTCCAACCCGGTGGTGCCCGAGCTGGGCTTCCCGCTCGGCACCCGGCTGCAGATGGCCTGGCTGGACGAGGGGCTGCCCAACACCCTCACCCCCGGGCGCCGGCCGCGCACCACGCTCACCCCGTCGCTGGCGCTGCGCGACGGTGTGCCGGTCATGGCCTTCGGCACACCGGGCGGCGACCAGCAGGACCAGTGGCAGCTGCACTTCTTCCTGGCCGTGGCCCTGCGCCCGCCGGTCCGCGGCGGCCTTGACCTCCAGGGCGCCATCGACGCCCCGAACTGGCACAACGACAGCTTCCCCGGCTCCTTCTACCCGCGCGGCATGCGGCCCGGCAGCGTCACCGTCGAGTCCCGCATGCCCCCGGAGACCGTCGCCGAGCTGCGCCGGCGCGGTCACGACGTCGTCGTCGGTCAGGCCTGGTCCGAGGGCAGGCTGTGCGCGGTCGCACGGGACCCGGCCACCGGGGTGCTGTCGGCGGCGGCGAATCCGCGCGGGATGCAGGGGTACGCGGTCGGGCGCTGAGCGCAGTCGGGTCCCCGGCTCTCGGCGGACGTCGCCCCGCCCCGGGTGTTCACGGCGATTCCATACCGAATACACCGAACGGGTGGGGATTGTCAGTGCCGCGTGCTGTCATGGAGGCATGATCGAAGACAACGAAACCATCGACGAGTTTCTCGCCCGGCACGCCTCGGACGTCGAGGAAGCGATCCGCAAGGCCGCCGCCGCGGAGATCATGCCGCGCTTCCGGCAGCTCGCCGCGCACGAGATAGACCAGAAGAACGGCCCGCACGACCTGGTCACCGACGCCGACCGCAAGGCCGAGCTGTATCTGACCCAGGCGCTCTCCGCGCTGCTGCCCGGCTCGGTCGTGGTCGGCGAGGAGGCGGTGCACGCCGACCCCGCGTCGTACGAGGCCATTCACGGCGACGCGCCGGTCTGGATCGTGGATCCGGTGGACGGCACCCGCCAGTTCGTGCACGGCGAACCCGGCTTCTGCACCCTCGTCGCCCTCGCCCAGGGCGGGGTCCTGCGCGCGTCCTGGACGTACGCGCCCGCCCTCGACCGGTTCGCCGTGGCGATACGCGGCCAGGGCGCCACCCTCGACGGTGTGCCCCTGCGCGCCGGCTCGCCGGACCCCGGCCGTGACCTCGACATCGCCACCTCCCACCCGGACTACACCACGGAGGAGCAGAAGCGGGCCCTGCTCGGCCTCTGGACGGACGGTGTGGCCCCGCGTGCCTGTGGATCGGCCGGGCTGGAGTATCTCGCCATCGCCGAGGGCCGGTTGGACGCGACCGCGTTCTCCTGGGAGGCGGCCTGGGACCACGCGGCGGGCCTTCTCCTCGTCGAGGAAGCGGGCGGCGCCCATCTCACCCTGACCGGCGAGCCCTTCCGCATAACCGGCGGCAACGCACTCCCCTTCACCACGGCCCGGGACGCGGCGACGGCCCGCCGGGTGGCGGAGCTGCTGTCGGGCGGCGCCTGACCCGGGGTTCGGGGCCGGGGTTCGGCGTCGGCGGAGCGTTGCCCGGCAGGGTCCGGCGGCCGCGGTGCCTCCCGGCGGGTGTGGCCGGAGCGGTGGAGCGGAACGAGGCGAAGCGGAACCGGCGCGTCCGCCGATGGGACCCACCCTTGCCCGGGCCTGTCGGTGGCCGGGCATATCCTGAGCGCAGGTCTGTCCGTGGGCGGGGATTCCGTCGGCGGAGTTTGGCCATCGGCTGACGAAGGGGTCCGGACGTGCCGTCGATGCTCGACGCGGTGGTGGTGGGGGCGGGGCCGAACGGCCTGACAGCTGCCGTGGAGCTGGCCCGCCGCGGGTTCTCCGTGGCCGTGTTCGAGGCGAAGTCCACCGTGGGAGGGGGCTCCCGCACCGCGGAGCTGACCCTGCCCGGCTTCCGCCACGACCCCTGCGCGGCCGCGCACCCGCTCGGGATCAACTCACCCGCGTTCAAGGCGATGCCGCTCCACCGCTACGGCCTGGAGTGGCTGCACGCCGAGCTGCCCATGGCGCACCCCTTCCCCGACGGCTCGGCGGCCGTGCTGTCGCGCTCGGTGGGGGAGACGGCCGCCTCGTTCGGGCCGCGTGACGCGGGCGCGTACCGCAGACTGGTCGAGCCGTTCCTGCCCAAGTGGGACACGCTCGCCCGGGACTTCATGTCGCTGCCGCTGTCCGCGCTGCCCCGCGACCCGGTCACCCTCGCCCGTTTCGGCCTGGTGGGCCTGCCGCCGTCGACGTGGCTGATGCGCCGCTTCAAGGACGAGCGGGCCAAGGCGCTGTTCGCCGGGCTCGTCGCCCATGTCATCGCCCCGCTCGGCGGCCTCGCCACCGGTGCCGTCGGCCTGGTCTTCGCGCTGGCCGCGCACGCCGCCGGTTGGCCGGTCGCGCGGGGCGGCTCGCAGGCCGTCTCCGACGCGCTCACCGCGTATCTGAAGGACCTCGGCGGCGCCGTCCACACCGACTACGAGGTCAAGCGGCTCGACGACCTGCCGCCCGCGCGCGCGTACGTCTTCGACACCTCGCCCACCGCGCTCGCCCGGATCGCGGGCTTCGGCAGCTACTACGAGCAGTACCGCTACGGCGCGAGCGTCTTCAAGCTCGACTACGCGCTGGACGGCCCCGTGCCGTGGACCGCCGAGGAGGCGCGCCGCGCAGGCACCGTCCAGGTCGGGGCGAGCAAGGCCGAGATCGGCGCGGCGCTCGACGCGGCCTCCCGACACGGCCGGGCGCCCGACGCGCCTTTCCTGATCACCGTGCAGCCCAGCCTGGTCGATCCGAGCCGGGCGCCCGAGGGCAAGCACGTCTTCTGGGCGTACGGCCATGTCCCGAACGGCTGGACGGGCGACCTGACGGACGCCGTCGAGCGGCAACTGGAGCGTTTCGCCCCGGGGTTCCGCGACCGCGTCCTGGCCCGCGCCACCGCCGGCCCGCCCGAGCTCGCCGCGCACAACGCGAACTACGTGGGCGGCGACATCGCCTGCGGCGCCGCCTCCGGACTGCAGCTGCTGCTCCGCCCCAGGCTCTCGCTCCACCCGTACAGCACCCCGCACCCGGCCGTCTTCATCTGTTCCTCGGCGACCCCGCCCGGCCCCGGTGTGCACGGTATGTCGGGACACAACGCGGCCAAGGCGGTCTGGCGGAGGCTGCGGCAGGAACCCTGAACCGACATCGGCGAGATGTCATCGGCGCGACGAAGCAACATCACGGATCGACAAAGGTCTTCACATGTTCTCCGTGTGAATGTTCAAGTGATGTGGGTAAGTTGCCGCCATGAAAGATCGGAGAGCGGTACCGGGCTCCGGCTCGCGACCTGCCGTGGGCCTCGCCGACCTCGCACAACTCGTGCGCGCACCGGCCGCCTTGAGCGTCCCGGGCGATGTGCTCGCGGGTGCCGCCGCCGCCGGACGCCCGCTGGGTGTGCGGACGTTCGGGGTGATGGCCTCATCCGTCTGCCTCTACTGGGCCGGCATGGCCCTCAACGACTACGCCGACGCCACGATCGACGCGGTCGAGCGTCCCGAGCGCCCCGTCCCGGCGGGCCGTGTCCCGCGCCGCACGGCCCTCGCGGTCGC
>NZ_LRTR01000688.1 GCF_001550375.1 Streptomyces europaeiscabiei | reverse complement strand
CCCGCCAGGCCGCGAGCCCGGTGGTCGCCCCGATGAACAGCGCCACCGCCACCGGCACCGCGACGAGAGCCACCGTCTGCCCCGGCAGCCCCTGCCACACACCGACCGCGTCGCCGAGGCGCCCCGGCGTCCGGGGGCCCAGTGCCTGCATGAGCGCCGCCGCTGCCCCGGCTCCCAGCAGGGCGTAGGCGAGGTGCTGGAGCAGGAAGACGCGCACCACCTGGCTCGGCGTGAAACCGATGGCCTTCAGGATCGAGATGTCCCGCAGATGTCCTCGGACACGGGTGTCGATCGCCCCGTGCACGGCGAGCCCGGCGGCGACCAGCGCGCCGAGCCCGAAGAGTCCCAGTACCTGGCCGAGCAGCCGGTCGTCGCCCTGCGCCTCGGCCCGCGCCTGCTGCCAGGAGGAGACCTCGCTGACGGCACCGGCACCGAGGAGGGTGACGGCACGCTGCACGGCGTAGTCGGTGTCGGCGGGGTCGGTCAGCCGCAGCCCGATCACCTGGCCGTCGCCGGACACGGAGTGCGGCAGGGCGGTCGGCGCAACCCAGACCAGCCCCGGCCGCTCGCCCTTGCGGTAGCCGGGCTCGGCGCTGTCGGCGACGCCCAGGACGGTCAGCGTCGCGGTGTCGCCGGTCAGGGTCAGCACGTCGCCGGGCCCGGCGAGCAGCGCGCGGGCGAGGCTGCTCTCCAGCACCACCCCGTCGGGCCTGCCGGGGTCCAGCCAGCGACCGGAGGTGAGCAGGGGGCGGCCGGTGGCGGGGCGTTCCTCCATGCCCCGCAGCTCGACCGAGGCACGGGTGCCGCGGGAGGCGACCGTGCCGACGGAGGTGGGGTACGGGCCGGCGACGGACTCGACGCCCTCCAGCCCGCCCAGCCCGGCGAGCTCGGATGCCTGGGCGGAGGGGGCGGTGTGGATCCACACGTGTGCGCCCCGGGACTGCGTGAAGACGCGCTGCCAGGGGTTGGTCGCGTAGCCGAAGAGCGCCGCCGCCAGCAGGAGGGAGGTGACGATGCCGGCGGTGGCGAGGACGAGGAACAGCGCCTCGCCCCGATGGGTCCGCAGGTCCGAGTGCGCCCAGCGCAAAGTGGCTCGCATCGGTCAGTCCTTCAGCTCCAGCACGGCGGGTACCCCCGCGCCGGCCGGTGTGCCGTCCAGCTCGACGTCGTCGGCCATGCGGCCGTCGAAGAAGCTGATGACCCGGTCGGCCGCACTCGCCAGTCGTGCGTCGTGCGTGACCAGGATGATCGTCTGACCACGCTGGTGGAAACGGGACAACACCCGCGTCACCTCGCGGGTGCCCTTGCTGTCCAGGCTGCCCGCGGGCTCGTCGGCCAGCAGCAGCGGTGGACGGTTGACCAGGGCCCTGGCGAGGGCGACCCGCTGCTGCTCGCCGCCGGAGAGTTCGCCCGGCATGCTCCGTTCCTTGCCCGTGAGTCCCAGCTCGGCCAGCAGCTCCTCACGTTCGGCGCGCGCCCGCTTGGCGGAGACTCCGGCGAGCAGCGCGGGCAGTTCCACGTTGTCGGCGACCGACAGGTTGGAGACCAGGTTGAAGAACTGGAAGACGATGCCGATACGGCGGCGACGCTCGACGGCCCATCGCGCCTCGCTGTAGGCGTCCGTGCGCTCGCCGTCCAGCCAGATGCTGCCGCTGTCCGGCCGCTGCAGTCCGCCGAGCAGATGCAGCAGCGTCGACTTGCCCGCGCCGGACGGACCGGTCACGGCCACGAACTCGCCGGGCCGCACGCACAGGTCCACTCCGCGTACGGCGTGGGCGGGCGCGCCCTGTCCGTGGTGGGTCTTGACGAGGTTCTCGGCCCGCAGCACAGGAATGGGGGCGTCGCTCACCGGGGCTCCTCCAGTTCCTCCTGGCAGCGCTCCAGCCAGTCGAGGTCGGCCTGGAGGTGCAGCATGGCACCCTCGATCAGCAGCCGGGAGATGCGGTTGTCCCGGTTGTTCTCGGCCGTGGAGAGCTTCGACAGGTTGCGCATGGTGTTCAGATAGTGGCGCCGTTGTTTGTTGATCAGGGCGATCTGGTCGGCCAGTCCGGTCTGCTGGGCGAGCGCGAGCTTCATGAAGAACTCGTCCCGGACCCGCGGCTCGTCCGCCGTCTCCTCGAACCAGGCGCGCAGCGCCTCCTGCCCGGCATCGGTGAGGTGGTAGATCTTCTTGTTGGGCCGGCTCGACTGCTCGACCTCCTCGCCCTCGATCAGTCCCGACTTCTCGAGGCGGCCGAGGGTCACATAGATCTGGCCGATGTTCGGCTGAGGGTACGCGGCGCCCAGGAGTTGCTCAAGGTCCCCTTTGAGCTCGTAGCCATGGGCCGGGCCGCGCGCCAGCAGGGCCAGGAGGGGCAGGCGCACTCGAGCTGTCCTCCTCGCAGCCTCGTATTGTGTTCCAGGCCCTAGTATCGCCCATACCTAACAGGTATACATGGCCTCTGACTCCGGGCGAAGGTGCCCGGTGCCGGTGTACAGGGAGGAACCTATGCGGTGGATGCGCGCCGCCGGTAGGGGCCTTCTCGTCCTCGCGGTCGTTCTGGCCGGTTACGGGGCGTACGGCGCTCAGGCCGACGGCGGACTGAAGGGCCGTGGACCGCTGACCCTCGCCACCGCGGGCGACCTCACCGGCTATCTCGGCCCGCTCCTCGCGGGCTGGAACCGCGCACACCCCGGGGAGAAGGTCACCCTCGTCGAGCTGCCGGACTCCGCCGACGAGACCCGCGCCCAGATGATCACCGATCTGCGCGGGGGTGAACGCGGCCGTTTCGACGTGCTCAACATCGACGTCACCTGGACCTCGGAGTTCGCCGCCGCCGGCTGGATCCGCCCGCTGCCGAGGAACCGCTTCCCGCTGAACAGCTTCCTCCCGCCGGTCGTGGACACGGCGACGTACGACGGACAGCTGTACGCGGTCCCGTACGTCACCAACGCCGGCCTGCTCCTCTACCGCAAGGACGTCCTCGCCGAGGAAGGCGTCCCGCCGCCCCGCACCTGGGCCGAACTGGAGCGTTACGCGAAGACCGTCGCGCCCAGGCACGGACTCGACGGCTACGCGGGCCAGTTCCTGCCCTACGAGGGCCTCACCGTCAACGCGGCCGAGGCCGTGTACTCGGCCGGCGGCACGATCCTCGGTGACGAGGGCGAACGCGTCACCGTCGGCTCGGCCGCCCGCGAGGGCATCGGGTTCCTCGCCCGCGGCGTACGTGAGGGCTGGATATCCAAGGAGGCGCTGGAGTACAAGGAGGAGGAGTCCAAGCAGGCCTTCCAGGACGGCAGGCTGCTCTTCCTGCGCAACTGGCCCTACGCGTACGTCAGTGCCTCCGCCGAGGGCTCCGTGGTCGCCGGGAAGATCGGCGCCGTACCGCTGCCGGGTCCGGACGGGCCCGGAACCAGTGTGCTGGGCGGCTCCAACCTGGCGGTCAACGCGCACGCCGAGCACCCCGACACCGCCGCGCGCCTGATCGCGTACCTCACCAGCGAGCCCGTCCAGCGGAAGGTCCTCACCCGGGGCGCGCTGCCTCCCGTACGCGCGGAGCTGTACGGGGACCCGGAACTGGTGCGGGAGTTCCCGTACCTGCCGACCCTGCGCGCGAGCGTCCTCGCAGCCGCACCGCGCCCCGAGAGCCCGCGCTACGACCAGGTCAGCATGGTCGTACAGGCGGTCGTCCACGATGCGATGACCGGGCGGCAGTCGCCCCGGTCGGCGGCGCGACGACTGGCCCGCGAGCTCGCGGCGATCTCCCGGGGCTAGTCCTTCTCCCTGTTCCTCTGGGCCCACCTACTTACATGTTAGGTAACGCGACCATCTCATGTCGCGTCGTGATGCCCCATTAAGTCTGTATTTGGCTGGCCAACTCCGCAGTAGCTTGCGTCTACTCGTTGACACCTCCGCGACATGTCTACCTAACATGCATGCATAACCGTCAGCTCGCACAGACAGGTCAACGGGTGAGCTCCCAGCACATCGACACGCACCACTGGTGGCGTGACGCAGTGATCTACCAGGTGTACGTCCGCAGCTTCCTGGACAGCACCGGTGACGGCGTCGGCGATCTCGCCGGGGTCCGGGCCGGACTGCCGTACCTCAGGAAGCTGGGCGTCGACGGGATCTGGCTCAGTCCCTTCTTCCCCTCGCCGCAGCACGACCACGGCTACGACGTCGCCGACTACTGCGACGTCGACCCGCTCTTCGGCGACCTCGCCGAGTTCGACCTGCTGGTGGCGGCCGCCCGGCGGCTGGGCGTCAAGGTGCTGCTCGACATCGTCCCCAACCACTGCTCCAGCGCGCACCCGTGGTTCCGCGAGGCGCTGGCCTCGGCGCCGGGCAGCGCGGCACGGTCCCGTTTCCACTTCGCCGACGGCCGGGGACCGGACGGGGCCGAGCCGCCCAACAACTGGCACGCCATGTTCGGTGGCCCGGCCTGGACCCGCGTCACAGAGGCCGACGGCCGTCCGGGCCAGTGGTACCTGCACATGTTCACGCCCGAGCAGCCCGACTGGAACTGGCGCGAACCCGAGGTCGGCGCGTACTTCGACCGGGTCCTGCGCTTCTGGCTCGACCGGGGCGTCGACGGCTTCCGCATCGACGTCGCCGCCGGCCTCTTCAAACACCCCGGCCTGCCCGACTCGCCCGACCCCGAGGCGGACGCCCGCACCCGCGACTCGGTCAACCCGCTCGCCTGGAACCAGCCCGAGGTGCACGAGGTGTGGCGGCACTGGCGGACGGTGTGCGAGGAGTACACGGCACACGACGGCCGCGAGCGGCTCCTGGTCGGCGAGGTCTCGGTCCCGACCGCACGCGAACACGCGAAGTACGTCCGCCCCGACGAACTGCACCAGGCCTTCTTCTTCGACCTGTTGAGCGCGTCCTGGGACGCCGACGCCTTCCGCAAGACCATCACCGAGGCCATGCAGGACATCGCCGGCACGGGCTCGACCGTCACCTGGGTCCTCAACAACCACGACCAGGTCCGCACGGTCACCCGCTACGGCGAGCCCGCCGTCGAGGGCAGCGGCCTCGGCGCCGCCCGCGCCCGCGCCGCAGCCCTGCTGATGCTGGCGCTGCCCGGAGCCGCGTACATCTACCAGGGCGAGGAGCTGGGCCTGCCCGAGGTCGTCGACCTGCCCGACGACGTGCTCACGGACCCGATCTTCCGCCGCACCGGCAGCCGCGCCCGCATCCGCGACGGCTGCCGGGTCCCGCTGCCGTGGTCCGGGCAGGCCTCGCCGTTCGGTTTCACCTCCGGCGTCGAGGGCGCCAAGCCCTGGCTGCCCCAGCCCGAGTACTTCGCCGAGTACGCCACCGACCGCGCCCTCGCCGACACCCGCTCCTTCTGGCACCTGTACCGCGACGGACTCCAGCTGAGGGCCGCGCTGCCGCAGCTCGGCGAGGGCTCGCTGCGCTGGCTGGACACCCGGCCCGGCGTCCTCGGCTTCGTCCGCGACGACGGCCTGGTCTGCGCCGTCAACTTCGGTACGGCACCCGCCCCGGCGCCCGCCCCCGGCACCCCCCTGCTGTCCAGCGGCCCCTGCCCGGCCGGGGTGCTCCCCGGCTCCACGGCCGCCTGGTGGACCGGCGACGACACCGGTTCCTGAAGCCCCACACCGCCCCACACCTCCCCACCCCGTCAATCACCCTCCCCGAAGGGACATCAACGATGATGCGACGACGTACCCCCCTGCTCACGGGCTGTACCGCCCTCGCCCTGACACTCGGCGCGACCGCCTGCGGAGGCGGCGACCCCGTCTCCGCGGGCGGCGGCGACAAGGCGCTCAGCGGTCAGACCGTCTCCGTGGCCGGTGTCTGGTCCGGCAGTGAGCAGAAGAACTTCCAGAAGGTGCTGGACGCCTTCACCGAGAAGACCGGCGCCAAGACCCAGTTCGTCTCCACCGGCGACAACGTCTCCACCGTCGTCGGCAGCAAGATCGAGGGCGGCAACGCCCCCGACGTGGTCATGGTCCCGCAGGTCGGCGTGCTCCAGCAGTTCGCCGGGAACGGGTGGCTCAAGCCTCTGTCCGCGACCACCGAGAAGTCCGTCGGCGCCAACTACGCGAGCGTGTGGAAGGACTACGGCAGCGTCGACGGCACCCTCTACGGCCTGTACTTCAAGGCCGCCCACAAGTCGACCGTCTGGTACAGCCCCGACGCCCTCGACCAGGCCGGCGTCCAGCCGCCGAAGACGTACGACGAGATGCTCAAGGCCGGACGGACCGTCTCCGACTCGGGCCTCGCCGCCTTCTCCGTCGCGGGCCAGGACGGCTGGACACTCACCGACTGGTTCGAGAACGTCTACCTCTCCCAGGCCGGCCCCGAGAAGTACGACGCCCTCGCCGCCCACAAGCTGAAGTGGACCGATCAGAGCGTCGTCGACGCGCTCACCACCCTCGGCGAGCTCTTCCAGGACAAGCAGCTTCTGGCGGGCGGGCAGAAGGGCGCCCTCAACACCGACTTCCCCGGCTCCGTCGAGAAGGTCTTCGGACCCGAGCCGGAGGCCGGCATGGTCTACGAGGGCGACTTCGTCGCCGGCGTCGCCAAGGACCAGTTCGGCCGGAAGATCGGCGAGGACGCGGACTTCTTCCCGTTCCCGCCGGTCGGCGGCGGCGAGGCGCCCGTGGTCAGCGGCGGTGACGCGGCCGTCGTCCTCAAGGACGGCAAGGACACCAAGGCGGGCATGGCCCTCCTGGAGTACCTGGCCACCCCCGAGGCCGCCGCCGTATGGGCCGGGACGGGGGGCTTCCTCTCCCCGAACAAGAAGCTCGACCTCACCTCCTACGGCGACGACGTCACCCGCACCACCGCCAAGTCCCTCATAGCCGCCGGGGACTCGGTCCGCTTCGACATGTCCGACCAGGCCCCGGCCTCGTTCGGCGGCACCAAGGGCGCGGGGGAGTGGAAGATCCTCCAGGACTTCCTGCGCGACCCGTCCGACCCGAAGGCGACCGCGGCGCAGCTGGAGACCGCCGCGGCCAAGGCCTACAAGGACTGACCGCGATGACCGCCACGCTCACGAACGTGGGCGGTCCGCCCGCCGCCAAAACCGCCGCCCCCCAGCGGCGCGCCCGGCGGCGGGGCAGGATCATCGCCCTCCTCTTCGTCTTCCCCGCGCTGCTCCTGCTCGGCGCCCTCGTCCTCTACCCGGTCCTGTTCTCGGTCGGCCGCAGCTTCTTCGACGCCTCCGGGACGCGGTTCGTGGGCGGCGCCAACTACACCGAGATGTTCCGCGACCCGGCCACCCTCAAAGCCGTCCGCAACACCACCGTCTGGGTCGTCGTGGCACCCGCCCTGCTCACGGGGCTGGGGCTGATCCTCGCCGTGCTCGTCGAGAAGATCCGCTGGGCCACCGCGTTCAAGCTGCTGCTCTTCATGCCCATGGCCGTCTCCTTCCTGGCCGCCGGCATCATCTTCCGGCTCGCCTACGACGAGGACCCCGACAAGGGCGTCCTGAACGCGGCGGTGGTCGGCATCCACGACGCCTTCCAGGGCAGCTCCTCCTACCCCACGGCCCGCGCCCGTGACGGCCAGGGCCTCACCGCCGGTGGCGACGGCTCGTACCGTACGACCACGAGCGTGTCACCCGGTGACACGCTCGCTCTCGGCCTGGTCGGCGTCGCGCCCAAGGACGTCCAGGGTGCGGAACCCGCCCACGCGGCCGCCGCACGCGAGGCGGGCCGCGACGAACTGCGCGGCGTCGTCTACCTGGACTTCACGCCCGGTGGGGGAGGGAAGCAGGGCGCGGTGGACCGCCGGGAGAGCGGACTGCCGGAGATGAAGGTCGAGGCGGTGCGCGACGGGAAGACGGTCGCGAGCACCACCACCGCGGCCGACGGCTCCTTCCGCTTCCAGAGCCTGAAGGCGGGCTCGTACACCGTCACGCTTCCCGGCTCGAACTTCGCCCCGCCCTACGAGGGCGTCTCCTGGCTCGGCCCGGCGCTCGTGACCCCGGCGATCATCGGGGCGTACCTGTGGATCTGGACCGGCTTCGCGATGGTGCTGATCGGCGCGGGCCTGTCGACGCTGCCGAGGGACACGCTGGAGGCGGCGCGCATGGACGGCGCCAACGAGTGGCAGGTGTTCCGCCGGATCACCGTGCCGCTGCTGGCACCCGTACTGACCGTGGTCTTCGTGACCCTCGTCATCAACGTGATGAAGGTCTTCGACCTTGTGTACGTCATCGCGCCCGGACCCGTGCAGGAGGACGCCACCGTGCTGGCCACCCAGATGTGGCTGGTGTCGTTCGGCGGCGGCAACGACCAGGGACTCGGCAGCGCGCTCGGCGTACTGCTCCTGCTGCTCGTCGTCCCCGCCATGGTCTTCAACGTCCGCCGTTTCCGAGGGAGTCAGCGATGAAGGTCAACGCGCTCAGGCGGGCGCTCGGCAGCGGCCTCGTCCAGGCCTTCCTCGTGCTCGTCGGGCTGATCTGGCTCACCCCGCTCGCCGGACTGCTCCTGTCGTCCCTGCGGTCAACCGAGGACACGGCCAGAGGCGGCTGGTGGACGGTGCTCACCAGTCCCGGCGGGTTGTCCTTCGACAACTACTCGGCGCTGCTGGGGAACGCCGGCATCACCCAGGCGTTCTGGAACACCGTGCTGATCTCGGTGCCCACGACCGTACTTGTCGTGGTGATCGCCGCGCTCGCCGGATACGCCTTCGCCTGGCTGGACTTCCCCGGCCGGGACGCGCTCTTCCTGCTGGTGGTCGCCCTGTTGGTGGTGCCGGTGCAGATCGGTCTGCTGCCGGTGGCCAAACTCTTCGGCCAGCTGGGGCTGTTCGGCACGATCCCGGGCGTCGTCCTCTTCCACGTCTCGTACGGACTGCCGTTCGCGATCTTCCTGCTGCGGAACTACTTCGCCGAGATACCGCGGGAGATGCTGGAGGCGGCCCGTATGGACGGGGGCGGCGAGTGGCGCATCTTCACACGGCTCGTCCTGCCGGTGGGGCGGCCCGCCCTCGCGAGCCTCGCCATCTTCCAGTTCCTGTGGGTGTGGAACGACATGCTGGTGGCGCTGCTGTTCGCGGACAGCTCGGCACAGCCCCTCACGGTGGAACTGCAGTCACAGATACGGCAGTTCGGCAGCAACATCGATGTGCTCGCGCCGGGTGCGTTCCTGTCCCTGATCGTGCCGGTGGCCGTGTTCTTCGCGTTCCAGCGGCACTTCGTGCAGGGGGTCATGGCGGGATCAGTGAAGTAGGGCAGGCGACATCCCGGACAGCTCAGGCGCCGGACAGCTCAGGCGCCGGACAGCTCTGGCGCCGGACGGGTGAAGCTCCGGACTCAGGCCGCGTCCTGGAGCTTCACCGGACCCGGCTGCGGCCTCTTCGCCGAGCAGCCGTCGCCCGACGACCGTCCGCGCAGTCGCCGCCACAGCCACGGCCCGAGAAAGTCCACGGCCCAGCGCACCTCGACGCCGACGGCCCGCAGGGCGGGGACGGGAGGCCGGGGCGGCAGTGACTCGGCCCAGTTGCCGTGGCCCGGCAGGCCGAGCGTGTGGGCCATGCCGGAAGCGATCCTCGCGTGGCCCAGCGGGCTCGCGTGCAGCCGGTCGTCGGCCCACAGCCGCGGATCGGTGGTGACCGGGTGCGCGAAGACGTCCAGGACGAGGACGCCGTGCCGCTCCGCGGTGGCGCGCAGGCGGGTGTTGAGGTCGAGGATGCGGGGGAGCACCCGGCGCGCGAGCGGTGAGACCTTGCCCAGGTCCGGGAAGGTCACGGTGGCGACCTGGGCGCCGGACTCGGTGAGACGGGCGAACATCTCCTCGATGTCGGCGACGACCGACGCGGCGTCGAAGCCGGACCGCACCAGGTCGTTCATACCGGCCATGACGGTCACCAGGTCCGGCTGCAACTCCAGTGCCGGGCCCAGCTGTTCGGCCCTGATCTGTGCGGCCGTCCTGCCGCGTACGGCGAGGTTGGCGTACGCGAGGCTCGGTTCCTGCCCCGCCAGGGCTTCGGCCAGCCGGTCGGCCCATCCCCGGTGTCCGCCCGCCGGGTCGGGGTCGCCGAGGCCTTCGGTCATGCTGTCGCCGATCGCCACGTAGCGCCGGTAGGGATGCGGAGCGGTCATGGCGAGAAGCCTACGCAATCGCCTCGACGGCAGGGCAGGCACGCCGAACACGACCTGTCGTGACCGCTGAGCGGCATGCGCCCGACGTGTCCGGTGGACGGCGTTTCATGTGGGTGAGGTCCACCGGGGGGCGGTCCGGGCCCAGGCCGTGTCCCATCGGGCGAGGTTGCGTCGTTCCAGGCGGCGGCCGGCGTAGCCGTACGCGGCGGCCGCGAGGAGGGGCACGGTGAGCGCGGCGAGGACGGCGTGGACCACGGTGCGGTTGCGGATCTGGTCCTGGGTCAGGGGCGGGTCGGTGATCTCTCCTTCGGCGGTGATCCATACGCGGATCGTGCTGCCCGCCGGCAGCGAGGCCTCGACCTCGGCCTCGTCGGTGCGGATCTCGCCCCGGGGGTCGGAGAAGCGGACGGTGACCGGGTACAGGGCCCTCTTCGCCTCCTCGGATCCCGGTTCCGGATGACGGGGGGCGTCGTGGACGAGGGCGGCGCTGGTGTGGTGCCGGTGGGCGGCCTGGTGCTGGGCGGCCTGCCTGTGGTGCCGGTGGGCGGCGTCGCCGGCCAGGAACAGGACGGCGGGGGCGGCGGTCAGGACGGCGAGGAAGAGGCCGAGGGCGATCCACGCCTGCGCAAGGTCGGTGCGGCGGCGCAGAGGGTTGCGCCGCCATCGCCACAGCAGGACGCGTGGAAGCCGTTCAGGGGGCGGCTGGTCCGAGCGTGTCGTGCGGGCCACGGTGTCTCCTTCCGCGTCGGAGGCGGCCCATGCCGCTGACCTGCCGGAACCGGTGGGGACGGGGGCGCGGTCAACGCGGTGGTACGGGGGGCGGGGTGGTGCAGGGGTGGTTGTGGACGGCTCGCAGGAGGGTGGCGGCGCCCCGGACGGCTGCCGTGTGCGGAGTGGGAACGGGCTTGACGGGGACGCGCAGCAGTTCGGCGAGACGGGGGGCGACGTGGGGGCGCAGCGCGCCGCCGCCGGCCAGCAGTACGCCCCGCCGCAGCGCGTCGTGTGTCCGGGACGTGTGGTCCTGTTCCCGCATGGCGGTCACCATGCCGACGATCGCGTCGGTGATCCGCGTGGCCGGGGCGAGGCGGTCCATGTCGCTGGTGCCCAGGGTGGTGCGGTGGGCGTCGGTCACGGCGCCGTCGTCGAGAAGGACGACGTCGGTGACGTGGGCGCCGATGTCGACCACGAGCAGGGGCCGGGCCAGGTCGGCGTCCGCGGCGACGGCCACGGCGCGTGCGGCGGGAACGGTGAGGACGGTGTGCGGCCGCAGAATCTCGGCCGCGGCGCGGGCTTCGGTGCGGAAGGCGACCGTCCCCAGGGCGGGTGTGGTCAGGATGAGCAGGGGGCGGGTCGAGCGGGGCAGCCGGTGGCCGAGCAGACGGTCGAGCATCCGGGCGACCGCGGCGGTGTCGACGATGGCGCCGCGCTGGACGGGATGGACGGTCCCGTTCCCGAAGGCCACCGTGGGTACGTCGAAGACCAGTCCGTTGCCGGAACTCCAGGCGCGGGTGCGGGCGCTGCCCAGGTCGAGGGCGATGCCCCGGCACTGCCGGCACCCGGGCCACGGCCGGTGCCGGGGCCCGGCGGAGCGAGGGCGGCGGGTCGTGGTCACCGGTCGGCCTCTCTGAGGTGCTGGCAGCGGGCGCAGTAGCGGGCCTGCGGCACGATCATCAGGCGCTCACGGTCGATGGGTCTGCGGCACAGATGGCAGGTGCCGTAGTGGCCCTGGTCCATGCGCTGGAGGGCTGCTTCGACGTCGGCGAGGACCATGCGGGCGGACGCGGCGAGTTTGACGCGGACCTCGGTCTGCGAGGAGGCCTGCCGGTCGAGCAGCGCCTCGGTACGGGGCACGGCCGTGGCCGTGAGCTGCTGGACCTGTTCCTGTCGGAACAGGCGCTGCTCGTGCAGGTTTTCGCGCAGCGCGGCGAGGTCCTCGCTCGACAGGGTCGTGCCGCGTGCGCCGATGATCTGCTGGTTCACCACTTCACCCCTTGGGCAGGCAGGGAGACTTGAGAGACTGGGCGGGCGGTTCGTCAGGCGGCGTCGCGCTGACAGGGGACGCAGAACCGCGTGTAGGGCAGGATTTCCAGGCGCTCGATCGGGATGGGCTTGGAGCAGCCCTGGCAGGTGCCGTAACTGCGGTCCTGGATTCGGGCGCAGGCGGCGTCGATCTCCTTGAGGACCCGCTCGATGGTGCCCCTCTGCGCCGACATCAGATGCTCCTCCGCGTCGTGCCCGGCCTCGGCGATGGCCTGCAGTTGCGTCAGGCGGGTGTTGCGTTCGTGTTCGAGGCGCTGCCGGGCCTCGTGGGCGGGCAGACGCCCGAGTCGGGGTTCGGTCCGGGGCATATCGAGCGACATGACGGGTCCTGTCTTGCAGAGGATGGGTGGCGGCGAGGGGGGAGTGTCGGGGAACGGGGTGGCTGGGGGTCATGGTGGGTGGGGCATGACCTCACCGTGGCCGATGCGCGGCGCGAAACCCATCGGGCGCAATACCCATTTGCGTTCGTTCGACGGCCTACCGTGGCGTGGGCAGGCGGGGCGGCGGAAATGGGCATTGGAGCCCATCGACGGAACCACCCGAGTGCGGGCAGGCTTGCAGGAGGCCGGTCCGAAGCGGTGGGGCGCGGCGCATGCTCGGGTCCACGCCGACCGCGGAAACGACCGCGGAAACGACCGCGGAAACGATCGCGGGTAAGACGAAAGCCGTGTAGCAAGGCCGTGTCACACGAAGGAAGGCGTCATCGCGGTGTCCCTGTTCTGGCGGATCTTCGCTCTCAACGCCGTGGTGCTGGGGACCGCGACCGCGTTGCTGCTGTGGGCTCCGGTGACCGTCTCCGTCCCCGTGGTGCTGACCGAGGCGATCATCCTCGTGGCCGGCCTGGTCGTCATGCTGATCGCCAACGCCGCCCTGCTGCGGATCGGGCTCGCCCCACTGGACCGGCTGACGAAGCTCATGACCACGGTTGATCTCCTGCGGCCCGGTCAGCGGCTGCCGGAGCGCGGCCGGGGTGAGACCGCCGAGCTGATCAGCACCTTCAACGCCATGCTGGAGAGACTCGAACACGAGCGGGCATCGAGCAGCGCCCGCGCGCTGCTCGCGCAGGAGGACGAGCGGCGCCGTATCGCCCAGGAACTGCACGACGAGGTGGGCCAGAGCATGACCGCTGTCCTGCTGGGGCTGAAGCGGGCGGCGGACGACGCCGAGGAACCCCTGCGCGGTGAGCTGCACCAGGCCCAGGAGATCACCCGGGAGAGCCTGGACGAGGTCCGCCGCCTGGTGCGTCGGCTGCGGCCCGGCGTCCTGGAGGATCTCGGGCTGGTCAGCGCCCTGACCTCGCTGACCACCGAGTTCGCCACGCACACCGGGCTGCGCGTCGTGCGCCGTTTTGACGGCGGCCTGCCCGAACTGGATCAGGAGACCGAACTGGTGCTGTACCGGGTCGCGCAGGAGGCCCTGACCAACGCCGCCCGCCACGCCGAGGCCGGCCGGGTGGAGGTGAGTCTGTCACCGGCCGATGGCACGGTGGTGCTGGCCGTCGCGGACGACGGCCGGGGGACCGGGGTGGCCCGGGAAGGCGCGGGGATTCGCGGGATGCGTGAGCGGGCCCTGCTCATCGGGGCCACGCTGGACGTCACCTCCCAGCCGCAGGCCGGTACACAGGTCCGGCTGACCGTACCCGTTCCCAGGAAGCAGCCATGACCACGACCGACCCGCCCCTGATCCGCATCCTCCTCGCCGACGACCATGCGCTGGTACGGCGCGGTGTGCGGCTCATCCTCGACGGGGAGCCGGACCTCCAGGTCGTCGCCGAGGCCGGAGACGGCGCTGAGGCCATCGCACTGGCCCGCACCCACGACGTCGATCTCGCCGTGCTGGACATCGCCATGCCCCGGATGACCGGCCTGCAGGCCGCCCGCGAACTGATCGCGCTGAAGCCTGACCTGCGGGTGCTGATGCTGACCATGCACGACAACGAGCAGTACTTCTTCCAGGCGCTGAAGGCGGGCGCCAGCGGCTACGTGCTGAAGTCGGTCGCCGACCGTGACCTGGTGGCCGCCTGCCGGGCCGCCATGCGCGACGAGCCCTTCCTCTACCCGGGCGCGGTCACCGCCCTCATCCGCAACTACCTCGACCGTGTCCGCCACGGCGATGAGCCACCCGACCAGATCCTCACCCCGCGGGAAGAGGAGGTGCTCAAGCTCGTCGCCGAGGGACACTCCTCCAAGGAGATCGCCGAGATGCTCTTCATCAGCATCAAGACCGTCCACCGGCACCGGGCGAACCTGCTGCACAAACTCGGCCTGCGGGACCGCCTGGAACTCACGCGCTACGCCATCCGCGCCGGCCTCATCGAACCCTGACGCCGCTCTCGGACCCTCGTGACCGCCTCGATGTCCCGGCCGCCCGCTCCACAGCCTCCACAGCCGGAACTCTGAGGCCAGGCACAGCCGTTCGTACTGATGGACCACCGACATAAAGAAGGGGACGGCGCATGGCACGCGGCTTGCTCACCGTCCCCCGCAGGGGTGACCTCGGTCCGGCAGCGCTGATCGCCGTCCTTCTCGCCGTCCTCACCGCGCTGTTCCTTCCGTCTTCGTACGGCAGCACCGCACCCCGCATGCCGGACCGCGTGGCGTCGGCCACCGAGGCCGTGCAGGCGGTCGGCGGAACCCGGGCGGACGACGGCCACTGCGCCGCCCTGCTCCGAAGCCCTCGCGATGTTCCCGGCGAGCGGCTCTCACCACCGAGCACGGCCACCGTCGCCTCATCCTGCAGGCCCGTCAGCCCGCCGTCGCCCGTCCACACCGCGTCGCCGGCCGCGGTGAGCCCACCGGCCACCCCTCACTCGACGGGCCGTCACCAGGGGCGGGCGCCCCCTCCACCATCAGGCACCTGAGCTTCCCTCTCTTTCCGTCGACCGCGGTCATGCCTGGCTGCGGTGTGCCTGCCGGAGGCCCCATTTGACCCGCGCCCTGCGCATCCGAGGGCTGCTCGCCCTCGCCGCTGTCGCCCTGTCGCTGTTCATCGCCCTCACCGTCCCCGTCCACCTCGGACTCGATCTGCGTGGCGGCACGCAGATCGTGCTGGAAACCCGCCCCACCGCCACCGCCACCGCTGACGCCGTCAGCGAAGCAACCGACCGCACCCTGGAGGTACTGCGCGGCCGCATCGACGCACTGGGCGTCGCCGAACCCACCCTCGCGCGCTCCGGCAGCAACCGGATCGTCGTCGAACTGCCCGGAGTGCAGGACCCGGCCGAGGCCGCCGATGTCCTCGGCCGCACCGCCCAACTCACCTTCCACCAGGTCCTCGGCACGACGACCAGTGCCGACAACCAGGACGAACCGCTGCCGAAACGGCCGCGCCCGCAGGTTCTGTCCGATGAGACCGGCCAGAACCTGCGCCTCGCGGCGGCCTCACTGACGGGTCAGAACGTCAAGGAAGCCGCCGCCCGGCTCGACCAGCAGGCCGGCGCCGGATGGCACGTGACCGTCGACTTCAAGGGAGCAGGGCGCGACGGCTGGGCCCGCCTGACCGGCCAGGCCGCCTGTGCCCCGGCGGGGGACCCGTCCCGACGGATCGCCATCGTCCTCGACGACAAGATCATCTCCTCGCCCCAGATCGATCCCTCGGTCGCCTGCGACTCGGGCATCAGCGGTGGCTCCACACAGATCACCGGATCCTTCGGCGCCGACGAAGCCAAGGAACTCGCCCTGCTCATCAACGGCGGCGCCCTGCCCGTCCCCGTGGAGAGCGTCGAGCAGCGCACCGTCGGCCCCACCCTCGGAGCCCAGGCCATCACCGCCAGCGCCTGGGCCGCCGCGGTGGGCACCGCGCTGACCGCGCTGTTCATCATCGCCGTCTACCGGATCATGGGCGTTCTGGCCACCGTGGCGCTGGCCTGCTACGGCCTGATCTCCTACGCCGCCCTGGCCGCCCTGGGCGCCACCCTCACCCTTCCCGGCCTCGCCGGGTTCGTCCTGGCGATCGGTATGGCGGTCGACGCCAACGTCCTGGTCTTCGAACGGGCCCGCGAGGAGTACGCCTCCCGCCACCGGCCCAGCCCGCGCTCGGCCCTGACCGCGGGATTCCGCGGCGCCTTCAGCGCGATCGCCGACTCCAACATCACTACCCTCATCGCCGCCGGCCTGCTGTTCTTCCTCGCCTCCGGACCCGTGCGCGGTTTCGGCGTCACACTGGGGATCGGCGTCCTCGCCTCCATGTTCAGCGCCCTGGTCGTCACCCGTGTCCTCGCCGACCATGCCGCCTCGCGGCGCCGGCTCCGCCGCCGCCCACGCCTGACGGGCATCGCTCACACCGGCACCGTCCGCGACCGCCTCACGCGCACTCAACCGCAGTTGCTGCGCCGGCCCCGGCGGTGGCTGGCCGCTTCAGCCGCGGCCCTGGCCCTGGCCGCGGCCGGGATCGCCGTGCGCGGTCTGGACTTCGGTGTCGAGTTCACCGGGGGCCGCCTCATCGAGTACACCACCGCCACCCCCGTCGACCCCGACCGGGCGCGCACCGCCCTCGCCGACGCCGGTTTCCCCCGAGCCGTCGTCCAGACCTCCGGCGACACCCGGCTCACCGTCCGCACCGACCAGCTCACCAACGCGCAAGCGGCCGCCGTCACCGACACCATCGGCACGCTGACCGACCACGCCGACAAGCTCCGCGACGAAGCCATCGGCCCCAGCCTCGGCAAGGAGTTGCGGCACGGCGCACTCATCGCCCTCGTCGTCGCCCTCGGCGCCCAGCTGCTCTACCTCGCGGCCCGCTTCCGCTGGCTGTTCGGCACCTCCGCCGTGGCCGCCCTCGCCCACGACGTGGTGATCCTGATCGGGGTCTTCGCCTGGCTGGGCAAGCCAGTGGACGGCGTATTTCTCGCCGCTCTCCTCACCGTCGTCGGCTACTCGGTCAACGACTCCGTCGTCGTCTTCGACCGCATCAGGGACCTGAGCCGCAGCGACCGCACGGCACCTTTCGCGGTCCTCGCCAACCGGGCTCTGCTGCAGACTCTGCCCCGCACCGTCAACACCGGCATGGGCGCCGCCTTCATCCTCACCGCCCTGGCCGTCCTCGGAGGCGACTCCCTCGCCGACTTCGCCCTCGCCCTGCTGATCGGCGTCGCCGTGGGCACCTATTCCTCCATGTTCACCGCCACCCCACTCGCCATCGAACTCCACAGACGCCGCCACTGAGGTTGTGCCGGTCCGGGGTGACGTGATGGGGGCGTCGGGCGGGTGTGCCGGACAGCGTGAGGCGGCCGGGCAGGCCGGTCACCTCACGCTCCGGAGGGTGCGGTGGGCCGTGCCGCGGTGAGGATCCCGGCGATCATGCGGACCACCTCGGGCGACCGGTCGACGAGGTGGAAGTGGCCGCCGGGGTACGCCTGCACGGTGACGGGCCCGTCACCGTGCACGGGGGCTCGACTGAGCGGTTGGGCCCGGGCAGTGCCCGCACGGCGCATCAGCGGCTGGGGGTGCCCGGGCCTCACCGTGGCAACCGTGTCAGGTGCCGAGTGTGCCGAAGAAGGCACGGACATCGGTGACGAAGGCCTCCGGTTGCTCCAGAGCGAGGAAGTTGCCCCCGCGCTCCAGCTCGCTCCAGTGAGTGATGTTGTGCTCGCGCTCGGCGAATCGACGGACGGCGATGTCGGTGCTCAGGGCGACGGCCACACCGGTCGGGACGGTACCGCGTGCCTTCGGAGCCCAGGCGGTCGCGTCGTGGGCCGTCTCGTAGTACAGGTTGGCCGACGAACCGGCCGTGCCGCTGAACCAGTAGACGCTGACGTTCGTCAGCAGGCGGTCACGGCCCACGGCGTCTTCGGGGAGTTCGGCGGCGGCGTCCGTCCACTCCTTGAACTTCTCCACGATCCAGGCGAGCTGGCCGACCGGTGAGTCGTGCAGACCGTAGGCGAGGGTCTGCGGGCGGGTGGACTGGATGGCGTTGAAGCCCATCATGTCCTGCTGGAAGTTCTCCAGCCGCGCCAGCCGCTCCTGCTCCGGTCCGCTCAGCCCCTCGAACTCGGCGGGGTCCCCGGAGGGAAAGGTGAGCAGACCGTTGACGTGGATGCCGGCGACCCGGTCGGGTGCCTGCCGCCCCATCTCGGCGGCCAGCCAGGCACCACCGCCCGTGCCCTGAACACCGTAGGTGCGGTAACCGAGCCGATCCATCAGCTCGACGAACGCGGCCGCGATGCGGCCCGTGTTCCAGCCGGTCTCGCCGAGCGGACCGGAGAAGCCGGTGCCGGGAGTGGAGGTCACGACGACGTGAAAGTCCTCCGCCAGCGGCCGGACGACCTCGACGAACTGCACGAACGAGCACGGCCAGTCATGCAGCAGAAGCAGCGGAACGGCCGCCGGGTTCTGCGAACGGACGTGCAGGAAGTGGATGTTCTGCCCATCGATCTCGGTGGTGAACTGGGGAAACTCATTGAGCTCCGCCTCCGCCTTGCGCCAGTCGAAACCATCGGCCCAGTACGCGGCCAGGGCCTTCAGGTAGTCGGTGGGCACACCCCGGCTCCAGCCGACGCCGGGGATCTCGCTGCCCCAGCGGGTACGGGCCAGCCGGTCGCGCAGGTCGTCGAGCTCGTCCTGCGGGACGTCGATGCGGTACGGGTGGATCCGGGCGTCGGTGCTGCTGCTGGTCTCCATGGGTGAAACAGTATTCTCGATATAGGCACGTTCCGTTCCTAATGACGCCACAGGCTGGACTCCATGCTGGACACCTCCGCGCGGTTGCTGCGCCTGCTCTCCCTGCTGCAGACCCCGCGAGCCTGGCCGGGGTCCGAACTCGCCGAGCGCCTGGAGGTGAGCGGCCGCACCGTACGCAACGACATCGACCGACTGCGTGAACTCGGCTATCCCGTCGACGCCACCCGTGGATCCGCCGGTGGCTATCGACTCGGCGCCGGAGCGGCGATGCCGCCGCTGCTCCTCGACGACGAGGAGGCCGTCGCGGCAACCATCGCGCTGCGCACCGCCGCGCAGGGCGCCGTTCCCGGCACCGAGGAGACCTCGTTGCGGGCGCTGGCCAAACTGGAGCAGGTACTGCCTTCGCGGCTGCGCCGACGGGTGCGGGCACTGCAGGCGTTCACCGTGGCCGTGCCGGCCGACCGGCCTGCCCCGACCGTCTCCGCGGACGTCCTCACCACCCTGGTGTCCGCCTGCCGTGACCGGGAACGACTGCGCTTCGACTACCTGGACCACGCAGGCACTCCCAGTCGGCGCATCGTGGAGCCGTACCGGGCGGTGAACTGGGGCCGGCGTTGGTACCTGGTGGCGTGGGACGTCGAACGTGAGGACTGGCGGACCTTCAGGATCGACCGGATCCAGCCGCGGACCCCGACCGGACCGCGCTTCACCCCGCGCGAAGCACCCGGCGGCGACATCACCGCGTACGTCTCCCTACGGGTGTCGAGCGCGGCATGGCGTCATCACGCGCGAGTGACCGTCCACGCGCCGGCGACGGCGGTGATCGAGCAGATCAACCCCGCCGTCGGCGCGGTCCAGGCCCTCGACGCCGACACCTGCGTCCTGACCACCGGCGCCGACACGGTACAGACACTCGCTGCCTACCTGGGCATGCTCGACTTCGACTTCGACGTCACCGAGCCCGCGGAACTCGTCGACCACATCCGCCGGCTCGCGGACCGCTACGCCCGCTCGACACCACCCGTCCACCGGGGCGAGGCCACCCTGCGGGCGCCCCGGGGACTGGCGTCAACCGGCTCGACCACTGGCGAACCGGACGATCTGGCATAGCGGGGCCGAGGCCACGGACAAGGTCTGCGACCTTCTCCGTACCCTCGGCCGCCCCCTCTGGTGATCGACGCAGGTCGCGGCTCGGCCCACCGACCGGATCATCCGAGGGGGACAACAGTCCCCCGGGGGTGAGCCGGGGGACTGCGTCGCATTCAGCAGGTCGGGTTGGTCTGCGTGAGGAGACCGAGCCGCCACGGGAGGGTGTTGTAGTCACCGCCCGCGTTGGGGTTCATGCCCTGGTAGAGGTACTGGAGTCGGCAGGCGGGGATGGTCATTGTCTGGTCGTAGCCGGCACGGATCATCTCGCCGTGACTGATGTCCCTGGTCCAGGACCCGGACGGGAAGGTGACGTTGTTCGACTTGGCGAAGGGGTTGCTCTCGGAGGCGGCCAGTTGTGTCCAGGAGCCCGCGAGGTTGCTCGTCGTCCAAGAACGGAAATAGCGTCGGCCGTCCGAACCTATGGCCTCGACGAGGAGCAGATACTGATTGGAGCCCTGCACCTTGTACACGTTGCTCGCCTCGAACATGGCGTATTTGGAGTCCTGAGCGGCGATGACGGTGTTGGTGAAGCCGTTGGGGAACTGGCCGACGGTGGTCTGGGACCGGTAGAGGTGTCCGTTGTCGTCGGAGGAGAACAGGTAGCAGTTGGCGCTGTCGCAGATCACCCACATGTCGACCCAGTGGCCGTTGCCGATGTTCTGCCTGATGATGTCGGGCATCGACGAGTAGAAGTTGCGCGGGGCGCTCCACCCGTTCGGGTTGCTGATGTCGGGGTTCGTGGAGTACGACGCGTTGCCGGTCTGGTACACGAGGTACCACAGGCGTTGGGGCGCGTTGTAGAAGACCTGGGGCGCGGCCCGGTACCCGCGTCCGATGGCACTGCGGTCCAGATAGTGGTGCGTGGCCGAGCCGGCCTGGGACCAGTCACTGAAGTTCAGGTACACCAGGTTGTAGCCGGAGGCGCTGGCGGTGCTGGCGAACACGTGGTACTTGCCGTTGTACTGGACGACCGTCGGATCCTTGATACCGGCGATGTTGTGGGTGGCGTCCGACTTCGGTGAGATCAGCGTTCCGCTGGAGCTCCAGGAGAAGCGGGAGGGCAGCGCGGCGGCGGACCCGGGCGAACGCGAGTCAGCCGGCCGGGTGTCGGCGGGCCGGGCGTCAGCCCGCTTCGTCGCGGCCGTACCGCCCATCGTGGTGAGCGTCGACTGGTAGGCCGCCTTCTTGTTGCCGTTGCGGTCGAACAGCAGGGGGTTCTCCCCCTGGCGCCAGGAGTCGCTGTCGCGGATGCCCCAGACGGTGATGCCGGTGCAGCGCGACACGTTCATACAGGCCCTGACCGTGTTCGCGTACGCGGACGTCGGTGCCTGTGCGATGTCCAGCTCGGTGATCTGTACGTCCACGCCGAGGGCGGCGAAGCTCGACAGCGTCGTCTGGAAGCTGGCGGGCGGACCGCCGGCGCCGAAGTGGGACTGGAGGCCGACGCAGTCGATGGGCACGCCGCGGGCCTTGAAGTCGCGCACCATGCGGTAGACGCCCTGGGTCTTGGCGGCGTTCCAGTCCTCGATGTTGTAGTCGTTGTAGCAGAGCTTGGCGGCCGGGTCGGCCGTCCGGGCCGTGCGGAACGCCGTCTCGAGGAAGCCGTTGCCCAGCACGTCCCGGAAGACCGAGCTGCGCAGCTGGCCGCTGCCGCCGTCGGCGAAGGCCTCGTTGACCACGTCCCAGGAGTGGATCCGGCCCTTGTAGCGGTTCATCACCGTGGTGATGTGGTTGTTCATCACGCCGCGCAGCGTGTTCGCGTCCCTGATCGAGCCGACCCAGCCGGGCAGTTGGGAGTGCCAGACCAGCGTGTGGCCCCGCATGCGCTGACCGCGGGCCGCCGCGCGGTTCATGATCTGGTCGGCGGCGCCGAAGGTGAACTGTCCGCGGGATCGCTCGGTCGCGTCCCACTTCATCTCGTTCTCGGCTGTCACCGAGTTGAACTCGCGGTCCAGGATGCCGGTGTACGTGCCGTCACCGAGCTTTCCCGCGGCCACCGCTGTCCCGAAGTAGCGTCCGGACTGGGCGGCTTGCGCGCCGAGTGTGGACGCCCGGACGGCGTCGGGCGCGTCGGGCGCGGCTGTCGCGGCCCCTGGCGTGATCAGGGCGGCCACGGCCAGCAGGGATAACACCGAGGCTCGGCGAAGGCCGAGCCGTTTCAGCGGGTTCATGGTTCTCCTCGTACGGTTGGCGGGGGGTTGGGTGGTGCGATCGGTGGGGTCGGTCAGGGCGTGGACAGCTCGAACCGCGGGAAGCGGACCGCGCCGCCGAGTGCCTGGGTGGCGTGGTTGAAGAGGGCGAATCGGTAGCCCATGAAGAACCGCCAGTCGTTGCCCATGGAGAAGGAGGGGCCGAGGCGGGTGAAGTTGATGCCGTCGACGCTGTAGGAGAAGGTTCCGGGGCGGGCCGCGCCGGGGCGGATGTCCGCGGTCGCGCGCAGCCGGACGCGGCTGCCGGTCACGTTCGCGCTCGCGACCTCGGTGCCGGTGCCGGTGGTGTTCCAGTTGCCGTCCATGGTCAGCCCGTTGACCATCACCACCCGCGTCACGCCACCGTCGCGTTTGACACCGATCCAGGCCGAGGAGTCACGCAGCAGCGCGAGTCCGGCCCGGTCGCCGTCCCGCATGGCCGAGAAGTCGAGCTCGACGGTGGCTGTGGAGGTCGGCCCCTGGATGCGGTGGGTGAGCGTGTTGCGGGCCCAGTACAGGTCGTTGGTGACGGTCGCGGTCCGCAGGGTCAGTCCGTTGCCGACCGACCACTTGGTGTTGTCCGGGTTGTGGTTCCACTCCCACTTCGGCTTGAGGGCGGTGCCGTCGAAGGTGTCGACACCGATCATGGGGGTGACCTGGCGGGGTGGAGTGGGCACGGTCGGGCTGGGATACGAGGTGCCCCAGGCGCCGTTCACGAGTTGCACGACGGGCCAGCCGTCCGCGGTCCAGGTGATCGGCGCCAGGGCGGGCACCCTGCCGCCGGGGTACGCGTCCACGAAGGCCAGGTAGTACCAGGCGCCGCTCTGCGTCTGCACCAGCCCTCCCTGGTGCGGGACTCCACCGCCGGGGATCGGGCCGCGCAGGTCGAGCAGGACCTGCCGCAGTGTGTACGGACCGAAGGGGCCGCTCGACGACTTCAGGATGTACTGGCCGTTGGCCGGACGGGTCAGGAAGATGTAGTACTGCCCGTTGATCTTGTAGAAGCGGGAGCCCTCCAGGGTGCCGACACTCGATGGAGTGTTGAACACCTGCTGCGTGCGGACCTGGGTGCGGCCGTCGCGCGAGAGCTGGGCCACGCTGATGGTGGTGTTTCCGTACGCCACGTACAGGGTGTCGTCGCTGTCGACGAGCAACCCGGCGTCGTAGTACGGCGTGCCGATCGTGGTGAGTCTGCTCCACGGTCCCTCGACCGCGGTGGCGGTGTGGATGTAGGTCCTGGCGAAGTCGATCTGGCCGAGCCAGTAGAACGTCCCGTTGCTCGGGCGGTAGGCCAGCGACGACGCCCAGATGCCCCGGACGTAGCCGCGGCCACCGTTGAGGTCGTACTTGGCGCCGAAGTCGAGGGTCGGTACCGAATGGCCGGCGATCTCCCAGTTCACCAGGTCGTACGAGCGCAGGACGGGGGCGCCGGGCGAGTAGTGCATCGTGGAGGCCGAGGCGTAATAGGTGCCGCCGACGCGGATCACGTCGATATCCGCGAAGTCCTGCCAGATGACCGGGTTGGTGTACTCCGCGAGGGCCGGGCCTCGGGCGAAACCGGAGGCCGCGGCGCTCCGGGACGCTCCCGCCAGGGGGAGGGATGCGCTCGTCACCAGACCGGTGGCTGCGGCCAGCACTCGACGGCGACCCGGGTGCTGATGAGGGCATGACATATTCATGTCGTTCTCCTTGAGCGTCCGGGCCGTTGTGGGTGGCGCGTGTAACCGGCTGTGAGTCTCACGGGTCTCACGGCCGAGGAATGGGTGCTGTGCCGACGTGCATCGCGCGGGGGACTGCTTCTGGCGGCGTGCAGTGGCCGGGCCTGTCCACCTTGGTCGGGGTTCCCGGACGCCTGTCGACACATCGAGCAATCTGGATGATAGAAGGCCGGTGAGCCCCGTCAATACCTCTCGCATGATTCGCTCTCCAAACCGAAATGTTTCGCCATTCGGGCGGGCTCCGAACGGTCGTGCACCGATGGAGTCTTGGGGGACCACAGGTGTGGCCCTGCCCTCCACGGTGAGGGACCGCTGCGGCCCGCTCCTCTGCGGACGTTCCGCGGAGGCAGGTCGATGCAGGTCATGCCGTGAATTCCCGGTCCGCGTCACCTTGTTCCCGCTCGAACCGTGACCGGCGCGTACGGATGGGCCGACCGGTCCGTGCGCCCTCTCGGGTGCGGTAGTTCCGCAGTCAACGAGTCGCAAGAGGTTGACATGTTGGGCTGTCCCTCTATGATCCGGGACTGTCCGAGGATCCCGAATGGCGTTTCGATGCCACGAACGCGCCCTGGCGGGGACCCGCATCTCCATCGCGACCGCAGCGCGATTGCCCGGTCCCGAAGCACGTCCTCATGAGCTTGCGCATCTCGCACGTGGACCTCTGTCCGCACATGGCAATGTGCCAAAAAGGGGAGTTGCATGATGACCAGGACAAGATCCCTCTTATGGCCCGCACTGGTCGCGGTGCTGCTCGTCCTGACCATGGGAGGCACGGCACTGGCCGGCGGCCACGCCGGAAGCGCCCCGCCCGCGGCCTCCGGCGCGGCTGCCGCGGCCTCCGGCACCGCTGCCGCGACCCCCGGCTGCGGCAAGGCACCCACCCTGACGAGCGGTACCCACACCATCCAGAGCGGCGGCAAGAACCGGAGCTTCATCCTGCGGATCCCGGACGGATACGACCGAAACCGCGCCTACCGGCTGGTCTTCGGGTTCCACTGGCTGGGCGGCACCTCCACCGACGTCGCCACGGGCCGCACCGTGGAAACGGGCACCTGGGCCTACTACGGGCTCCAGCGACTGGCGAACAACAGCGCCATCTTCGTCGCGCCCCAGGGCCTCAACAACGGCTGGGCCAACGCCGGCGGTGAGGACGTCACCCTCGTGGACGGCATTCTCAGGCGGATCGAGGACGACCTGTGCGTCGACACGACGCAGCGCTTCGCTCTGGGATTCAGCTACGGTGCCGCCATGTCGTACGCGCTCGCGTGTTCCCGGGCGACGGTCTTCCGCGCGGTGGCGGTGCAGAGCGGCGGGCAGCTCAGCGGATGCAGCGGCGGCACCCAGCCCATCGCCTACCTCGGGGTGCACGGCCTTCGGGACAGCGTCCTCGGCATCTCCGGCGGACGGACGATGCGGGACAGGTTCGTCAGGAACAACGGCTGTACCGCCCAGAACCCGCCCGAGCCGACGCAGGGCAGCCTGACGCACCGGGTCACCACCTACTCGGGGTGCTCGGCCGGGCATCCGGTCGCCTGGGCCGCGTTCGACGAGGGGCACATCGCCGCTCCGCAGGACGGGGCCGGCGGTGACAGCGGCTCCAGGACCTGGCTGCCGACAGAGGTGTGGAAGTTCTTCACGCAGTTCCAGAACTCCACTCCGTCACCGGGGACTTCGCTCTGCCGTGTCAGTCACACCGTCAGCGGTTGGAACACCGGGCTGACCTCGAACATCACCCTCACCAACACCGGTACCACTCCGATCGACGGCTGGTCCCTGGCCTTCACCCTGCCAGGCGGCCAGACCATCACCTCCGCCTGGAACGCCGACTACTCGCCCGCGTCCGGCCGGGTGACGGCCAGGAACGTCTCCCACAACGCCACCATCGCTCCGGGCGCGTCCGTCGACATCGGCTTCCAGGCCTCCCACACCGGCGATACCGCCTCGCCGACCTCGTACACACTCAACGGCACGGCCTGCGCCGTCGCGGGGAGTTCGGTGAAGTGATCAGGAGGCCCGGCCAAGCGCGGAAGCGAAGCCCGCGTACGTCGGGAGGATGAGACACGGACCCGGCTCGACGGCACGCCGCCCGGCCGGAGGCGTGGGAGCCGCCGACGCCTCCATCGGGCCGGTCGGCGCTGTGCCGGCGCTCCTGTCCGGTGTGCTTCCTGCCGTAACAGGCCCGGAAGCCGCATGTGCCGGGACGGCGCACACGGCCAGGAGCGCGGGGCACATTCGGGGCCGCCTCACGACACGGTACAGACGGTCCCGGTCAGGCCTGACCTGCCGGCCCGCCCGCCGGGCGCGGCGAAGACGCCGCTGCAGGAGCCCTGGAATCCGACGGTCTGGCTGTCTCCGGGGGAGATGCTCGCGTTGTACGTCAGGCCGCTCGCCGTGACTTGTCCCGAGGAGGGGAGAGGGATGCGTTCCAGTCCAATGTCCGGGGCGCATCGGCCATGCACGGTTGCCCGGGGGACCGTCAGGCGGCCCGGGTCCGCCTTGCGGATGGCCTGATCCGGCCCGTCGGCGGGGGCGGCCCGGCTGGTCGGCGCGGTGATTGTCTCGGCGGCCACCGGTGCCGTGGCCTTCGTCGAGCGCCTGCCCGACGGCCTGGAGGCGATGGTCGGACACCGAGGCTCCCCTAGCTCGTCGCCGCCGCCGCGGCGGCGGCCGTCCACTGGGCCGTATCCTCTCCGACTGCGGGGACGGAGACCGTGCGTGGCCGCCACAGTGCGTGAGGACATGCCCGGTAGGGAGCACTGGCAGATCATCGCCGTGTGACACTTCGGTGCTGCCGCGCCGGTCCACCGAGCACCGCCTGTCGGGCGGAGTCCCACGTCCTGATCACGGCCGGAGACATCCCCGGGTCACCCGGGCCCGGGGATGTCTCCGCGGCACACGCCCGTCCCCGCCTGTCGCGGCCGGTTGAGCGGGATGCGCAGCGGCGGGATGCTGGAGGCAGCGCCCGTGACGGGTGAGCAGCGCCGCGCTGAACCTGCGGCAGGAACGACGTCGGTACACGCCCATGGACAACGAGCCCGACCCGACCACACGAGCGGGGAGAAGAGCCGCACCCGACGACTTCGCGGTTGTCATCGACGCGCGCGGAGCCGTCATGGTGTGGAGCGCGGGCGCCGTCAGGCTGCTCGGCTACGGGCCCGAGGACGTGGTGGGCAGGCCGGCCTCCGGCCTGCTCGCCGCGAGGCTGCCCGTCGCGATGCGGCCGTATCTGGCCGCCGGGGAACCGTGGACGAGCGATGTGGTGCTGCGGAACCGGGATGGAGACCGTGTCACCGTGCGGCTCCGGGGCACACCACTGGCGGACGCGCGCGGCAGGACGCACTGGGTGGTCACCCCGGCGGCGGTGACGTACCCCTCCGGGCCGACCGATGCGAAGGCGGCTGAGCTGTGGGACCTCGCGCTCGCGCAGCTCCCGCTGCCCGTGGCCATCTACGACAGCGAGGCGCGGTTCGTCACCTGCAACCAGGTCATGACCCAGGCCATGGGGCTGAGACCGGACGAGATGCGAGGGCGGACGCTGTGGGAGATCTATCCCACCCCGCCCCTGGACGAGATCGACCGTCTTCAGCACCAGGTGGTGCGCACCGGCGAGATGATCTTCCGCGAGGAGCAGCCGTTTCGAGCCTCCGGCGAAGTCCGCGATCACGCGTGGTCGCTGTTCCTCTCCCCGCTGAAGAACCCGGCGGGCGGGGTGCTGGGGGTGTCGGCGTTGGTGATCGACATCACCGAGCAGTACTGGGCCCGGCGCCGTCTGGCAGTGCTGAACGACGCCGGCGCGCGCATCGGCAGCACGCTCGACGTGACCCGCACAGCCGAGGAGCTGGCCGAGGTCGCGGTGACGGGGTTCGCCGACTTCGCCACCGTCGACCTGCTGGAATCGGTCGTCCAGGGACACGAACCGCAACCGATCCCGCCCGCCACGCAGGTGGTCTGCCGCCGTGTCGCGCAACGCTCGGTGCTCCCTGGGTGCCCCGAATCCGTGGTCCCCGCGGGCGGCACCGACGTCTACCCTCCCGGCTCACCACCGGCCCAGGTCCTGATCACCGGCAGGGGAACCCACTACCGCGCGGGCGACCCGCTGCTGCGTGCGTGGTCGACGGCCTCCCCGCCCCGCGCCGAGAGCATACGGCGATTCAAGATCCATTCGGTGATGATGGTGCCACTGCTCGCACGGGGGGTCACGCTCGGCGTCCTACACCTCATGCGGCATCGGACCGCGGACGTCTTCGGCCCGGACGATCTGGTGCTCGCCGAGGAGATCGCCGCGAGGGCCGCGCTGAGCATCGACAACGCCCGCCGCTTCACCCGCGAACGCCGCACCGCGCTCACCCTCCAGCGCAGCCTGCTGCCCGAGCGGCTGCCAGAAGTGGCGGCCATGGACCTCGCCCACCGCTATCTCCCCGCGGGCCCGGGGGACGAGATCGGCGGGGACTGGTTCGACGTGATCTCGTTGTCCGGGGGACGGGTCGCGCTGGCCGTGGGTGACGTGGTGGGACACGGTGTGCACGCCTCGGCCACGATGGGCCGTCTGCGCTCCGCGGTACGGACCCTCGCCGACGCCGATTTCGCGCCCGACGAACTGCTCACCCGGCTGGACGACCTGGTCATCCGCCTCGACCGGGAGGAAGGCCCGGATGCGCGGCGGCAGGCGGAAGGGGCCTCGGGAGAGGTCGGGGCCACCTGCCTGTACGCCGTCTACGACCCCGTCGCCGGCCGGTGCGACCTGGCACGGGCCGGGCACCCGCCACCCGTCCTGGTGACCTCCGACGGCACGGTACAGGTCCTGGACCTGCCCGCCGGGCCACCGCTCGGCCTGGGCGGACTGCCCTTCGAGGCCGCCCGGATCGACATGGCCGAGGACAGTCTGCTCGCTCTCTACACCGACGGTCTGATCGAGGCCCCGGGCCGCGACATCGACGTCGGGCTGGAGCTGCTGTGTGAAGCACTGCACCGCCCCGCAGCCAACCTGGAGGAAGTCTGCGAGGAGGTGATGCGCAAGGTGCGGCCCGACCCCCCTGCCGACGACATCGTCCTGCTCCTGGCCCGCACCCGCAGGCTCGGCGCCGACCAGGTACGCACCTGGCAGCTCCCCGTCGATCCCGCGGCCGTCGCCGGCGCCCGCCGGATGGCGGGCGAACAGCTGGCCACCTGGGGGCTGGCCGAGCTGGGGTTCGCCACCGAGCTGATCGTCAGCGAGCTGGTCACCAACGCCGTCCGATACGGCGACGCCCCCATCCAGCTGCGGCTCATCCGCGCCGACTCGCTCATCTGCGAAGTCTCCGACGGCAGCGGCACCGCCCCGCACCTGCGGCGGGCCCGGGTCTTCGACGAGGGCGGCCGCGGACTGCTCCTCGTCGCCCAGGTCGCCGAGCGCTGGGGCAGCCGCCAGACCTCCGTCGGCAAGACGATCTGGGCGGAGCAGCCCCTGCCGGACGAGCGTCCGCGTGAGCGCGGCGGACAGGACGGGACGAGCGGCTGACGCACACCCGGCGACGCCCACCGCTCTCCTCGACCCGGGCTCTGACCGCCACGGTCGCGGCCGCTGAGGTCCGGTCCGTGGCCGCGCAGGTCAGTTCCCGCCGGACGGCGGGTGAATACGTTTCCTCCCACGCCCGTGGAACGGGATGAACGAGGAGGCGCCCTGTGAAGGAAAGCCAGTTCGATACGTGCGTGATCGGAGCGGGACCTGCCGGGCTGGCGGTCGCCAGGGCCCTGGCGGAGCGGAATCTGCCGTACACGCATCTTGAGCGGAACACCGGTCCCGGCGGTATCTGGGACATCGAGAATCCCGGTGGTCCGATGTACGAGTCGGCCCACTTCATTTCCAGCAGGACCCTGTCCGGCTTCGGCGGCTTCCCGATGCCCGACCACTTCGCGGACTACCCGCCCCACCGGCAGATCCTGTCGTACCTGCGGTCCTTCGCCGACGCCTACAAGCGGACGGACCGCATCGAGTTCGGCGTCGAGGTCGAGAACGTGGAGAAGAACACGGACGGCACCTGGACGGTCACCCGGGCCGACGGGCGGGAGAGCGTGCACGGGCAGGTCGTCGTCCGTACGGGCTCGCAGTGGCACCCCAACATCCCCGAACTGCCGGGGGAGTTCAGTGGGGATGTCCGGCACACCGTCGGCTATCGCAGCGCGGAGGAACTGCGCGGCAAGCGGGTCCTGGTCGTGGGCGCGGGCAACTCCGGCTGCGACATAGCCTGCGACGCCGCCCGGACCGCGGACCGGTCCGGACGCTGCCTTCAGCGAGGCGAATCCATGCCTGGATGAGCACTCCGAGAAGGTCGTCGTCACCCCCCGACTCCTTCGATGCGGCCCACGACGGTGCCCGGGGCGCAACTCACCTTTCACCTTTGACACGGGAGCAGTTGTCAAGGCCTGGGGATGGGAGCCGCGCCGACCCAGCGGTGGTAGGCGTCCACGTCCACGTTGCTGCCGCACACGATGGTGACGACATGTCGGCCGGCGAAGCGGTCACGGTCCTCGAGGATCGCCGCGATGCCGAGCGCGGCCGACGGTTCCACGACGAGGCCGGCATGGTCGAGGAGCATCCGCATACCGGCGATGATCGACGCCTCCTGGACCAGGACGGCGTCGTCAGCGACCAGGAGGAGGTCGTCCAGGACGGCCGGGATGGGACACCGGCCGGCGACGCCGTCAGCGATGGTGTCGGTCGAATCAGTGGTGACGACACGCCGCCTGCGCCACGAGTGTGTCATCGCCGGTGCACCCAGCGGCTGGACGCAGATCACCTCGACCTCGGGTGCCGATGCCTTCACCACATGACCCACGCCGGTGGCCAGCGCCCCGCCGCCGAGAGCAATCAGGACGGTGTCGAACGACGGCGCGCTGTCCACCAGTTCCAGGCCGATGGTCGCCGCGCCCTCGCAGGTCTCGATGTCCAGGCTGTCTTCGACCAGCCGGATGCCGTCGTACCGTGCGATGGCCGCCGCCCGCTCGCGAGCCATCTCGTGGTCGCCGTCCACCAGTTCCAGCCTGGCGTCCAAAGCGCGGATGCGATCGAGCTTGGCCCGAGTCGCAAAGCGGGATGCCACGACGGTGACGTCGAGCCCCCGGCCGCGACCGGACCAGGCGAGGGCCTGGCCGAGGTTGCCCGCGCTGGCGCACACCACGGCTCGCGGGGCATCGCCGGCGAGCAGGCTCGCGACGACCTCGGTGCCGCGGGCCTTGAAGCTGCGGACCGGGTTCGCCGTTTCGAGCTTGATGCTCACCGTGCACCCGAGGTCGGGCTCCAGCGCCTCGCAGCGATACAGCGGAGTGGCGAGGAAAACAGGGTCGATTACCCGGCGGGCCGCCCGGATCCGAGCTAGGTCGAGGCGCGTCTCGTGCACGACACACCAGCGTAGTGCCGCCGGCGTCGCTCCATCGAGCGCTTGTCAATTCCTGCTGTTCGGTCGAGGTTGATCAGGCTGCGTGGGACTCGGGTTGTTCGACCAGACCCTGCGGACGGTGACACCGAAGCCATGGCGATATGTATGAGGGCGCGAGTAAGTCGAGGAAATCCATGCGCTGAACTGCGGGCCTTTCCCAGTCGGCCAGTTCGCCGTGACGCCGGGCTATGGGGATGCCGGGCCAGGACAAGGCGGAGGAGCACGAGAACATTCGTCGAGTGGCCCTGCCATATGCGGAGGCGTGCGTGCGGGTCCCCGCTGAGCCGCCACGGTCGAACGGCTCACGAAGGCCGACCCGACCGTTTCGTGGATCACGGATGAGTCAGACTCGGAGCACTACGCCGTGCCTATGCAGGACCCGGGGGGCAACGAGTTCTGCGCCATCTGAACGCCGTGTCGACCGTGCCGGTCGCCGCCGCCGCTGACACGGTCGCTCTGTACGCGCGGTGCGGTGGAGTCGAATCGCCTGGTACATGTCCGGCGTGGTCGCCGGGGTGGCCGGCCCGCCGGGGGCCCGTAAGCGGGACATGGCCTGGGGGAAGACCGGGGCGTCGCCAGTCTCATCGGGAGTGATACGGATTCCCGCAACCTCCGGCGTGGATTCGCCTGCCGATTCCCACCCGAAATCCCCCGCGGAATCCCTGGTGAAGAGGCTCACCGTGCCTGCTAGTCTTCGGCGTCTTGTCGCACACTTGTGCGCACACATCACGCCACTCGTCGCATCAGTCCCGTGGGGGGATCCTGTCATGACCCAGTCAGCTCCGCCGCCGTCCGACGGCAACCCGTTCGCCCAGCAGCCCGCCGCCGGCAACCCTTACGCCCAGCAGCCCACTGACGGCAACCCCTACGCCCAGCAGCCCGGTGCCGCCCTGCCGCCCCCGGCCCCGTTCGCACCCGCGGCCGCGCCGGCCCGCAACAACCTCGCCCTGGGCCTGGTCGTCGCCGTCGTCGTGGCTCTGGTCACCGCTGGTGTCTACGGCGGGATCGTCGGCGCGACCGAGTACGAGATCGGCTACGCGGCCGTCGGCGTCGGCTTCCTCATCGGCTTCGCGGCGGGCAGGATCGGTGGCACCAACCCGGTCCTGCCCGTGGTCAGCGCCCTGCTGTCACTCGGCGCGGTCTACCTCGGCCAGCTCATCGGAATCGCGATGATGAGCGCCGACGAGGTCGGCGTCTCCGCGACCACGCTGTTCATCGAGGACTTCGATGCGCTGACCGAGTACTGGAGCGAGACGGCCGACGCCATGACCTTCCTGTTTCTCGCCATCGGTGCGTTCACCGCGTTCTCCGGTGCGAGAAAGGCCGCCCGGTAACAACGCGGGTGTCGCGTGAGTACGCAACCCGCGCTTGAGCATGCGCAGCGCGCGAAGGGGCCCGTCCACCTCATGGTGGACGGGCCCATCTGCTGCGGGTTTTCCTCCGCTGTGTCGTCCGTCAGGACGGGGACAAGATCGCGCGTGTCCACAAGCCCGTCTGCACCGCGACCGAGGAGGCCGCACTCGACCGGTTCGTCGAGTTCGCCGATGCCTGGGGCAGGAAGTACCCGGCGATCATGCGGCTCTGGGAGAACACGCGGGGTGAGTTCACGCCGTTTCTCCGTTTCGACACCGAGCTCCGCGGCATCGTCTTCACGACGAACGCGATCGAGTCCGTCAACGCCAGGATCCCGCGGGCAGCCAAGGCCCGCGGGCACTTCCCCTTCTCCGTCCTGGCCATGTGCCCGCCAAGTCCCTTCCCTCCTCGACGCGCTGAACGCCGCGTGAGGCGCGACCGACGACGCCCGGATCCGGGACATCACCCAAGCCCTGCCGCCGCGCTGGGCGGGCCGCCTCCTCAAGGCCCACGACGGTGCCTCGAACAAGGGGCTCGGCAGAGCCGGCGCCGTCGGCGGTGTCCGTCGGTAACACCCGGGACCAGCCGCTCTCCCGGCGAGTGGGTCGGCCGGCGGCCCGCGCCCGGCCGGTGACTTCACCGCCGCCCTCCACTGCGCGCTGTGGGACGCGGTCGCGGCCACCGGCTGAACCGGCGGACACCGTCCCGGCGGCGCACGTGACGTCGGCCTTCATGACCCGTTGTGGTCGTGAAGGCCGACGTCGTGTTCGGGGAGGGTGTCGGTGTCGTTGCGCGCCAGGGAGATCGACTCTGGTCTTGCCCTCTCGCGGACAGTGGCACCTATGGCTATTTGCTGCACATGAGCGGTCACAAGCAATGCATCGGAGCGCCATTTCGAGGCTCCCCCGTTCAGTACCGAAACAACAGGCGTTCCGGCCATGGGTACTTCGTAGGGTCCTCGCACCGGCGGCGAGGGCAGCGCCCGAGCCGCGCAGTGACCCGGAGGAGATGCTGTTATGGGCAATGTGGAGATTTCCCTGAAGGAGATCATGACGTCGGTCGAGGGCGCGCTAGGGGCTGCGCTGGTCGACTACACCAGCGGCATGGCGCTGGGCACGTTGGGGGGAGGCAAGGACCTCGACCTGACTGTCGCGGCGGCGGGCAACACGGACGTGATCCGTGCCAAGACCCGCACCATGGAACACCTCGGACTCAAGGGGGCGATCGAGGACGTGCTGATCACACTCGGCAGCCAGTACCACATCATCCAGCCGCTCAAGGGCCGTGGCGGCAATGGGCTGTTCCTCTACCTCGTGCTCGACCGGGCAAAATCGAACCTGGCGATGGCCCGTCACCAACTCAAGCGCATCGAGGGTGAACTCGAGGTATAGAAAGCGCTGCGGTTCACGGCTTCGCACGCCCATGAGTTGAAGATTTCTGCAACTGGACATATCCAGATCAGGTCAATCCCATGGGTGTGCGAGGCCGGATCCACGAGGATGAGTCCGCACCTACCGCCTGCGGTGGCACACAGGGCCGCCGTGCCCAGAAAGAGCCGTCACGCGCCAGGGAGTGAGCGATTCTCATGCAGGTCCCCCTCTACCAGGCCAAGGCCGAGTTCTTCCGCATGCTCGGGCACCCGGTACGGATCCGGGTCCTCGAACTGCTGCAGGGCGGCCCTCTCGCCGTACGCGACCTGCTCAGCGAGATCGAGATCGAACCGTCCAGCCTCTCCCAACAGTTGGGCGTGCTGCGCCGGTCGGGGATCGTGGTCTCCATCCGGGAGGGCTCCACCGTCAGCTACGCGCTCGCCGGTGGTGACGTGGCCGAACTGCTACGCGCCGCCCGCCGGATCCTGACCGAACTGCTCGCCGGCCAGAGCGAGCTGCTCGCCGAACTCCAGCAGGCGGAGATGCAGCCGGCGCTGACCCCCGGCGGAGCCGAACCACGCCCCTGACCCCCGGAGGGTTCTGTGGCCGACGTGGACCGGCCGGACACCTCGTGGGCGTCCGTACCGACGGTCAGCCGGCCGCCGATCGCCGTGTCGAGGGCGTCGCCGTCCACGCGCCGCAGTCCCGGTACACGGTCGCCTCACCGGGTTCCCTGCAGGGCCGGTCCGGATCGGGCAGCGGGTGCCCGCAGTGGACAACGAGGCCGGTGCCGGGAGTGCGGCTGCCGGGGCCGGCGCACCTTGGCCACTCCTCCTCGCCGACGTGAGTCGCGACGCCGCAGAACTGCCTTGCGTGGTTAGCCTTGACCATGCCCACTCAAGCGCAGTCCGGGACAGGAGAACCCACGAAAGACTCGTCGACGGCACCCAGTGAGGATCTCGCCGCCGCTCTTCGCGCGGTGGGCGTCGAGTTCGACGACTCGCCGCTGACACGGGCTCTGTACTCTTCCGACGCGAGCCTGTACCGCGTCGTCCCGTCCACCGTCGTGCGGGCACGGAACGCCGAGGACGTGATCGCGACCCACCAGGTGGCGAGTGAGCTGCGGGTTCCGGTCACGATGCGGGGCGCGGGCACCAGCATCGCCGGCAACGCGGTCGGCAGCGGCATCGTCGTCGACACCCGTCGGTTCGACCGGGTACTCGACATCGACCCGGTCGCACGTACGGCCCGCGTGGAACCGGGCGTGGTGCACGCGGACCTGCAGCGTGCGGCAGCGCCCCACGGGCTGCGCTTCGGACCGGACCCGTCCTCACACAGCCGCTGCACGATCGGCGGGATGATCGGGAACAACGCCTGCGGGTCGCGGGCCCTTGGCTACGGGCGGACGGTGGACAACGTCGAGTCGCTGCGCGTGCTGTACGGCAACGGCGAGCTGGCCGTTGAGCAAGGCGGTCGGCCCGGCGGTACCACCGCCAGGCGCCTGGCGGCCGTCGGGGACGCGAATCTGCTCCATCTGCGTACCGAGTTCGGCCGCTTCGGCCGCCAGGTCAGCGGATACGGCCTGGAACACCTGCTGCCCGAGCGGCGCCGCATCGAACGGTTCCTCGTCGGCAGCGAAGGGTCGCTGGCCACGGTCCTGGAGGCGACCGTCCGTCTGGTCGACGACCGGGTCGAGCGCAGGATGCTGGTGCTCGGATACCCGACGATGGCCGACGCGGCCGATGCGGTACCGGCGCTGCTTGCCGCCGTGCCGGGCCGGCTCATCGCGTGCGAGGGCATGGACGCACGCATCGTCGATCTGGTGCGCGAGAAGGGATCGCCTGTTCCCGACCTGCCGAGGGGAAGTGGCTGGCTGTTCGCGGAGGTGGCCGGCGAGGACGCGCCGGATTCGGTGCGGCGGCTCGTCGCCGCCGGCGCCGCCCTGGACAGCAGGCTGATCGACGACCCTCGCGAGGCGGCCGCGCTGTGGCGTATCCGTGAGGACGGCGCCGGGCTGGCGGGCAGGTCGCTGTCGACGCCGGCGTACGGCGGATGGGAGGACGCCGCCGTACCGCCGGATCACCTTGGTGCGTGGCTGCGTGACTTCGAGGCACTGTTGCGAGCGCACGGCCTTCAGGGCATTCCGTACGGGCACTTCGGCGACGGCTGTATCCACTGCCGCATCGACTTCCCCTTCCAGCCCGGCGACCCCGCTTCGGCCGGGGTGTTCCGCGAATTCATGACGGCCTGCGCGACACGGCTGCGCGACTACCGCGGCACGCTGTCCGGAGAGCACGGTGACGGCCGGGTCCGCGGCGAGCTGCTGCCACTGATGTACGACGAGGCTTCCCTCACCCTGTTCCAGCAGGTCAAGGCGGTCTGTGACCCCGACGGCATCCTGAACCCGGGCATCATCGCCGACCCGGTTCCGATCACCGACGACCTGCGCCCGGTGCGTCCTCAGGCGCCGGTGCGTTCCGGTCTGCGGCTGGTGCACGACGCCGGAGACCTCGGGGCCGCGGTGCATCGCTGCACCGGCGTGGGGACGTGCGTGGCGCCGAGGACCGCCGGGGTGATGTGCCCCTCCTATCTCGCCACGCGGAACGAGCGGGACTCGACCCGCGGCCGCGCCCGGGTGCTTCAGGAGGCGCTCGACGGTGGACTGCTGCTCGGTGGTCTCCGGGACCCTGCCGTCACGGAGGCACTCGACCTGTGCCTCGCGTGCAAAGGCTGTGCGAGCGACTGCCCCAGCGGTGTCGACATGGCCACGTACAAGTCCGAGGTGCTGCACCAGCGGCACGACGTCGCCGGGGTGAGGCGACCGCGGTCGCACCTGTTCCTCGGACAGCTCCCGAAGTGGGCCCGGCTCACCGCGCCCCTGGCGTCGGCGGCCAACCTGCTCCTGCGCGTCAAGCCGTTCGCCGGCCTGGCCAAGTGGGCCGCCGGTATCGACCACCGGCGGTCCGTGCCGAAGTTCGCCTCCCCCACCCTCAGGAAGGCGACGCACGCGTCCCGCACCGCGGACGCGTCGGCCGACGTGTGGATCTGGGCCGACTCCTTCACCGACCACTTCTTCCCGGAGTCGGGCCTGGCGGCGATCCGGTTCCTGGAGTCGCACGGCCTCGCGGTCCGCGTCATCCCGGAGGACGCCTGCTGCGGCCTCACCTGGATCACGACCGGTCGGCTCGACCACGCGCGGAGCATCGTGAGCCGGACGGTGCGGACGCTCGCGCCCTACATCCGCGGCGGGATCCCGGTGATGGCGCTGGAGCCGTCCTGCCTCGCGTCGCTGCGCAGCGACGCGCGAGAGCTGTGCGACGCCCAGGAGGTGGACGTGGTGGCCGCGGGGGTACTGAGCTTCGCGGAGCTGGTCGAGCGCCTCGACCTGCCTCTGCCGGACCTGACCGGTGTGGAGGTGGTCGCGCAGCCTCACTGCCATCAGAGCGCGGTCATCGGCTGGGACACCGACCGGCGTCTGCTGGAAAGGGCCGGCGCGACCGTCACCAAGGTGCAGGGATGCTGCGGCCTGGCCGGTAACTTCGGTGTGGAGAAGGGGCACTACGAGGTCAGCGTTGCGGTCGCCGAGACGCACCTTCTGCCGGCGGTGCGAGCGCACTCGGACGCGGTGTTCCTGGCGGACGGTATGTCCTGCCGCGTCCAGCTCGACGACCTGGCCGACGTGTCGGCCCAGCATCTGGCCGAACTGTTCGCCTCCCGCGTCTGAGGCCGGGCCCCGGCTGCCTGCGCCGACATGACGCGGCGGCCGTCCGATCCCGCCGAAACGACCGCCGGCGGTCGGGGGGAGCGGTCGTATCCGTGGGATCCGTCTCCCCAGGACGTCTCCAGGGCGTCCCCAGGAAGTCGGTACGTGCTGCGGGAAGTTCCCCGATCATCCTGACGACGTTGCACTCTGAGTGGATCAATATCTGTACTCGTGAGGTGAGAGTTTGGCGGACCCTGTAGTGAGAGTTTTTGCCGCGATGGGCAGAGTGGAATTATGTAACGTGCGCAGCCCCTTGCAGCGTGCTACTCTGATGTCAGTTGCAGTTGTGGTTCCCAAAACTTCAAGTGCCTCACACGGCTCCAGTCGGTGGGAGCGCTTTTGTATTTCCGGCCATTTCCGGACGGGGTAATCATCGCGGCGACACGGAATCTGCACAGTGCGGATTCCGATGTACTGCCCCCCCTCAAAGGAGATATGGCATGGCTGCTGGCACCGTGAAGTGGTTCAACGCGGAAAAGGGCTTCGGCTTCATCGAGCAGGACGGCGGCGGACCCGACGTGTTCGCCCACTACTCGAACATCGCCGCCCAGGGCTTCCGTGAGCTGCTCGAGGGCCAGAAGGTGAACTTCGACATCGCGCAGGGCCAGAAGGGCCCGACGGCCGAGAACATCGTTCCGGCCTGACGCGCACGTTTGTAGCTGGGGCCCGCATCCTAGGGGTGCGGGCCCCAGCTACAAGCATTTCCCGCAGTGGTGTGACCGGCGGGACGACGCGGAGGAATCCGCATTCTTACCACACGCGGCCCCTCCTTCGGGATGCATGCGCATCCTGAAGAACTAGGCCGCACCGGCGCCCGAGTCCTACGCCTCCAGCGCCTCACTCATTTCAGCACCTGCGCCCGCGCGGATTCTCGTCCGGCCAGCTGTGCTTTATTTCGCTATCGGTTCATACTTGTAATTCTCCATGCCGCTCATCGCTGCGGGAATTCCTTGATATGTGCCACATCGAGGAAGGTTCCGCATGAACCGCACACGTACGAACAACCGCTCCGCCCGCACCCGCAATGGCAGTGCCGACGCCGGCAGGGGCGGCAGCCGTTTCAGCTCGCAGGCGCCGCGCCGTTCCGGTGCGCCTGCCCGTTCCGGTGGTTACGGCCGCCGACCCGCCGCGGTGCAGGGTGAGTTCGCTCTCCCCGAGACGATCACCCCCCCGCTGCCGTCCGTCGAGGACTTCGCCGAGCTCGCCATGCCCGAGCAGCTTCTGGCCGAACTCGGTAAGCAGGGGGTGACCGCGCCGTTCCCGATCCAGGGCGCGACGCTGCCGAACTCTCTGGCGGGCCGTGACGTTCTGGGGCGCGGACGCACCGGTTCCGGCAAGACCCTCGCCTTCGGCCTCGCCCTGCTGGCCCGCACCGCTGGACAGCGGGCTGAGCCTCGCCAGCCGCTGGGGTTGATCCTCGTACCGACGCGGGAGCTGGCCCAGCAGGTGACCGACGCGCTCACTCCGTACGCCCGCTCCCTCAAGCTGCGGATGGCCACGGTGGTGGGCGGAATGTCGATCGGCAAGCAGGCCGGCGCGCTGCGAGGCGGGGCAGAGGTCGTCGTCGCAACCCCGGGCCGGCTGAAGGACCTCATCGATCGTGGCGACTGCCGATTGAACCGAGTCGGCATCACGGTGCTGGACGAGGCCGACCAGATGGCCGACATGGGGTTCATGCCGCAGGTCACCGCGCTGCTCGACCAGGTGCGTCCGGAGGGGCAGCGGATGCTGTTCTCCGCCACCCTGGACCGTAACGTCGACCTGCTGGTGCGCCGCTATCTGACCGACCCCGTCGTGCACTCGGTCGACCCGTCGGCCGGTGCGGTCACGACGATGGAACACCACGTCCTGCACGTCCATGGCGCCGACAAGCACGCCGCCACCGTGGAGATCGCCGCCCGCGACGGCCGCGTGATCATGTTCCTGGACACCAAGCACGCCGTCGACCGGCTGACCCAGGACCTGCTCAACAGCGGGGTACGGGCCGCCGCGCTGCACGGCGGCAAGTCGCAGCCGCAGCGCACCCGCACACTTGCGCAGTTCAAGACCGGGCACGTCAGCGTGCTCGTCGCGACCAACGTCGCGGCGCGCGGCATCCACGTCGACAACCTGGACCTCGTCGTCAACGTCGACCCGCCGACCGACCACAAGGACTACCTCCACCGCGGTGGCCGTACCGCCCGTGCCGGAGAGTCCGGCAGCGTGGTCACCCTCGTCACACCGAACCAGCGTCGCGGCATGGTCCGCCTCATGGCGGACGCCGGTATCCGGCCGCAGACCACCCAGGTCCGTTCGGGCGACGAGGCCCTGAGCCAGATCACCGGCGCCCAGGCCCCGTCCGGCATCCCGGTCGTCATCGCGGCACCGGTGGTCGAACGCCCCAAGCGCAGCACCTCCTCCCGCGGCCGCCGCCGCCCCGGTTCGACGACCCGGCGCGCGCCCGTACGCCAGTCCGGCTACGACGCGGCGGCCTAGAACCTTCGTGATCAGGAAGCTGACCCATCTCTGCAGGAGGCACCTTTTGACGTTGGTTCAGATGCAGCCCCGCCCGGCGGGCGCCAACCTCGTGCAAAGGACGGCGGTGGAGCTCGTCGACGCGGCCGGACCGCAGGTCTGTGACGACATGAGCGTCGAGGTGGCCCTGGCCGTCATGACCGCCGCACGCACGGGTCGACTGGTCGTCTGCGACCAGGACGACCAGTACACCGGCCTGGTCACCCGGAGCGAACTCACCGCCGTCCGCGACAGTTCCGCGTACACGGACCGCGTCCGCCTGCGCGACATCCTCGACGTCCACGGATCGTTCACCTCACCCGTGACCACGAGGGACGAAGGCGAGTACGCGAAGCGCTACCTCCGGCTCGGTGTCCTGCCGGTCGTCGACATGCAAGGCAGTGCCCTCGGCGTCGTCGGCCTCTCCCACTGAACCGCATCACCCCCTTGGTCGGACCCTCCACCTATCCTTTGTGAGGCCTCATGCGCTGCGTCATCGCCCGCTTTCCCTTCGAGCTCACCAAGAGCGGCGTGCTGGAATCGATGAAGGGCATCAAGCCCGAACCGGGCTCCGGCGAGACCGTGACCATCGGCCGCCGTCACTACCCCGTCAAGCAGGTCGGCCAGGTCATCACCCGTCAGGACCGTCGTGACTTCACGGCCGGCGAAGTTCTGCGGGCCATGGCTCAGCTCGGCTTCACCTGCCGCACCCTCCCCGAGGCCGCACCCGTGAGCCTCCTCAGCCCGCTCCAGCAGGCCTCCGCGATGCTCGGCACCTCTGTGTCCGTCTGATCGAGGAAACAGGCACGAACCGACCCCTCGGCAGCAGTGTGGGCCCGACCGGCGTTTCGCCGGTCGGGCCCACACTGCTTGCAGTGGATTCCCGCCGTTGTGGTTGCTCAGTGGTCGGAGTAGCTGAAGTCGCCCATGGTCCAGGCGCTGACGTCCTCGATCGCAACCCGGTACATCCCGCCCGTCTCGGGGATGCCCACCGTGCCTTGCAGGATCCGGGCGACATGGAAGTGCAGATGCGTAGGTGGCCCGTTCTTCGTGGGAGTGTCGAAGACGGCGGAGAACTCGCTCAAGCGGTCCGAATCCATGAGCACATCCGACACCCTCTGCCTCCACACTGCTTCAGGGGCCAGCCGACCGGTGATGACAGCACCACCGGTGACCACGGTCAGGGACATCTGATTGCTCTGCCCGGACTCCACCAGGGCGGCGACGTCAACGAGCAGCTCGTCAGGCTTCGACATGAGCCAGATTATATTCGCCAACCGCCTCGCTGCTTCAGCGGTCGCGCAATTGAGCAAGGCGGTCACTCACGGCCTTGCCGCCACAGGCCCGCGGACGACCGCGGTGGCGCGGCGAGGCGCTCGACCATGAGCCGGCCGACACGCCCGGCGCCGCCGTTCAGTTCAGGGGCGCGCGGTCGACTCCAGTGCGCAGCGGCCGCCGCCCTCGCCGCCGTCGTGTGGCGGTGGGGAGGGCGTACCGCGGCCACTGCCTCGGAATCCGAGCCGCGGCCGGACTCGGGGACCACGATCGACGATGTACGGCAGGAGCCGGAGAAGGTCCGGAACTACTGGACGCCCGAGCGGCCTGGGTGCCGGATACCTGAGCCCGGAGTCCCTTGGGATGTCACCGAGTCGTGAGGCGTCAGTCCTCCGCGGGCATCACGCGGGTCACCTTGCCGTCGGTGTCGGCCTCCAGGTATCCGGACCGGTTGTACTCGTCGCTCAGGTAGATCGCGATCCCGGCCGGGGTGCCGAAGATGTCGTTGGGCTGTCTCACCAGCAGGTATCGGTTCTCAGGATCGGCGACGTTGAGCTTCTTCGTCGCCTCCTTGAGGAGTGCGGGAACCTTGTCCCAGTCGAAGTCGTCGAGGCTGACGGGCTGTTCGCCGCCGGCGAGGGTGCCCTTGATGATGCCTTTCTCCACCCCCTGCCCCGGACGGTAGGTGTAGGTGTCGTACCTCGTGTCACTGCCCTCGACCATGAGCTGGGCCGACACGTAGTCCGGGTAGACCGAGAAGTCACCGAACATGTCTCGGTCCGTCTCCTTCTCGAACGCCTTGATCGCGGTGCGGATGCCGTCCGGAGTCAGCATGTCGCCGGTCTCCGCATCCTTCGGCTGCTGGGTCGCCGGGGCGGCGTCGGCCGGTGAGACGGTCGACTTCGGGGCCGAGGCGGTGGCCGAGGCGCCCGCGTCCGAGGCACCTGTGTCCGAGTCGCGGGTGTCGTCTCCCAAGGGCAGCAGCCACCACAGCAGGATCAGGGCACCGGCGAGCGAGGCTCCCGTCGCGCTCATCAGGACGCCGAGGCGCGGTGCGCGTCGGCGTACCGGCCCTACGGGGGCGGTCACCGGCTGATACGGAGCCCGCCCCGGCGGTGCCTGGAACGGCGGCGGGCCGAATCCGGCGGTGGTGGCACGCGCCGGGGCGGGAGCGCCTTTGCCGACCCCGAGGGAAGAGGGCGGCGAGGGGGTGACGCCGGACGGGGCGAACCCGGTCGGAGAGGTGAAGCCGCCCGAGTGTGGCGGGGTCGGGTGGGTGGAGGGTGACGGCGGATTCAGCGGATACGAGGTGGGCTCGTCCCACACCGCCGGAGCGGCCGGCCCCGACTCGATCTCGGCAAGCCGCAGGTCCAGTGCGGCTGCCGACGGCCGCGCTGCCGGGTCTCGCACGAGCACGCTCATCAGGACGTTGCCCAGGGCACCGGCGCGCACCGGCGGTTGGACGTCGTCGTTGAGGACCGCGGCGAGGGTGGCCAGGGTGGTGCCGCGGCGCAGCGGATGGTGGCCCTCCACGGCGGTGTACATCATCATCGCCAGCGACCACAGGTCGGAGGCGGATCCGCCCTCGTGCCCCGATATGCGCTCCGGGGCCATGAAGTCGGGCGTACCGATGACGGAGCCGGTGGCGGTGAGGCCGGTCGTCTCGCGGATCGCGGCGATACCGAAGTCGGTGAGGACGGGACGACCGTCGGGGCGCAGCAGCACGTTGGCAGGCTTGACGTCCCGGTGCTGGATACCGGCGTCGTGCGCGGCGGTCAGTGCGCCCAGCACCTGCCGACCGATCCGCGCCGCCTCGACCGGCGGCATGGGGCCCTGGGCCAGCCGGTCGGCCAGCGAGCCACCGCTGACCAGTTCCATCACGATCCACGGGTAGGTGCCGTCGCCGCCGTCGACTATGTGGTGGATGGTGACGACGTTCGGATGGTCGATGCGGGCCAGGGCCCTGGCCTCGCGCAGCACCCGCTCGCGCAGCGTCCGCGCGCCGTCGGGGTCGTACTCGGCGAGGTCCCGGTCGGGCGGGCGGACCTCCTTGACGGCCACGAGCCTGTGCAGTGCCAGGTCCCTGGCCCGCCAGACCGTCCCCATCCCGCCACCGCCGAGACGGCTCTCCAACTCGAAGCGCCCGTCGACGACTCGTCTTCCGGGTCCTCTGTCGTCCTCGTTCATGGGCGGGAGCATAGTTGGCGTCAGCGACAGCCTTCGCCGCCCCGTGGACCAGCCGGACCGGCGGCCCTGGCTTCGGGGCGAAGCGCAGGTCGGTTCAGCGCACAGGCCGCGAGGCGGCATGCCGTCGCCCCGGCCCCGGCGACTCGGTGCCGGCGGCCCAGCCCCTCAGGAGGGCCACCGACTTGACGCCGGGCCTGGCGGGCGCCCGCTCGGTGATCGGTGTCAGGGCACTCGGTGGTGCCTACCACTAGACATCCGATCTATCAACCGGCGACGATGATCGCGCCTGGAGCAGGTGTCGGGCGTAACTACCAGTTCTCCGTGAAAGAGCCGATGTATGAGTCAGGAAATCTTACTGTGATCAATGAATCCGAACCGCAGCGACGGAGCATGCTCAAGTTCGGCGGTGCCCTCGCCTTCGCACCTTTGATCACTCAGTTGACCGGAGGCACCCCCGTGGGGCAAGCCGTCGCCGCAGGGGCCGACGCGTCGGCCGCCCTCCAGTGGCCGACCCTTTCGCGCAAGACGCTGAAGTACCGCGTTCCCGCCGCGGACTGGCAGTCGCAGGCCCTGCCGATCGGCAACGGCCGACTCGGCGCCATGCTCTTCGCCGATCCCGACGAGGAGCGTATCCAGTTCAACGAACAGAGTCTGTGGGGAGGGAGCAACAACTACGACAACGCTCTCGCCGGCAAGCCGGACAGTGAGTTCGACACCGGCATGACCGGCTTCGGTTCGTACCGGAACTTCGGTGACGTCGTCGTCACCTTCGCTTCCCGTTCGACTCCGAAGGTCACGGCCCCGGGGGGACCGTACAGCAGCTCGTCGTCGGAGGGTGTCGACAAGACGTACGACGGTGCCTCGGCCACCAAGTGGTGCATCGAGGGGCCCGGTGCGAAGGTGCGGTGGCAGGTCGAGCTGCCCGATCCCGTGGTGGTCGCGTCGTACCGTCTGACGAGTGCCAACGACGTGCCGCAGCGCGACCCGCAGGAGTGGACCTTCTCGGGTTCCGCCGACGGCACCACCTGGACCACGCTGGACAGCCGCACTCTGGAGGCACCCTTCGAGAACCGCTTCCAGACGAGGGAGTACACCTGCGCCGACCGCGCCGCCCACCGCTTCTACCGGTTCGACTTCGTCCCCAAGGCAGGCGTCAGCCACTTCCAGGTGAGCGAGATAGGGCTGGCCGGCGTCGACCTCGGCGGGGCCGGTTCGATGTACCTGTCGTCGCCGAGCGGGCATTCCCAGGGATCCGGAGCCGCGAGCGGGTCCAAGGCCATGGGCATCTCCAACGCGGTGGACGGCGATCCGGCCACGGTCTGGCGGGTCGACTCCGCCGCACCGGCGGTCGTCTGGCAGGCCGACCTTCCTCGCGCGGTCGTCGTCACCTCGTACGCGCTGACCTCGGCCCCGGACCGTCCACGTGAGGACCCCCGAAGATGGCTCCTTGAGGCTTCGCAGGACGGGCGTACCTGGACGACCCTCGACACGCGAAACCGCCACGAGCCCTTCGCCGGCCGCAGCGAGAGACAGACCTTCCAGGTCACCAACAGCACGGCCTACCGCGTCTACCGACTCACCCTGATCCCGGACGCGTCCTCGACCGGCCTCCAGATCGCGGAGATCGCGCTGGCAGGCGAACGCTTCGACACGCGCACACAGCGGGCGATCGTCGACTATCAGCGCAGCCTCGACTTCGCGCAAGGTGTCCACGTCACCCGCTTCGGCGCGCCGGGACGCCGCGTCCTGCGCGAGGCCTTCGCCGGCCGGTCGGCGGACGTCATGGTCTTCCGGTACACCTCGGACAGTGCCCGGGGCCTCTCCGGAGCGATCTCGCTGACCTCCGGACAGGACCAGGCTCCGACGACCGTCGACGCCCGCGCCCGGCGGATCGCCTTCACCGGTGTCATGGGCAACGGCCTCAAGCACGCGTGCGCCGTCCAGGTCGTGCACACCGACGGCGACTTCAGCGCGGACGGATCGACGCTCCGGTTCAGCGACTGCACGACCCTGACGCTGCTCCTCGACGCCCGTACCGACTACAGGCTCGACGCCGCCGCCGGATGGCGCGGGGCCGATCCGGAGCCGATCGTCGCGAAGACGCTCGACAAGGCGGCCCGCCGGCCCTACGACAAGCTGCGCGCCCGGCACACCGCCGAGACGCGGGCTCTGATGAACCGTGTCTCGGTCGCCTGGGGCACCTCCGACCCGGACGTCGTCGCCATGCCGACCGATGTCCGGCTGGCGCGTTACGGGGCCGGTGGGGCCGACCCGACCCTCGAACAGTCGATGTTCGACTACGGCCGCTACCTGCTGATCAGTTCCTCCCGCCCCAACGGCCTGCCCGCCAACCTCCAGGGCCTGTGGAACGACAGCAACCAGCCTGCGTGGGCCTCCGACTACCACACCAACATCAACATCCAGATGAACTACTGGGGCGCCGAGACGACGAACCTGTCGGAGTGCCATGAGGCACTGGTCAGGTTCATCGAGCAGGTGGCGGTGCCCAGTCGCGTGGCCACCCGCAACGCCTTCGGCAAGGACACGCGAGGCTGGACCGCCCGCACCAGCCAGAGCGTCTTCGGCGGCAACGCCTGGGAGTGGAACACCGTCGCGAGCGCCTGGTACGCCCAACACCTCTATGAACACTGGGCGTTCACTCAGGACCTGGACTTCCTCCGTACCCTCGCCCATCCGATGATCAAGGAGATCTGCGAGTTCTGGGAGGACCATCTCAAGGAGCGCGAGGACGGACTTCTCGTCGCGCCGGACGGCTGGTCCCCCGAGCACGGGCCGCGCGAGGACGGCGTCATGTACGACCAGCAGATCATCTGGGACCTGTTCCAGAACTACCTCGACTGCGAAGCGGTACTCGAGGCGGACCCCGTCTACCGGGACAAGGTCGCGGACATGCAGGCACGCCTCGCACCGAACAAGATCGGCAAGTGGGGCCAACTGCAGGAGTGGCAGGAGGACATCGACAGCCCCACCGACATCCACCGCCACACCTCGCACCTCTTCGCGGTCTACCCGGGTCGCCAGATCACCCCGGAAACAAGTGACTTCGCGGCTGCCGCCCTCGTCTCGCTCAAGGCTCGGTGCGGCGAGAAGGAAGGCGTCCCGTTCACGGCCGCGACGGTGTCCGGCGACAGCCGCCGCTCCTGGACCTGGCCCTGGAGGGCAGCCCTCTTCGCCCGCCTCGGTGACGGGCAGCGCGCCCAGATCATGCTGCGCGGACTGCTGACCTACAACACGCTGCCCAACCTGTTCTGCGACCACCCGCCCTTCCAGATGGACGGCAACTTCGGCATCTCGGGCGCGGTGGCGGAGATGCTCCTGCAGAGCCACGAGGGAGTCATCCACCTCCTGCCCGCGCTCCCGGACGACTGGAAGGCCAAGGGCTCCTTCACCGGTCTCCGTGCCCGCGGCGGCTACGAGGTCAGCTGCGAGTGGCGGAACGGCAAGGTCACGTCGTACGACATCGTGGCCGACCGGACGCGGAACCAGAAGAAGGTCACCGTGCGAGTGAACGGCACCGACAGGAAGGTGAAGCCGACCAAGCCCTGACGGCGTCACCGCCGCGCCGCGCCGCGCCGCCGCCACCACCGCAGCAGTGGGGCGACAAGCGTCCACCGCCTGGTACGCGCGCCACGGGGCGTCGGCCGGGCTGGTTCCGGCATCCAGCCCGACCATAGGGGCAGGCAGGCAGGCAGGCAGGCAGGCAGGTACGGGGAGGGGAGAACCAGCCTGCGGGGTGTGGGGTGGGGTTCAGCGGGTTTTGTGGCAGGTCCTACGTGGTGCTGCTCAGCGACCCACTGCCGGGTTTCTGATCTGGTCGCGGGCCGGCGTCTGGGGCCGACTGTGGGACGCGGACCTGTATCAACTCGACGACGCAGGTCTCCATGACGTCCGCCCGTGTCATGCTCGACTTCGCCCAAATGCGCGCCGAAGTGGGGGCGGACACACAGGTCCGCGCCCCGTGACCGAGGCGAGCCCGGGTTTCGGGATGCACGTCCTGGTCCTTCGGGAGGTTCGGAACGGCGCAATGGCGATGCGTCGGGCCGCAGCCCGTTTTCTGCCGGTGGAGGGTCACTCGACGGCGTTGTCCAGATGACTGATGACGGCCGGCACGTCGTCACTCTCGGTGCTCCGGATCAGCTGCAGGGCCGGTCGGACGACGCCGGCCGGTCGCGCTATCAACCGTGCGAGCACGGCGGCCCGGATGTCGAGCCGCTCGATGGTGGCCTCACGCTCCTCTTCGTTCTGGCCGGCGAGCAGGACGGCGTTGTGCCACGCCTCCTTGCGGGACTGACGGACACTGAAGTCGAGGATCTGCTCGTCGGTGCGGGCTCCGACCCGATCCAGCAGGGACATGAGCGGCGACAGGGCGCCGACCGAGTCCTGCACCGTCAGGGCCACCCGCGCAAGGATGTCGTTGATCAGCAGGAAGTCGCGCTGCAGCGCGTGGATGGCCTCGCCTGGGCTGGTCCGCGCGGCGGCGATGGCCAGGTCGAGATTGATGTGCGCGTTCACGCCGAGCAGCAGGTGCTGGACGATGACGGTGTCGGCGTCGTCGAGCAGCCCGAATGCCTCGCGCCAACAACGCGGCCCGCTCCGGTCCTGACGCCAGGCGTCGTACGCGTCGAAGTAGCGGTTGCCGAAGAAGGTGTCGAAACGGTCCATTCGGGCGCCGTCGTCGAACAGCCCACCGTGAATGGCCGCGCGGACCTCAACGGTCACCTGTCGGTACAGTGCCGCGAAAAACCCCACTCGGTCACCGGTGCGGCCGGCCTCCCGCACGACCCCGGCAAGCCCGTCCACGACATCGTCGATGTTCTCTGCCCTCATGCCCAACTCCCCATCTGTGCGCGTTCGTTCGGCCCACGCTCTGCTGCTTCCCGCAGTGCCGATCACGGCCCCGTTCTACCACCGCACCCCGGGGAGGGGCCCCGCCCTGCACGCGGAGAACGGGACTGCGTGGCGGGCTCGGCGGCGGTCAGACCGAGGGTGCGGTGGTGGGCCCCGTCGATGGAAGAGGCGAAGGAGAGTCGACAGAAGAGGCGAAGGAGAGGCCCGGCAAGGCGCGGCGGGTCGCCGTACCTCGGCGCCTGCCCGGTAGACGGCGACGACCGCGGCCTCGGCTGCCGGGTTCGAACTGTCGTGCGATGGCCTGTCTTCAGAGATCATCGGCGGGTGGGCCATGGTCGCGTGAGAGTCTGCCCTGAACTTCCACACCAGTTGGGGAGGCGTCAGATCATCGGCGTAGGGGCGGCAGTTCACGAGTCACGACAGCGTGCTCGACACCCAGGGACGGGCCATGCGCGGTCAGCGCAAGACCTGGACCGCGTACAGCGCGCCGACGCCCGAGGCGAGGGTGCCGAGCAGGAGCCGAAGCCAGGTCTCGGGCAGCAGCGGCTGGAGACGGGCGCCGACGTAGCCGCCGACCAGGCCCCCGGCCCCGCAGGACAGGCCCAGCATCCAGTCGGGACCGATGTCACCTGTGGTGGCCAGGGAGAGTAGCGCGTAAGTGAGCGCGCCGACGACGGACGTCACGAACGTGGAGGCCAGAGCGGCGGGTGCGACGGTGGCCACCGGTGCTCCGCGGCCGACGAGGACCGGGCCGAGCAAGGAGCCGCCCCCGATCCCGTAGATGCCCCCGGCTACGCCGACGGCCAGGGCCAGCGATATCGTCGCGCGGGGCGACGGCCGGCGGATGGCGCGGGCCGGTGCCGGGCGCAAGGTCCGCAGCCACAGCCACAGGCCGAGCGGCAGCAGCAGCGCGGCGATGAGCAGCCGGAAGACCCGCGGGCCCGGCACGGCGAAGACACGGATCACTGCTCCGACGACGACGCCGGGCACCGTACCCGCGATGAGCAGGCGGGTCAGCGGGCCACCCAGGCGCCCTGCCCGCCAGTAACGCAGGAGTGCGCCGGGGCCGGCCACGACGTTGTACAGGAGATTCGTCGGGGTCACCGCCGGGCTCGGCACGCCCAGGACGCTGACCTGCACAGGCAGCAGGAAGACCGCTCCGGAGACGCCCACGGGCGAAGTGGCCACCGATATCAGGAGCCCCGCAACGAACCCGAGCAACCCTGTCGACCACGCCACCACAGCCCCCTTGACAGATCACCACCCCGATAAACGCCCCGGAGCCGGGTTCCGAATCGGGTGCATCCTGTTCGGGTGCATCCTTTTCGGGTGAACCTCGCCCCCGGCCCGATCCAACCGCCTCCCCAGACAATGGACAACCGCCGTCCAGCGTGCGGAAAGGGAGGGGCATCGGGGTGATGACGGTGAAGTGGATGTCGGCCGGTCAGTGGCCACCGGCATGGTCGGGGTGGGCGCCGCTCGCGGCGTTCGCAGTGCCGGTTCCGGGTGTCGGGTCCGGGTTCGGCAATATGTCGGTGCGGACGGGTCGGGCTGCGGCCTCCGGGCAGTGATGGCCGTGGTCATCGGTGGTGTTCTGTCCGGCGCCATCATCCGCATCATCCGCACCGCCGGGCGCCGGACGGGTTCTGCACAGCCGTTCTGCGGCACGTCAGCCGCCGGTGACTGTGGCGTGGGGATCCGTCGACGTGGAGGGCGAAGATGGTGGGGCGGGCGTAGCGGCCTGTGGTGTCGAGGTCGAATCGGGCGCGAGCGAGGGCCCCGCCCTGGTGGCGAGCGTGTGGCCGGATCGTCGACTTCGCTGAGGGGCGGCCGGGCCGACGCTGACGCGGGCGGGGCATGGGGAGATCGGGGAAGCCCCTCCGGTTCACCGTGACGCTCCGGTCCGTCAGGCCGCGCCGCCTCCACTCCCGCCCGTCGGCCGGTGTTCCCAGAGTGTCTCCCCCTGGACCTCCATGACGACGGTGCCGGCGCCGTTGGTGAGGGTGCCACGGCTGCGGACCACCGCGGTGCCGTCGTCGCGGGGACGGATCTTCAGGATCTCCATCGTGCCGTGCAGCGCGTCTCCGGGCCGGACCGGAGCCCGCATGCGCAGGGAGCTGATCTCCCGGCCCGCGATGACGGCGGCACGGGAGAAGACCGAGTCCACCACGAGACGTTGCAGGATCGCCGCGGTGTGGAAACCGCTGGCGATGAGGCCCCCGAAGCGGCTTCCCGCTGCCGCGTCCTCGTCGGTATGCAGGGGAAGCGGGTCGAAGCGGCGGCCGAAATCGAGGATCTCCTCTTTGGAGACCTTGGCGCTGCCGAGGTCGAACACGGCCCCGGGCCGAAGGTTCTCGGCGTACAGCACGGTCCTCACCGTCGGCCCGTCGTCGGGACAAGCCCTGCCGGGCGCTGATGGGGTGTGTACCGGTGGAAGTGCGTGCCGAGGTGCATAAGGGTCTCCGTTCGTCCTGTCGTGGCGGTCAGTCGAGTTCCGTGACGAACCGCCGGAGGAGGCGGCTGAACGTCTCGACGTCTTCGTCCGGCCATCGGCCGAGTCGTTCCTGCAGCGCCTTGCGCTGGTGCTGCCTGACGCGGGCCAGGCGGTCGCGACCGGTGTCGGTGAGTTCGAGCAACTTGGTCCTGGGTCGCGACGGATGCGACACCCTGCGCAGCAAGCCGTCCTCTTCCAGTTGGGACAGCTGGCGGCTGACGGTGGACTTCTCCAGGCCGTACCGCTCCGCCAGATCGGAGGCGGTCGGCTGGGGGGCGGTGCGTACGTACGACAGCATCGTGTACGCGACGAAGGAGAGGTCGTCGTACATGTTGTTCGCCCGTGTCCTGGAATTGCGGGAGAACAGGATGATCGACTCATGGATCGCATCGAGGGGTTCGTCCCGGGCTGCCATGACGCCATCCTGGAGTTGTGCGATACAACTGTCAAGGTTGTATCGCACAACTCTGGTCTCTTCGCTCTCCTCCGAGGACTGGCATCCCGAGCCTGCCGTGCCCTCGACCTCGCCCCGAAACGGTCCAACGCCGCCGGCCGAGGCCGGTGGTGCGGTGCGCCGGGCACGACGGCCGTGAGGTGCGGCGCCTCAACACCATGGACGCCTCCGGCGGGATCCGCCGGTCCTCAGCCCGGCCTGTTCAGGCAGGGGCAGGTGGCCGAGCAGGAACCGGCGAGCCCGTCTCAGGTCAGCTGACGACCCCCTTCTGTCGGCGTCGCGGCACTTGTTGCCGTAGACCACGAACTCACCGCGCGAGGTCTGGGTGAAGGTCCGGGTGCGTCCGCCGGAGCCCCGGCGAAACCGACGGTGTTCGCGCCCTTGGTCAGGTGCACGGGTAGCGCGGGTAGGGAGAGGGCGCGGTAGGTGGTGGCCGAGTCGGTCGGCGGGAAGTTGAACAGCATCGCCGCGCGCGTGGCGGCCGCGGCAGCTCATGGCTACCACCGTGGGCGATTCGGCCGTGACCGGGCCCGCCAGCCACGGCCCGGCTGCGGTCCGGCGATGTGTCACGCGTGGGGTGCGTCGAACCGGTGGACCTGGCGCACGGCCGCGACGGACGGAACCAGCCCGCTGATGGCCAGGGTGGTCACCGTGGGAGGCCACATGCCCACGGCGCGCTGCTGATCGTGACTGTGCGACGAAAGAGCACTGCCGCTCCCGTCCTTCCCGGCCTCCGGACCTCCGGTGCGGACCTGTTCCGCCGTCATGAGCGCGGTCGCGGTGGTCGGCGGGCCGATGTCCGCACTCGCGGCGGCCATCAGCCGGGCGGCCGAGGGTGCGTCGGTCTCCGGGGGGATCACAAGAAGGTTCCAGGGTCCCGCGGTGTAGGACAACAGCAGGATCGCGTGCGGGTCCAGCTCCGAGGTGAACCAACCGACCTTCACCACATGGCCGTTGACGAAGATTTTCGGCGGGAGGATCGGCCAGTGGCGGGGGTTGACCGCGATCCGGGTGATCCGTCCCCACAGCGGATCCAGCACGTCCGCCAGGGCGGTGAGCTCACTCGGCAGGTCACGTGAACGGGGCCACCAGGCGCCGTCCACGTCGGCGGGCCCTGCGAAGGGGCCCTCGGCCTTGAGCGCGAGGCGCGCGGACGGGGCCCTGAAGGGAACGGGCCGTAGAGGGAGATTCGGGGTGCTCGCGGACATCGCGCGAACCTGTCTCCGGACCTCTGCGCAAGGGCAGCCGTCCGGGGTCGTCGCTCACCGGGAACGACGTCGGCATCGAAGCCGGTGTGCGAAGTGCCCCCGGTGAACTCACGCTACTCCCCGAAGGGGCCGGGCGTACCGTTCGTGGACGCCGTTTCACTTTCGGCGGCGGCCGTCACCTCTGCGGGCCCGGCCGTCGCCTCTGCGGACCGGCCGTTCTCCGCGGACCGGCTGGCCTCCAGCCACGACCGGGCGGGTTCCGCGGGGCGGGTGGTGTCCACGGTGAGGTCGAGCCGGGTCCCGCCGTCGGGGCCCGCGGGGTAGCTGCGCTGTTCGGTGGCGTCGAAGCACCGTCGGAGAACCTCCGCGACCCGACGGGCCACCTCGGGCGAGGCGGCGACGACGCGGACCTCGGCGTGACCGTCCGAGGGAGTTTCCATGGACCGCATGGCGACCTCGGAGTTCGATGTGCCCGTCTGAGGCAAGCTGGATCTCTCACACCCTGGATCTCTCACACTACTGCGTCGGCCTGCTGTGTCGGCCTGCTGCGTCGGGCACCGCAGAGCCCGGGGGCGACCTGGCGGGCTCCCCGGCCGCTGTCGGCGAGGGAGTACCGTGAGAACGAGGAATCCCCTCGGACCCCTTCGTTCCCCGTAGGCAGGCGAGTGCGATGGTCGAATCCGACTCCCCGCGGGTGACCAGGCTGTTGCCGGACGCCGTCCACCAGGGCGTGCGGCCCGGTACGGCGGTCGTACGACTGGAGACGAAGCACGACCGCCGCGGCGTGCTCGACGGGGTGTGGTGGCCTCGGTCCCGCGACATCGCCGCCGAGCTCCCCAGCCTGATCACTGCGCTGACCGGATACCTAGGGCCCATCACGCGAGTCGGCCTGGACACCGGTGCCTGGGAAGCGCTGCCGACGCGGATGACCATCGACGAGCGCGTCGTCCACATCGACTCCTTCCCGGCCGGCGACGACACCGTCCTCATCACCCGGGGCGAGCAGGATCTCTTCTCCCTCCTCGTGGTTCCGCCCCACGCGACGCCCGACGCCGCGCGCGCCGCCATGGCTGACGTCCGCGCCGGTAGTGGGAGGTGTGCCGAACAGATCCTCATCGACACCGGCACCGAGCGAGCGGGCCCGAGCCGACGGACATGAGCGAGCGTCGCCAGGGAACGAGCGGGCGTGCGCAGTTCGGGCTCATGTGCCTGGTTCGAGCCTGATCGGTCCCCGGGGCGGCGATTCCAGGGAGGGGCGCAGAGGACCGTCTGTGCGTTGCCCGTGCCGTTCGTTGGACCAGTCCGAGGAGTAGGCTCAAGGTACCGAGGATATTTCGCGCACCGGCTTCCAAGCTCGTGTCGTTTTCGGCGATCGAATATTCCGGGCCGGTAGACCGGCCCGGGGCAGGGTTCGCGCCATGACCGCGACCATTTCCTTCCCGCCGGCAGCCAGAGCCGATGACCTGCTCTCCTCGCCCTCCCTCCGCCTGAAGCTGGCTGGCGTCCGTCCGGCACCGGCCCTGCTGGACGGCGCCTGGTGGCCCCGCTCCCGGGATCTGGCGGCGGAACTCCCCTCCCTGACCGCCGTACTGGACCCTCTGTGGGGGCGGATCACCCGGATCACGGTCAACCCCATCCACTGGCCGGTCGTTCCACGCCATGTGCCCGTCGCCGGGCACGTGGTGAAGGTGGGCTGGTTCCTGCCCGAGCAGGACCCGCACGAACTGTTGCTGCTGTCGTACCGCACGGGCCGCTGGAACCTCCTGGTGATCCCGCCCCGGACGCCCGCCCTCTCGGCAGCCTGGCTGATGGCCGCCGCGAGCGACCCACTGGGCACATCGACCGCGAGCCGGTTGATGGAGGAGGCGGAACGCCGACGGACGGTGTACGAGGCCGACCGGGCGCTGGAAGCGGTCTGGGACTACGAAGGGGGACATGAGCCCCGGGCTTCGGTCGTACGTTCGCGGCTTCCGGCCGCGGCAGCCGCGAGGCCGCATCAACCGATGGGAAGGTGAGAACCGTGGAGACATTCGTGACCATGATCGTGATCAGCGCGATGATCATCCTCGGGGCGTTCCTCATCCACCGGCTCAACTCCCAGCACAGCGACCGCATCGCCGCCTTCCACTACGGTCACTCCGGGACGCATGTCGCGGGACCGGCTCCCTTGGGTTCACGTAAGGCCCGTGGCTGGGCGGCGACGACCGGCACCGACAGTCACCGCTACCGCCGCGACGGCGGACGCGGGCAGTTCCACCCCCGGCGCCGCCGCACCCAATAGGGCAGGGTGTGTGTCCCGTCGTTCCGCCAGGCTCGCCCGGTCCGTCACCGAACGGGCCGGGCGGGCCTGCCGGGCCAGGGTCGACGGAGCCTGCCAGGGCCAGGGTCGACAGAATCCGCAGAACGGCACGCAAGCATGAGTCCCCGGCCGCGTAGCAGCGCACATGACGGGCCGGGGCCCTTCCGTGGCTTCCTGCGGTTCCCGTCGATGGCCGGGTACGGCTGACGCCTTCTACCAGGCCATGCGCACTGCCATGGCCCGGCGGCCGAGTACGGCGGACCAGGCGCAGGGGCCTGGCCGCGACGCGCTTCGCGAGTTCCGTCACCTCGGGCTGCGGCAGGACCGGACGGGGGCTGCGGCCTCGGAATCGGCGCCCGCTGCCCCAGCGCGGCACGGATTGTATCCGTTATGGAGGTGGGGAGCCGCGCCCAAGGGCTGCCGCACGCCTGCTCCTCGTGTCGCCCGCGTGATTCCGTCGTCCGGCACGACCGACATCGCGGCTGGCCTACGGACCCGGCCTACGGACCCGGCCTACGGACCCGGCCTACGGACCCGGCCTACGGACCGGACCCACGTCATGCGACTACGCCGCGCCCGCAGCCGCCCGCCAAGGCCTGGGCGTGCCGCAAGGCCGCCCCCGGCGAATTCGCGCCTGCCGACCGCATCCCCGCACACGGCAGCCGGCGCGGACGCCGACGTCTGCGAGATGCCCCAGTCAGACGCCACATCGCCTGATCTCTCCATGTCCTGCAGAAGTGCGGTCAGTTGGTGGCGCCTTGGCGATTGGTCGCTACGCATTCATGGGCGCGATCGGCATACCATCGAACCTGCACGGAAGGTGATCGTGCGCGGGGGACGAGGGGGGACCACGTAATGGTGGGAGCCGACTGGGCGCTCTTCGTCGTGAGCCTGGTCTTTTTGGGTCTGCCGGCGGTGTGGATCGCGTTGCTGCTCGTGCTGGGGTGGTCGGAGAATGGGTGGGGCAACCGCATCCTGAGAGTTCTCGGCGCGTTCTGCCTGGTCGCGACAGCTGTCTCACTGGCCTGGTACCTACCGTCGCGGAACGTCGAGTGCCGCCAGAACCCGACGTCCAGCGCATGCGTGCCCATCGAGGCCCCCTGATCCACCGCGTCATGCGCCCTCGGATACACCGACCAGGCCCCATGGGCCCACGCGAGCCTTGGCGGATGCTTCGCCCGCGGGGTCATGTAGCTCCCGGTGCGAGGGGGAGAGACCCTCACTGTGGAGAGGCTGAACCGCAGACTGAGTAGGGGGCGGCCGGACACCACCTGGTGCCTTCCTCGGACTCGGCCGAAGGTGTGACAGAAGACCTGGTCAGGACAGGTGTTGGCGTACGGCCGTAGCCACGGTGAGACGGTCGTGGCCGGCACCGGTCGACCATTCGCTGCCCTCGGCAGCGGCATCCCGGCCAGGGAGCGACAACAACCGGGTAATGTCGATCTGCCCCTGGTCGAGCCCTCTGTGCAGAGATTCGTGCCCGCGGCGCTGTTCCGGCGCGAGCCCAAGGTCGACCAGCGGCCTTCGAGCTGTTCTTCTGCTTCTGTGACGGGGCGCAGGATCAGACGGACGCCGCCTATAGGGCCGGTGGCGGGTGTCGAACGGCAAGCTCGCCTTGTCGTTCGACCGTCAGGGAGCGAACGGAACGCGTATCCGTAGCGTCTGAGATGCATGAACGTATCGCGCCAAGCCGCTCTTCTGCTCCTGAGTGCCGGGCTGTTGCTCTCGGGGTGCTCGTCCTCGTCCGACAGTCCGGGCGGCGAGGGGTACACCGGCCCCACCCTGCCTGCCCGCACCGTCGCGGAGGGCAAGTGGCAGGAAGGGCCGGCCAAGCCCAAGCAGCACAAGCCGTATCCGTACGACATCAATACGCACTGCGGAATCAAGTGGCTGCATTTCGGCGGCCGTTGGTGGGTCCTCGACTCCGTGTTCCCCGGTGTCGAGCAGGTGAAGGGGGAGCCGCCCTCGCGCGAGAGCGAGAGGCTCGCCGGTTACATGACTCTGATCGGCCCGGATACCGCCAACTTCGACGCCGTCCAGATGCCCACGATGCAATTCGTACCGGCCGAGGATGAACCGCCGGGCTGCGCCTAGGCCGAAGGGCGGGGCCTTGCCGGGAAAGCGCCGGCCGCCCTCGTCCTCCTGGCGGCGGGGTGCACGGGGGCAACCGGGGAAGGTCTGACCTGGGGGAGCGGTCCTGCCCCCTCCCGGGGCTGCCGCACGGGAGGGCGCGACGACCGCCGATGCATCAGCCCGACGACATCCGCGAACACCAGTGGTTCACAAGGGCCCGCCTCACAGCGCCCGCCCGTCAGAAGTCCCGGTTCGCCTCCTCGGCCGTCACATCCACAGCACGCCGTCGTCCTCGTGCTCGCGGATGCGGAACGCAATCATGCGGCGCAGCAGGTCGCCCGGCACAGCCCGGCCGTACGGGAGCTGGACCGAGCCCTTGCCGGTGGCGAAACCGGCGAGGGCGGCGTCGAACGCCTCGCGGGTGCTCGGGGTGAAAACGATGTTGGCGTGCTTCGCGTGGCCGCTGACCATGAACAGGATCGTCCCGGATGGGTGAACCCATGAGGGATGACCCCACTTGATCGCCTCGCTCGCCGCGGGGACCGCATCGCGGGCCAGCGCCCGTACCTGCTCAAGTACCTCACGGCTCTGCCCCGCGAAGCCCTCGATGTACTCGTCGATCGTCTGCGGCTTTCCCATGGCGTCAGTGTGGCACCGCCCACCCTGAAGGGTCCGCAACGGAATGCCCCGTTGTCGGCTCCCGCCGTAGGCGCGGCCAACTGGAGTGCACAGGGCTGAGCGGCGTGCTCAGTTGTAGTCCAGGCCGGTGTTCCAGGTCGCGAAAGCGGGTATCGCCGTCCTTGGCCCGGCTGGCCCGGCTGGCCCGGCTGGCGCCGATGGGGTCGACCGGGAACGCAGTGCGGCTCAGAGCGCGGCGCGAACGTTCAGGCAGGGCGGTCCGTCAGCGCTTCAGGCTGACGATCACCGAGGAGTCTCCAAGGGAGCCGACACCGAGGATCCTGTCGGTGTCAGGGACTGCCGTGATGGCGTTCAGCCTGAGTGGTCGGCCCGTGCCGGACCTGATCCCGTCGGTGCTCGGTGGCTTCGACCGCGCGATCCCTTCACAGCGCCCGTCCGCGGTGAGGTACCGGCCGGCGCTGAGGACCGCCCCGCGTTCACCGTCGTCGACCCAGGGGCCGCGGTCGCCGCATGCTCCCTGGGCGTTCGGCAGCTTGATCCAGGCGGTGCCGTTCCACCGCAGCCGGACGCTCTCCGGAGCGGGGTCGGGCTCGTCGTCCTCGCTGATGGAGGTGTGCTCGCCGTAGACACGGACGTCGTCCTTCGCCAGCGCGGCGACCTCGGTGAGGTAGGCCAGTTCCTCGGGCGCCGGGTCCGTGTAGTGGTACTCCGGTGCCGGTACGCGCTTCCAGGCACGGCCGTCCCAGTGCATGGCGGCGGGCTGGGCGCCAGGCAGGCCGAGGCTTTCGTCGGGACCGTGCGGGTAGTGGTGGCCGACCGCCCACAGATCCCCGGGCGCGACGCCGTCGAGTGCCGTGACGGTGACGGGCAGGTCGATCGCGGTCCAGCGGGCGCCGTCCCAGTGGGACGCGCCGGTGCTGCCGTCGAGGACCCAGATGTCGTCTGCGGCGAAAGCCCGCACATCCACGGCACGGTTGCCCGGCGGACTGGGCAGTGCCGTCCAACGGGTGCCGTCCCAGCGGGCCATCCGTGGTGAGTGGCCGTCCTTCACGCTCGCCGTCAGCAGGAAGCCGCCGGAGTCCACGGCGTCGAAGCGCGCCCGGTGGACGCTGTCGCCGAACGACGTCGGCAAGGGGCGGCGCTGCCAGCCGGTGCCGTCGTCGTGCAGCAGGTAGCCGTCGCCTGCCACCCAGATGTCGTCGGCACCCGTCGCCGCCACGCCGGACAGTTCACCGGCGCCCGGGATGACCTTGTCGTACTCCCAGGTCATACGGGGGCCGATCACGGCACGCAGGGCCACCACGGAGACGAACAGAAGCAGGATCGCGGCGAGTGCGACGTTGATCTTCACCATGCGCGTGTGCACCTACGTCTTCCCCGCCCCGTGCCTACCGCGAGCCTTCGGTTGGTCGCAGACCATACCTTCCGTCCAGGCAGGTCGGCCCGGCCGTCCGCCGTGAAGGGCCGGGCCCGCGAGGCGGGCCCGGCCGATGTCGGTCCCCGGACGAGAGAGCCGTCAGGTCACGGGGTTGAGGAAGGTCAGCACCGAGGCGTCCTCCTCGATCAGCGGAGTGAGGACGGTGTTGAACGGGCCGCCGTACGGCGCCTTGAGATGGGCCTGGAAGGCGTCCTCGTCCCGGTACACCTCGAAGATCCAGAAGGCGCGGGGGCGGGACGCCTTGGTGTAGACGTCGAAGGCGAGATTGCCGTCCTCCTCCCGCACCTTCTCGGCGTACTCCAGGATCAGGCGGGTGACCTCGTCCTCCGCTCCCTCGCGGGCGGTGAATTCGGCGAGCAGGGTCTTGTTCACGGTGAGGTGTCCTTCACGGTGGGGTGTCCTTCAGGTCGGGGCGGGGATCAGCCGTGGGCGGAGTCGAGGTGCCAGACGACGGCCTTGTCGAGCTTCACCGTGCCGTTCTCGGCGAAGACCTGCACTCCCTGGCTGGCGGGGTCGGGGAAGATCTGGTCGGTGATCACCGCTTCGCCGTTGCCGCCGAAGACCTCGACGGAGGACCAGTCGACGAGGATCCGCAGCTTGACCTTGCCGTTCTTGGCCTTCAGCGGTGCTGTCTGGATACCGGGGAAGGTGCTGTTGAAGTCGACGGCGCCGGAGTGGGTGCGGTCGACGTACAGCTCCTGCGTCGTGGTGTCGTAGCCGATCACGGTCTCCTCGCCGTTCGCGCCCGTGCGGACCTTCAGGCCGAAGCGGTCGGCGTCCTCGAGGGAGAAGGTCGCTTGGATGTCGAGGGCTTTGCCCTGGGCCGCGGGGCCGATCAGGGCCTTGAAGGTGTCCTTGACGGTGACGTCGGACGCGGACACCGCGTGCGGCTGCCGCAGGGACTCCAGGGCGTCGACCGGATTGCTGACCAGCTGGATCCGGCCGTTCACCGTGCGCAGGGCCATCTCCCGGGGGACGCTCTGCGCGCCGCGCCAGGGGGAGGTGGGAACGGCACCGCTGTAGTCCCAGTTGCTCATCCAGCCGACCATGTACCGCTTGCCGTCCGGGGCGTCCTCCCAGGACACGGCGGCGTAGTAGTCCTTGCCGTAGTCGGCCCAGTCGGCGCGCTGCACGACGGACTTGGCGGCGGCGTCGGCTTCGGTGAACCGGTCGGCCAGGATGTGGCCCCAGCCGGCGTTGTTCATGTCGACGATCTGGATCTTCGCCCTTTCGCCCGCGTAGGGACGCAGGTCGAAGGAGGCCCAGTCCAGGGTTTCGCTGTTGGCGCCGGTGGCGCTGCCGACGACCTGACCGTCGACGATCAGGTTGACGGCCGTCTCCTGGGAGACGGGCTGGGCCCGGGTGTCGGACAGCATGATGTGGTCGACGTTGAGGTGGCCCCAGCCGCCGGTGTTGTCGTCGACGATCCGGATCCGCGCCCGCTTGCCGGCGAGGTCGCCGATGTCCCAGGAGGCCCAGTTGAGCGCCTCGCCGTCCTTTCCGGTGGCGCTGCGCACCACTTCGCCGTCGACGACGAGTTCGATGGCGGTCGGGTCGGCGGAACCGGCGGGATGGTTGCCGCCGCCGATGAGGAAGTTGAGGTGTTTCCTGTCGATGGTGAATTCGGGTGAGGTGAGGGTGCCGGTCGCGGTATCGCCGTCCAGGTAACTGTTGACCAGGCCGTCGCCCAGGAATCCGGAGACTTCCTGCTGGTTGGGGAGGGTGCCGGTGGCCGGTGCCGAGCCGAAGGCGTCTCCGGTCGTCGTCCAGTCGCCGTAGCTGCCGCCTTCGAAGTCGGCGAGGACCGTGCCCTCGGGCGGCGGTCCCTGCTCCATGACGGTTCCGGACTCGTGCGGGTGACGTCCACCGCCGATCTTGAAGTTCAGGTAGGGGCTGTCGACGGTGAACTCGGGTGAGGTGAGGGTGCCGGTCGTGCCGTCACCGGAGTGGAAGCTGTTGGCGAGGCCCTTGCCGTCGAAGCCGTCGACGGTCCCCTGCCCGGCCACCGCCCCGGCCGCCGGTCCGTCGCCGAAGGCGGTGCCGGTCGTCGTCCACGTACCGAAGTCGGCGTTCTCGAAGTCCTGCACCACCGTGCCGGTGGGCGGGGTGTAGGTGCCCTTGTCGTCGGCGGTGAACTTCTTGCCGTCGAAGTCGCCGACGAAGTACTGGGCGGCCGAACCACCGGCGATACCACCGGGGTTGATGTTGACGACCAGGACCCACTTGATCTTCTTCTTGTTCCCGTCGACCGCGAGGGGGAACAGGTCGGGGCACTCCCACACACCGCCGGTCGCGCCGGCCGGTCCGAACTCGCTCTGCAGCGTCCAGTCCTTGAGGTTCTTGGACGAGTAGAACCGCACCTTGTGCTCGGTGGACAGCGACACCGTCATCAGCCAGCTCTTGGTGGGCGCGTACCACTGGACCTTGGGGTCGCGGAATTCCTTGGAGCCGATGTCGAGGACGGGATTGCCCTGGTACCTGGTCCAGGTCCGGCCGCGGTCGGTGCTGTAGGCGAGCGACTGGGCTTGGACGCCCGTGTCCTTGGCGTGACTGGTGTAGATCGCCACCATGGCCGGGTTCTCCTTCGTGCCGAACCCGGTGGTGTTGTCCCGGTCGACGACCGCGCTGCCGGAGAACACCATCTCCTCGTCGTCGTGCGACAGGGCGAGCGGCAGCTCCTTCCAGTGCACGAGGTCCTTGCTCACCGCGTGTCCCCAGGACATGTCGCCCCAGGAGTTCCCGTTCGGGTTGTACTGGTAGAAGAGGTGGTACTCGCCCTCGTAGTACACGAGCCCGTTGGGATCGTTCATCCAGTTCTTCTCCGGAGTGAAGTGGAACTGGGGCCGGTAGGTCTCGGAGTACGCAGGGGTGTCGGCGGCGACGGCCTGGGGGGCCAACGGGGCTGCGGACAGGGCGCAGACGGTCGCCACCGCCGCGATCATCCGTATGCGGGCATGCCCGGGTACACGTCCAGAGCTCATGAGGTCTCCTGTGCTGCGGCCGTCCGGGCGGCCGCGCTCGATGCCCGGCGCGGACCAGCCGGAAGTGACGTCTTGTCGGGGCCGTCGTCCACGGCGCCCGACCGAGAATGTCATCGTTGACTTGTGTCATCGATGTCATCGACTGCCCGATGATGGGGGGAATCCGGCCGACGCGTCAACGGGTTCGGCCGTAACGTCCGCCTAGGCTCGCATGCCCGTCACGCCTGGTCCGCGGTGGCCAGCTGCGTCAGCTGGCTCTCCCACGGGGGATTGGGTCCGGCGACCGAGCAGGTCAGGGCCGCTACCCGGACGGCGAACCGGCACGCTTCCGCGACGTCACCGACGCCGAGTCCCGTCAGTCGGCCGCCCAGCAGGCCGCGGCTGCCGAGGTGGTGCAACAGCCCGGCGGTGAAGGAGTCCCCGGCCCCGACCGTGTCGGCGACGGTCGTCGCCACGGCGGGCACCTGGATCCGTTCGCCGTCGAGCGAGGCCAGCACACCGTCGGCACCCCGCGTGATCACGACGAGCCGCGCCCCCGCCGCGTGCCACAGGTCGCACGCCTGCTCGGGCGGGGTGCCCGGCAGCAGCAGCTCCAGGTCGTCCTCGCTCAGCCGGAGCACATCGGCGAGGGCGCACCAGTGAGCCAGCCGGGCGCGGTATACGTCGGGGTGCACCAGCAGTGGCCGGACATTGGGGTCGATGCTGACGGTCACGCCGGGGGCGGCCGCCGCGAGGAAGTCCTCCACCGCCGCCGCGCCGGGCTCCCGGACCAGGGCCAGCGACCCGGTGTGCACGCAGGCGGTGTCGGACAGGTCCACCCGTGCCAGTTCCCCGGCCGTCCACTGCCAGTCGGCCGTGTTCTGCGCGTGGAAGGAGAACGCGGCCTGCCCCTGGGAATCCAGTTCCGCCACGGCCAGGGTGCTGGGCTCGGCGGCCTGTACGGCACTCGACAGGTCCACCCCGGACGCCTCCAGGTGGGCCCGGAAGAGGCGGCCGAACACATCGCCGGACAGGCGTGCGAGGAAGCGGGCCGGGGTGCCGAGCCGTGCCAGGGCCACTGCCGTGTTCGCAGGTCCGCCGCCCGGCAGTACACGCAGGGCGAGTTCGTTCGAGGTGTTCGAGGGTTCGGCGAAGGCGTCCGCGACGCACTCTCCCAGGACGGTGATCTGACGCGGGCTCATGGGCTGCTCTTCTCTGACGAACGAACGGGCAGACCGGACCTGTCGTGGCGAGGCTACCGGCGGGCGACGGCCGCGGGCGTTGCGGGCGTTGCCGATTTGTGACGGTCGCAGGGCATTGACGTTTCCGGGAGACGGAGTCCATCATCCTCGCCAGGCAGTGTCAACGATGACATAAGTCAACGATGACACTCCCGGACGGCATGCTCAGTATCCGGCCCCGTGCCGCCCGCTATCCCACAGGAGTCGATCATGTCTCGCACCACTCGCCTGTCCTCCTCCCTCATCAGAACCGCTGCTGTCGCGGGTGTCGCGGCGCTCACCCTGACGGCCTGCGGATCCGGCTCCGGATCGACGTCCTCCGGCTCCGATTCGGGCGAGGTCAAGGTCGGTCTGATCACCAAGACCGACACCAACCCGTTCTTCGTGAAGATGAAGGAGGGCGCCGAGAAGGCCGCGGAGGCCGAGGGCGTCAAGCTGATGACGGCGGCCGGCAAGTTCGACGGCGACAACGCCGGTCAGGTCACGGCCATCGAGAACATGGTCGCCGCCGGCGTGAAGGGCATCCTGATCACCCCGAGCGACTCCAAGGCCATCGTGCCCGCGATCGAGAAGGCCAAGGCCAAGGGCGTCCTGGTCATCGCCCTGGACACCCCGACCGAACCGGAGAGCGCGGTCGACGCCCTCTTCGCCACCGACAACCTCAAGGCGGGCGAGCTGATCGGCGAGTACGCCAAGGCCGCCATGAAGGGCAAGACCGCGAAGATAGCCGCCCTCGACCTCGCACCGGGTGTCTCCGTCGGCGTCCAGCGGCACAACGGCTTCCTCAAGGGCTTCGGCGCCACCGAGAAGGACGTCGCCTGCGCCCAGGACACCGGCGGCGACCAGGCCAAGGGCCAGACGGCGATGGAGAACTGTCTCCAGAAGGAGCCGGACATCAACGTCGTCTACACGATCAACGAGCCCGCCGCGCTGGGCGCCTACACCGCGCTCAAGGCCAAGGGCCGGGAGAAGGACGTCCTGATCGTCTCCGTCGACGGCGGCTGCACCGGGACCCAGGCGGTCAAGGACGGAAAGATCGCCGCCACCTCGCAGCAGTACCCGCTGAAGATGGCCTCCGAGGGCGTCAAGGCCGTGGTGACGTACGCCAAGGACGGCAAGAAGGCGTCCGGATACACCGACACGGGCGTCACCCTGATCACCGACAAGGCACTGGACGGGGTCACGTCCAAGGACACCGGATACGGCCTGGAGAACTGCTGGGGCTGAGCCGCCCCCTGAGGCCCGCACGACTCCGCCTCTCCCCTCAGCGGGGCGGCCGTCCCTTCCTCCCTGACCGGGGGACGGCCGCCCGCTTGTCCTCGTGCCCTCCGACCAGGGCGGGCAACGACTTCTGTCTTCCGACAAGGACTTCGCATGACAGCCACGACCACACCCCCGGGCACGTCCTCGCCGTACGCCGAGCTCAAAGCACCGACCACGGCCCGCCGACTGCTCACGGCACCGACCACCGGCCCCCTGGTCGCCCTCCTGTTGGCCTGCGCCTTCTTCGCCCTCTCGACCGACCAGTTCCTCACCGGCGGCAACTTCTCGCTGATCGTGCAGCAGGTCATGGTCGTCGGCACCCTCGCCATCGGACAGACCCTGATCATCCTCACGGCGGGCATCGACCTGTCGTGCGGAGCCGTGATGGCGTTCGGCAGCATCATGATCGCCAAGATGGCCGCCGAGGGCTCCCTGCCCCCACTCGCGGCCATCGCCCTGGGCCTGGTCGTCTGCGGCGGCTTCGGGCTGCTCAACGGGCTGCTGGTGCAGAAGATCCCGCTGCCGCCCTTCATCGTCACCCTCGGCATGCTCAACGTGGCGTTCGCGCTGACCCACATCTACTCCGAGGAACAGACGGTCACCAACCTGCCCGGCCCCCTCACCGCCCTCGGGCAGACCTTCCCCCTCGGCAACACCGACATCACCTACGGCTCCCTGGTCACCATCGCCCTGTTCCTCCTCCTCGCCTACGCGTTGAGCAGCACCGGCTGGGGCCGGCACGTCTACGCGCTGGGCAACAGCCCGGAAGCGGCACGCCTGAACGGCATCCGCACCTCCCGCCTGACCATCGGCGTGTACACCGTGGCCGGCCTCCTCTACGGCATCGCCGCCGTCCTGCTCATCTCCCGCACCGGAGTCGGCGACCCGCAGGCCGGGCAGACCGACAACCTCGACAGCATCACCGCCGTGGTCCTCGGCGGCACCAGCCTCTTCGGCGGCCGCGGATCGGTCCTGGGCACCTTCATCGGCGTCCTCATCGTCGGTGTCTTCCGCAACGGCCTGCAGCTGATGGGCGTCGCCTCCATCTACCAGACCCTGATCACCGGTGTCCTGGTGATCCTCGCGGTGACCGTCGACCAGCTCTCCCGGAAGAAGGCCCGATGACCGCCACCTCCTCTCCCACGCCCGTGCTGCAGGCCCGCGGTCTGGTCAAGCGCTACGGCCAGGTCACCGCCATCGACGGTGCCGACTTCGACCTGCTGCCCGGCGAGGTCCTCGCTGTCATCGGCGACAACGGAGCCGGCAAGACCAGCCTGATCAAGGCCCTCACCGGCGCGGTGACCCCGGACGAGGGCGAGATACGCCTCAACGGCCGACCCATCACCTTCTCCGGACCGCAGAGCGCACGCGCCCATGGCATCGAGACGGTCTATCAGGACCTGGCCGTGGCCGCCTCCATGGACATCGCCTCCAACATGTTCCTCGGACGCGAACTGCGCCGCTCCGGCGTCCTCGGCAGTGTCTTCCGCATGCTCGACAAGAAGCGCATGCGCGAAGAGGCCGCCGAACACATGGCCGACCTGAAGATCGGCCTGCGCTCGCTGACCCAGTCGGTCGAGACCCTCTCCGGCGGACAGCGGCAGGCCGTCGCCGTCGCCCGTTCCGTCGCCTGGGCCCGCAGCGTCGTCGTCATGGACGAACCCACCGCCGCCCTCGGCGTCAAGGAGTCCGGCCAGGTCCTCGACCTCATCCGCCGCGTCCGGGACAAGGGCATGCCGGTCGTCCTGATCAGCCACAACATGCCGCACGTCTTCGAGATCGCCGACCGGATCCACGTCCACCGGCTCGGCAGGCGCGCCGCCGTGATCAAGCCCTCCGACTACTCCATGGCGGAGGTCGTCGCCATCATGACCGGCGCGCTCACGGTCGACGCGGCCGGAGATACTGTCGTGGCGGATTCCGCGGCGGCCAAGGCCGCCGGAGTCCAGGCCAACTGACGTACGACTGAAGCACTCACAGGTTCCGGCCCAGGCCGTGTCCGGAGCCTGTGAGTGACGAGCACAGGAGACCGTTTCCTCCATGGCAGCCAACCGCCGCCCCACCCTGGCCGACGTCGCCCGAGAAGTGGGCGTCAGCGCCAAAACCGTCTCCCGCGTCCTCAACGAGGACGGACCCGCCTCGGCCCAGACCCGGGAACAGGTCCTGGCCGCCGTGGCCAAGCTCGGCTTCCAGCCGAACCTCATGGCCCGCAACATCCGCGTCGGTGGACCCGACACCACCGTCGGCCTGGTCATCCCCGACCTCGGCAACCCCTTCTTCGGAGCCGTGGCCAGCAGCATCGAGGACACCGTCCGCGACCGCGGCCTGACCCTGCTCATGGGTTCCTCCGCGGACGACCCCGACCGTGAACGCGCGCTGACGGACAAGTTCCTCGCGCGCCGCATCAGCATCCTGATGGTCGTGCCCTCCGTCGGCGCCGAACACTCCCACCTCAAGTCCCACCGCGCCGCCGGCCTGCCCGTCGTCTTCCTCGACCGCCCGGGTTCGGGCCTGGCCACGGACAGTGTGGTCAGCACCAACCGCACGGGCGCCCACGACGGCGTCGCGCACCTGGTCGCCCACGGGCACCGGCGCATCGGCTTCATCGGCGACCTGCCCGCCAAGCTCTACACCCGCCGCGAACGTCTGGCGGGCTACCGCTCGGCGCTGCAGGAGAGCGAGATCCCCTACGATCGCGCCCTGGTCACCAACGCCCACGACCAGCACGGTGCCTCCGCCGCCACGTCCCAACTGCTGGGCCTGGCCGACCCTCCCACCGCCCTGTTCGCAGGCAACAACATCGTCGCGCTGGGGATAGTGACCGAACTGGCCCGCACCGGCCGCAAGGACGTCGCTGTCGTCGCCTTCGACGACGTGGCCCTCGCCGAGGCACTCGAACCCGCCTTGAGCGTCGTCGCCCAGGACCCTGAGGAGATCGGCAGGACCGCCGCGACCACCGCTCTGGCCCGCCTGGACGGGGACCGCTCGCGCGCCCGCACCGTCACGGTTCCCACCCGCCTCATCATCCGGGGGTCGGGGGAGCGGCCTGCTCCGGTTCTGCAGCGGGCGTGACCCTGGAGGCGTGTCGGGCACGGCCCAGGTGACCGCCGGGATCGGGGATGCGTCGTGGGTGGAGCCTGCCCTGGCGGAGACCCTCCGCAGGGTCCCCGCCAGGGCAGGCCGGAGGCGAGTCGGTCAGCGTTCGCAGCTGTCCTTGAGGTCGTTGGCGTCCCCGGTGCAGGTGTCGGTGCCGGCGTCTCCGTAGGAGCGGTCGTTGCCGGCCGTGGAGTCACCGGCGGTGAGGCGGTCGTCGCCGTTTCTGCCGAACATGATGTCGTCTCCGGCCCCACCGGTGATGTTGTCGACCCCGGCGCCGCCGAAGATGGTGTCGTGCCCGCCCTGACCGTCCAGGAAGGTCTGCGCGGTGGCGGTGTAGTCGATCGTGATGATGTCGTCGCCCGTGCCGCCGTTGATGTTGACGGGCAGGTTGCCCGTCACGAGGACCATGTCACCGAGGTCCCCCATCCCGAGAGTGAGGGTGCGGCTGTCGTACGGACAGGTGACGGTGTCACGGTCGACCTGGGCGCACCCGGATCCCGCGGTGACGGCGTCGCCGCCGTCGCTGATGGTGACCGTGTTGCCGGACCGGGTGACGGAAAGATCGTTCGCCTTCCCTGCCACGGCGTTGACGTGGATGCGAACCGAGTCCACCCGCACACCGGTCGCGGCGTGCGCCTGGCCGGCCGACAGTACGGTCGCCGCGCCCAGTGCCGCGGTCGTCACGACGGCCTGTACCGCTCTGCGCATTGAGGTTTTCACTGCTCCTCCTGTTCCCCCTGATGAACACGGGCTGGTCTTGCCGTGATCCATCCTGGGCGCGGAGCGGTGGGTGCACATGGGGGGAGCACCCCCAATTACCGACGGTGATCCGGGTGCCCGCAGCGTGATGTCTCGCTGCGACGTCGCCCGCGGCTCCCACCTGAGGATCCATGTCCCTCACTGGTCGCAGAGCGCCGCCTGGACGCGGTTCGACTGCCGGTCAGCCGGGTGATGACAGCGCCGATGATGACGGCACTGATGATGACGACACCGATCGCGCCGGCCCTGGACGGCCGGTGGAGCCCCTCAAGCGGAGCATGCACGGCCGCGCATCCTCCGCGCTCCTCCGATCGCGGATTCTCAGCCCACCGTGATGCCGACCACCGTGCCGAGGCCACCGCCACCCTCGCTCAACCCTGGTAGCGGTGAAATTCGTTGCGCAACCTCCAGATCGCGTTCCACCGCCGGGCGTGATCGGCCGCCAACAACGGGTCGGGCGCGTCCGCCCGCCGTACCGCGAGGCCGACCCCGCAGTCCCTGCACAGCTGATAGATCCGGTGGGCGCCGTCGTGCCAGACCCTGGCGTTGTCCCGGTTTCCACATACACGGCACGCCGGCGCAGCAGCTTCATCGGGCGGGACCGACGAACGGAGCACCCGCTCGACGACGACTGGCAGCGGCTCGTCGGGATGGCTCGTCGGCTCGGGGCAGTAGGCGATGCTCCCCCATCCATGCTGCTGGCCCCGCCAGGGCGCGTCTGCTCTCAGCTGCCGAAGGCCACGCGCCTTGTCCGCTCGACGGCTGTTGGCATAGGCGCGTTCGTCAGCGAGCCAGAGTTGCCGGGCGTGGTGCAGCTCCTCGACGGCCCGTACCAGCGAGCTCGGATCCTTCTCCAGATTCCGGGAAATCCCCGCGCTGAGGCAGAGATGGTGATACGTGGCCCGGAAGCCGTACGGTGCGAACTGGACCACGCAGGACCGCAGGTTCGTATGCCGGACGCACGCGGACAGGCCCTCGTCGTAGACCCGTCTCCGGTGCGTGGCGAAGCTGCTCATCCCACGACGTTACGGTCTGCCGAGCACGGACCGCACTTCACTTCGGCGGCCCGAGGTCTCGCCCTGGTCGTGCCCTTCACGAAACAGCTGCCGGGACCTTCGCCCCGATCAACTGGGTGCAGGCCACACCGGGACCACTTCGTGCCACCGACCGACGCCACCGCGAAACGGTGGCTATTCTGCATTCATGTCTGTCACCACGATGACTCTGCGCATTCCTGATGAACTGGCCCCCTCGATCAGGGCGGCGGCCTCGGGCGCCAACATGAGCGTGAACGCGTGGATCGTGCGCGCGGCACGCCGCGCCGCGACCCTCGACGCCGCGCACCAGCTCGCCGATCTCGGCCTCGGAGACGAGCTCGCGGGAGAGGGAGACGCTCTGTGAAACGTGGTGAGGTCTGGGCCCTCCCCGACGAGCGCAATGTTCTGATCATCTCCCTGACCGGCCTGGAAGAGGCCTACGGAGCGGTGGTCGCGATCCTGCTGCACCCGTCCGGGAGGTTCCCCGACACCGCCATGTCCGTCGTGATCGGTGACCCGATTCCGTGTACCGCCGTCGCGGTCAACGTTCAGCAGCTGCGGGCCACCCGGTTCGACGGCGCGAAGCTCCTCGGCGAGATCCACCCCGAGGCGATGGCCCGCGTCGACCAGGCGCTGCGCGCCGTCCTCGACCTGTAGCGCCTGCCTTGAGCTCCGCCGCCACGTGTCCTGCCGCCCCGCGCTCGCGCCGCCGGGCTCGGCATCCTCGGATCATGTCAGGCCGGGTCGGCCGTCGGCGTCGTCCGCGAGCATGACCGCGGCGGTGGTGCTCTTGCCGACCGCTTCCCGGTGCACTTCGTAGCTCTGGCACACGGCCATGACGATCTCCAGCCCGTGCTGCCCGACCCGGCTGGGCTCTGCGGCCGCGGGCACCGGCAGCCTCGGGTCGCTGTCCCAGACCGTGACCCGCACCGAGCCGCCGGACACCTCCAGATCCAGCAGGCAGGGACCGGGCGCGTACGTGCACGCGTTCGTCAGCAGCTCGCTGACCACCAGTTGCACGGTGCCCATCGCTCGAGTGGACACCGGAAGGTGCCGGACGGACTGCAGGCGCACAAGGAAGGCTCGTGCCATGGCGCGACCCTGGGCGATGTCGCCCGGACTGCCGTCGTACACGGCTGAGCTTTTGACCAGCGCGCCGTCCTGCGGCGTGCCGTTGTCGTGGGCAGCCTCGTCCATGCGCTCCGCCCGCTTCCTGAGCCTTGATCCATACACGGGGCGTCTACCCCCAGAACCCAGGAACACCGGACTCCGCCGTACCGTCCCGCCATCCGCTCGCGTGCCGTGAGTCAGAACCCGGTTCGCAGGGGGAGGACAGTCGCCTACCGGCTGCGCAGGAGGAGCAGGGCGATGTCGTCGGTGCGGATGTGGTGGGGGCCGGCGTGGTGGAGGAGGCTGTCGGCGAGGTCGTCCAAGGGCCGGTCGCCGTTGCCGGTGAGGTGGTCGGCGAGGGCTGTGATGGAGTCGGTGATGTCGGTGTCGGGGGTTTCCACGAGGCCGTCGGTGTAGAGGGCGAGAAGTGATCCTGCGGGAAGTGGCGTGGTGGTGACCGGGTAGTCGGCCTCGATGCCCATGCCGATACCGAGCAGTGGGCCCGGTTCCACCGTGAGCGCGACGGTTCGCGGCGTGGGCGCGGGGCTGCGCAGGAGAGGGGGCGGATGTCCCGCGCTGGCCAGGTGGAGCCGTCGCCCGGCGAGGTCGATGTGGATGTAGAGGCAGGAGACGAACAAGTCGGTTTCGAGATCCGTCAGGACGCGGTTGGTGCGGGCAAGGACTTCACCGGGCAGCGCGCCGGCGGTGGCGTGGACAGCGGTGCGGACCTGGCCCATGAGGGCCGCGGCGTGCATGTTGTGACCCTGTACGTCCCCGATGACGGCGGCAGCGGTGTTGTCGCTGAGGCGGATCAGGTCGTAGAAGTCGCCGCCGATGCCCATGCCGTGGGTGGCCGGCAGATAGCGGGCGGCGACGGCGAGGTCGGGGAAGCGGGGCAGGGCCACCGGCAGGAGGGCCTGCTGCAGACCGTGGGCGAGGTCGTGTTTGGCGTCGTACAGAAGCGCGCGGTCCATGGCCTGGGCGATGAGCCCGCCCAGTGACACGAGGACGGCGCGGTCGCCGGAACTGAAGGGGTGCGGCTGGTCGTAGGACAGGACGCAGCAGCCGACGCGGCGGTCGGAGACCAGCAGGGGCAAGAACGCCCAGGCCTGTTTGTCGCTGAGTCCCGATGCCCTGGGGTAGGCGCGGGCCATTTCGGCGGGGTCTGCGAAGAAGGCCGGGATGCCGCTGTGCAGGACATGGCCGGCGGGGGTGAGTTCGGTGTCGAGGGGCAGGCCGTCCAGGCGGGAGACGTTGCGCGGGTCGTAGCCCCGGTGCCCTGCGATCCTCAGGCGTCCGGCGTCGGCTGCGGAGAGGACCATGCCCTGGGCGCCGAACGCGGGCAGGATCTGGTCGGCCACCACGTTGATGACGTCGGCCACGGTGACGGTCTGGCTCAAGGCCGCCGCCAGGTGGATCAGCTGGTGGATCCGCCCAGTTCCGGTTCTCGTCGGTGAGGTGCCCAGGTCCGGGCTGATACGGGGCGGCGACGCGTCGGCCGACCGTCGGTGGAGACTGGGTGAGACGAGGGCGCTGATGCCGCTGTCGTCGGGGTAGAGCCGGATGTCGAGCCAGTGGTCGGGTGGGCGCAGCGCGGTGTAGGCGACGGGCTCGCGGGTGAAGACGGCGGTGCGGTAGTGGTCCTCGTGGACCGGGTCGTCGAGCCAGGGCACGGACTGCCACGGCAGGGTGCCCAGGAGGCGGTCGGCCCTGCGGCCGAGCAGCCGGGCGGCGGCGTCGTTGAGGTAGGTGATGCGGCCCTGCAGGTCGAAGCCGAGGGCGCCGACGGGCATCCGCTGCAGCAGGTCGACGGCGGCGAGCCCGCTCTGTGCCGGGTCCGGGCCGGGGCGGCGCAGGGGCACGGCACGCGGCTGATCAGGAATGCTCCATGGAGCGGGTGCCTGGTCCAGCACCTGGGTGATGCTGCTCGCGCTGGAGAGGATGTGCCCGCGTTCACGCCGGGTCAGTGAGGATGGGTGGCTTTTGGGCCACACCAGAGCCAGCGCTCCCCACCGGCGGACACCGTGCAGGGGAGCGAAGGCCAGCGCGAACTGGTAGGGCAGCCCCGCCGAGGCGCTCGGGTACAGGCGGGCCATGTCCTCCTGCCGACCCACCCACACGAGGCGGTCCTCCCGCACCGCCTCCGACAGCGGGCCCACGGCCGATACCGCCACCCGTCGCCACGGTGCCACCGCCATCACCGGCACCCCGCAGACCGCGGCCAGGCACAACACCGGCTCAGTCGCAGGCAGCAGGTACACGCCCGCTGCCAGAGCGCCCGTCCGTTGAACCGTGCCGCTGAGCACCTGGTCCAAGGACGCCTCGCCGACTGGTACCACATAACTGCCTTCACTCACATATCAGACAGTATGCCGCCGGAGGTCCGAACGGGGTCTACGCGTGGCATCCAGTCACTCAGCCCCGGGGACGAACCGCCTCACGGGGTTCCAGGAGCCCCGCGATGCGGTGGGCCTCCGGAGGGAATCGTGATCGGCCGGATGCCGCCTGTTCACGGGTGGGTGAACGCCCCTAGCGTGTGCGACCTTCGCGTTGTGGGGGGTCTCGTGAACGGTCTCCGTGTGGTCATCGTCTGCCTCGTGATCGCTTGTGCCGCGGTGGTGTCACCGGCTGCGGCCGTGACGCCGAGCTGGTCGGTGCTGCCGGTGCCGGCGGCGGCCCTGCCCGTGACCGTGTCCGATCTCGCCGCCCGCGGACCGGGTGAGGCGTGGGCGACCGGGTACGAGTACGCCCCCGATGGGCCGCGGCCGATGCTGTACCGGTGGAACGGCACGGCCTGGAGCCGGGACACAACCTTCCCCGGCGCCGGTGAGCCGGGCGGGCTCGGCAAGGTGCAGTTCGTCGGCAAGGAGGCGTGGATCTTCCACAACCGCGAGGGGGTGGGGCAGATCCTGCGCCGGTCGGCGGGTGGGTGGAGTGCCGTCCCGCTGCCGCAGACCCTGTGGACCTACCAGGACTTCACCGCCGTACCCGGTGGAGCGTGGGTGGTCGGGGAGGACGACACCGGGCTGAAGGTGTTGCACTACGACGGTTCCGGCTGGACCACACAGCCCACCCCGGACGGTGTGCTGTACCTGATGGGAATCACCGCGCGTACCGCCACCGACGCCTGGGCCTGGGCGGACACCAGCACCGGGACCACCGTCCTGCGCTGGGACGGCACGGCATGGCGGGACGCGAAGGTACCGCTGCCACCGGACAGCAACGTGCACACGATCGTGCTCGAACCGTCCGGCCGGGTCACCGTCGGCGGCAGCCGGTACACCGACGGTGTGGCCCGCACCTACCTGATGACCCGGAACGGGCAGGCCTGGCGCACCACCTACCCACCGCTGGGCGACACCTCCACCGAGGCCATGGTGCGCGGCCCGGACGGCGCGCTGTGGCTGCCCGTGCGCAGCGACCGCGCGTTCCAGTCGAAGTACGCACGGGTGGACGGCTCGCGCACCACCTTCTCCTACGGTCCGGAGCGCACGAACGCGATCGACGTGAAACCGCGTGCACTGGCGAAGGCCGGGTCAGCACTGATGTCCTTCGGGACCGTCGAGATCTACGGCTCGAAACCGAACCTGATGAGCGAGTGGCTGGGAGGCTGACCCATGGCACGCCGACTTCTCGTCGCGGCCCTCGCCGCCGCCATGACCATCCTCACCATCATGACCTCGGCGGCAGCCGAAACCCTGTCCTGGCACCACGTTCAGGTCCCGGCCCAGGTACGCCCACAGGCCGGTCTGCAGGACGCCGTGGCGTTCGGGCCCGACCGGGCATGGGCGGTGGGCGCCGACGCCGTCGGTCGCGAGGCACCGGGCTTCCCGCTGGTGCTGCGCTGGGACGGAACCGCGTGGCAGCGCCGGCCGCTGCCCGGGATCGGCTGGCAGGGAGAACTGCTGTCCATCGCCGCGACCTCACCGACCGCGGTCTGGGCGGTCGGCCGCGACTCCGCGGGCGGCGCCCACCTGCTCCACTTCGACGGCACCGCCTGGCAGGAGAGCCGGGTGCCGCGCGGCGTCCTGTTGACCAAAGTCGTCACCGGCGGCGGTGAGACCTGGCTGATCGGTTCGAGGGACGGAGCGCAGGTCCTGCTGCGCCGGGACGGGCGCGACTGGCGGGACATGCCGGTGCCGCCGGGAGCCGTGTACGGCCTGCACATCCTGGCGGGCGACGACGTCTGGGCCGCGGGCGCCGCCGCCACGGGTGCGGCCGTGTCGCACTGGAACGGGCAGGAGTGGCAGCAGACGATCGTGGACGGGTTCCCGCGGTCGGGCGTGGGCACCGTGCTGGCGGTCTCGCCGACGGAGGTGTGGGCGGGTGGCACGGCCGGGTTCGTCGGCGGCCCGGTGGGCCGGCCGATTCCGCCGTTGCTGGTCCGCTTCGACGGGCAAACGTGGAGCCGGGTGACCATGCCCACCGACTTCGGCTCGGTCACCTCACTGGTGCCCGACACGTCCGGCGCGCTGGCCTGGGTCTCGGTGGCCCGCTCTCAGAAGTGGGGCCCGCCGGGCAGCAGCCCGCCGTTCGTCCCCGGGCCGGATTTCCTCGCCTGGAACGGACAGTCGTTCACCGAGTACAGCGAACCGGCGGTGGCCGGGGAGGGTGACTCCTCGATGCTGCGACTGGCGCCGGTGCCAGGCACGGAGACGGTGTGGTCCGTCGGCCGTGCCGACGGCCCCGAGGGCACCTTCGCCCCACGCATCCTGCGATTCGGCTGAGAGGACGACACTTCTGGCTGTGGCGCCGGGCATCGAGTGCCGCCGGCTGGGGGCGAGAGCCTCGCTCGGCCGGACCACGATGTCGGCCTCGGCGGAACGATGCGTCACCGTGGCACCGCGCTGATGCGGCGGGCCGGGGCGTGGGCGGCCGCCTTCGAGCCCGCGTCGTCCCGCTGCATCATGGACGCATGATCACTGTTCATCTGACGTACGAGATCGACGCCGACAAGCTGGAGGACTTCGAGGAATACGGCCGCCGATGGGTTGGGCTCGTCAACCGTTTCGGCGGGACGCACCACGGCTACTTCCTGCCGAGCGAGGGTGACAGCGACATCGCCTACGCTCTCTTTTCCTTTCCCAGTCTTGCTGCGTACGAGCAGTACCGCACGGACAGCATGTCGGACCCGGACTGTCAGGACGCGTTCGAACTGGCTCGCCGAACACGCTGCATCAAGCGGTACGAACGCCGCTTCCTCCGGCCGCTCGACGCGGCGTCCTAGGTCGATGGGAGGTGCGTGGTGTGACCGCCGCTCGCGTCGCACGCCGACGCGACGCTCGGCATCGGGACAGCCGTGGCAGAGGGAGGGGCCTCGGCAGCCCGTGGCGACCGCTGGTCACCCCAGGCCGCCGAAGCCGTATCACCGTGACACCCGACCACGTGACCTGGGACTCCTTCGAACAAACCCACCGCACGACACGCGACCCCTCGGGGTTCGGCCTGTTCCGGTTCGACCGCAGTCAATACGATGACGCCGTGCAAGTCCTGAGTGCAGCGATCAGCTCGGACGACACGTGAGCACGTCCCATTGGCTCAGCGCGGAAAGAAGACGTCATGTTTGACTACGTCAACGGACTACGCCCCGAGGAGGCCGCACGCTGGGCCGCGCTGGTCGAGCAGTGCCGACCAGTCCTTGAGAGTGATGGGATGGAGGCTGTCCAGACCTTCCTGGCCGAGCGCGGTATGAGCGTCTTGCAGGCGATCGCGATCACCCGGGCACTGCTCGGGTATCCGGAGACACCGCTTCGGGTCGCCATCGACATCGTCGGCACGAGTGCGGCTCGGCAGTAACTTCAGCGAACGGCGCCCCAAGGCCTCCCGCTGACATCGGTTGAACTGTGGCGTGCGGCCAGGCCCTGGCGGTGCGGTCGGGCCCGGCGTGCCACGCGAGGTGATGCTGTTGGTCAATTCGGGCCCTCGCGTGACGTCGGCCTTCAAGACCCGGTTGTGGTCTTGAAGGCCGACGTTGTCGTAGGGGTGGGTGCGAATGTCGATGCAGTTGAGGGCGACGCGTTGGATCGGGGTCGTGGGGCAGGGTGTCGGTACGGCCCGAGCGGGTCGCGGCGGTGACCGGGTGACTGGTCACAGCACCGCCACCGGGTTGACCGGCGAGCCGGTGCCGCCCGGCACGTTCAGGGGTGCCACGACGGTCATGAAGGCGTACCGACCGGCTTCGGCGCAGGCGGCGGAGAGCGACTCCAGGTCGAGGTTGTCCAGCAGCGGCACGCCCATGGCGGTGATGGCGAGGGCGTGCACGGGGGAGGACACGCCCTCCACGGGCGAGGGCCGGCCGTCGCTGTCGCCGTCGCCGCCCAGCAGCGCGATGCCGCGCTCGGCGAGCAACGGCATGGCATCCACATGAAAGCCGGCGCTGGCGTTGTCGGGGTTCCAGGGCCCCAGCTCCCGACGGCGGCGAAAGTGGCCGGACCGCAACAGGACGGCGTCGCCCTCGCCGATGGTCACGCCCAGGGCCTCCTCGGCCGCCAGGACGTCGTCTGCGTGGACGGCCGTGCCGGGCTCCAGCCAGGCGCGGCCGAGCACGGCGGGCATGTCGATCAGGACACCCCGGGTCACCAGGGGGCCCAGGGCGGCGACCGCGCCGAACCGGGCCCCCTTGGCATCGACGGACCCGCGCGCGTCCCGCCCGTCGTACAACTGTCCGCGGTAGGCGATGTGCGACAGGGCGTCCAGGTGGCTGACGCCCTTGCCGTGGTAGTCCGCGGCGATGAAGTCCTTGTGGCAGGTGGGTTCCGGGGGCTCGATGTCGCCCAGCTCCGTCATGTGGTGCAGGGCGGGCTTGGCGTTGTCGGGACCGGGCACGGTGTTCCACGGCAGGGCCATCGGGACGACGGTTCCGGAGCGCACCAGGGCGGACGCCTGGCGCACGTGGTCCGGGGTGATCCGGTTGACGGCGCCGCGGTCGGCCGGGGTCCAGCGGCCCCAGGTGCGCAGCCGGCCGAAGAGCGCGTCGAACTCCGCACGCGTCATGGCGGGGCCGTTGTCGGGACCGCCGGACGTTCTTCCGGCGCGGTCGCGGGACGAGGGGCCGGACGGGGTGGTGGCCATGGGGGGATCAGTGCTCCAGGGATCGGACCCGCGCGGACGGGTACGGGCGCGCTGCGGTCGGGAGACGGTGGCGCGGACGAGCGAGGCCACGGCGTTGTGGCCGCAGAGTCAGAGAAACACCATGGCCGGTGTGCTGTACGTCGGCCAGAATATTGGTAGGTGTGTGGTGAGCGCAGGTGATCCGGGGAGCCGGGTCCCCGCGGTGACGCGAGCGGTGGCGATTCCCGACACCCTGGCGGCGGCGGACGGACGCCCGCTGTCGGTCAGTGAACTCGCGTGCACCCTGGGGCTGCCCAAGTGTCGCTACCTGTCCACGGTGGACCAGTTGCGGGATTCCTGCGAGCTGTGCCGGCGCAGTGCCCACATCGCGGGCGAAACCGCGCGAGCCGAGAAAGTCAGCGTTGGTGGCCTGCGACAGTTCACGGAACCACGTGAACCACGTAGGGACTGCCGTTCTTGCTGATCACACAGTCCCCGCTCGCCCTGTCCGTGATCGTGGTGAGGCATGTCGTGCTGGATCGCTATCGGGCGGCGAAGTGCCTGGTCTGGGCGAGGAACCTCTTGGCGTCCGCCCCACGGCGGGTGAGGTGGGCTGACGTCCAGGCGAACCAAGGATCGCCGGTGACCGTCCCGTCCGGCCTTGCGAACGCGCTGGTCGTCGTCGCGGACAACACGGTGCATCTGGCGATCAGCGCTGCCGCCCTGACGTGATGGGGGTGACGGCGATGACACGGGCGGAGAGCGCTTCTTGTCCCAATGTTCAACCCGGGGTCGAGGCTCGCGGCGCGACGACGACCTTGGGTGTTGCCGCCGGTCAGGGGCCGCCCGACACCGGCCCAAGTCTGTCATTGACCTCAACTTAGCCTTAGGTTCTACGGTGCTTTCATCAGCGATCCTTCATAGGGGGCACCGCACATGACGACCCAGCAGACCTCCGATGCCGAGCTCGCCACACAGCCGGCGGCTTACTGGACCGGAGTGGCTTACGAGGCCCTTATCGCGTTCACCCGGGCCCAGCAGGCCGACCTCGGCTTCACCCAGCCCCAGTTCTGGCTGCTGCGCAACCTGTCGAAGAACGACATCTCGCCCGACGGTCACGGCATGACGATCCCCGAACTCCAGCAAGCCATGAGCACCTACCTCAGAGCCGAGGACGACCTGGAGACCGAGGCGAAGGTTCTGCTGGACCGCGGCTGGCTCAGCCGCGACGGCGAGGGGCTGCTGTGGATCACTGAGTCGGGGGAAGAGGCTCGCCTCAACATCAAGCGGCACGCCCCGGAAATCCGCGACCGGATCCACCGGGGCATCGACGATGCCGACTACGTCACCGCACTGAAGGTGCTCCAGCAGATGATCCGGAACACCGGCAGCACTCTGGCCTGGCAATCCACGGCACGCTGGCAACCACACGCCGTACCGGTCGGTTGCGCTCTGGGTGTCACACGCTGAGCTTGTTCCCTATCGTCGAGACGGCGTGTAGCTCGGCGAGCGTCTCGAAGCTGACGCAAGCTCAGCGGTTGAGCTGGGCCATCAGCTCAACCGTTCGCGGCGCGGGCGGGCTCGGTGAAGGCGCCGCGTCGACCGAGGTGATGAGGCCCTGTCGTTGCCCTTCAGGGTGCCGCCACCGCTGTGGGCGCCACTTGAAGGCGGATGCCGCGGTCGAAGCGGCGCAGCAGGAGCAGGGCGGTGGTGGCCAGGCCGGTGAGCAGGCCGAGCCAGATGCCGATGGTGTCCCAGCCCGTGGCGAAGCCGAGGAGCGCGGCGGCGGGCAGACCGACGAGCCAGTAGCCGACCAGGGTGACGCGGAAGCCGCCCTTGGTGTCGTCGAGGCCGCGCAGGAGGCCGACGCCTATGTTCTGGGCGCAGTCGAAGAACTGCATCACCGCGGCGATCAGGAGGAGGTTCGTGGCGAGGTCGGTGGCCGTCCGGCTGTCGCCCTCGAAGAACGGCGCCAGCACGGCACCCGGCAGTACGACGTAGACGATCGCCACGACCGCCATGACTGCGGCGGCGCAGGCGAGGGCCGTCGACTTGAGGCGCCGGGCGGCGGCCGTGTCGCCGAGGGCGAGTTCACGGCTGACACCGAGGGACGCGGCGTGGGAGAGGCCGACGGCCATCTGGAACACGATGTAGACGAGCTGGTTGACGGCGGTGTGCGCGGCCAGCGCGGCCGTGCCGAAGCTGCCCACCAACAGGGCGACGACGGAGAAGAAGCCCGCCTCGGAGCCGTACGTGGCGGCGATCGGCGCGCCCAGACCGGTGAGCCGGCGCAGGGTGGCCGGGCGCGTCTTCCAGATGCTCAGCGACAGCACCGGCGCCAGACGGGGATCGCGCCGGGCGGAGAGGTACAGCGCCACGGACGACAGCGCGTACACCGAGGTCGTGGCCAGCCCGATGCCCGGCAGCCCCAGCTTCGGCAGACCCCAGGTGCCGTGGATGAAGACCCAGTTGAGGCCCGCGTTCACGGCGATCGAGGCGATCGTGATGCGCAACAGGGCCTGCGGGCGTCGCATGCCCACCGTGAACTGGCGGATCGCCTGGAACCACAGGCACGGCAGCAGTCCGGGTGCCATCGCGTACAGCACCGGCTTCGCCGCGTCGACGACGTCAGGGTCCTGACCGAGGAACACCACGGCGTGTCCGATCGCCACCATCAGCAGCGCGCCCGCGAGACCCGCGAGCGTGGACAGCAGCAGGCTCGCGCGGACCAGGTCCCGGACCTCCTCACGAGCGGCGTCCGCCTCGGCACCCTCCGCCTCCGTGCCCTGGGCCTCGGCGCGCGCGTCCGCCGCGGCGACCTGGTTGCCGACGGCGGTGACCAGTCCGACGCCCATGGTCCGCAGCTGGTTGAAGATCACCAGGGCCAGGCCGCCGGCGGCCAGGGCCTCGGTGCCGATCAGACCCATCATGATCGTGTCGGTGGTGGTGAGCGCGACCTGGGCGAGCTGGGTGAGCGCGAGCGGTACGGCGAGGGTCGCCAGGGCGCGGCTGTCGGTGAGGAGGCGGGTGAGGGAGGGCGGCATCAGTGGATTTCCTGCGAGGATTCGGGTGCTGAGGTGCGGCGGAGTTTGGTCAGCAACTCGTCGACCTCGCGCTCCACTTGGGGGGAGAGGAGATCACGGGCGGCCATCCAGTCGTCGTCGAAGACGGTGTCCATGTACTTCTCCCCGCCGTCGTTGATCAACGCGACCATAGTGGTGCCGGGCGGCAGCGAGGACAGCCGGGTCAGTGCCTCGTACACGACTCCGCCCGCGGAGCCGCCGAGGAGCAGCCCGGCGCGCCGGGCGACGGCCCGCGCGGTGGCGAACGCCTCGATGTCCCCGACCTTCACTCCCTCGTCCAGCAGTGAGTAGTCGACCATCGCCCCGATCGTCGCACCCTCGGGCGTGCCGGTGCCCGACTGGTAGTAGTCGTGCGCGGGCGGCCCGAACGCGATCGATCCCTTCGGCTCCACGCCGACGATCCGCAGCCCGGGCAGGCTCTCCCGCAGCGGGCCACCGGTACCGAACAGTCCGCCGCCGGTGCCCACCGCACCGACGAGGATGTCGATACGGCCGTCCAGCGCGGCGTGGAGTTCCCGGGCCACCGGGTGGTAGCCGACTCCGTTGGCCATGTTGTTGTGCTGCTCGGTGAAGTAGGCGTTGTCGGACTCGGCGGCCATCTTCTCCGCGAACTCCTCGCGGGCGGCGGTGGCCAGGTCCTCATCCCCACCGTCGGCGACGTACACCAGCTCCGCACCGAGGGCCTTCATCGCGCGCAGCTTGTCGACGGCCGCGTGGTGGTCGACGACGGCGGTGAAGGTGTAGCCGCGCTCGGCGGCCACGACGGCCAGGCCGAGCCCGGTGTTGCCGGAGGTCGACTCGATGATCCGGCCGCCGGGGCGCAGCAGGCCGCGCTCCTCGGCGTCGATGACCATCTGCCGGGCCATCCGTATCTTGGCCGTGCCGGTCGGGTTGAACTGCTCCAGCTTCAGCAGCAGCCGGGCGTCGCTCTCCGTGCGGGCCAGCTCGAACAGCGGGGTGGCGCCGATGAGTTCGGAGACCTGCCGCACGACGGGCGGCCGGTACAGGGGGTCGACCATGGGGGCTCCTGTGATCCTTCAGTGGGGGTGGCGGTCGAGACGCCAGCGGAAACGGGATCCCGAAGGCTCGACGACGACCTTCGGCGGCAGCGGAAGGTCGTGGAACGGCGACTCGTTGGAGTCCATCTGGTAGCCCGCCGTGTTGAGGTACACGAGCAGGTCGCCGACGGCGGGACGCACCGGGAAGGGGATCTTGCGCCAGGTCAGCATGTCCGACTCCAGGCAGGTCGCGGCCCCCACGCAGGCCGGGTACGGGCCTGCGTCGGCCACCTGGCCCGTGCCGGTCGGCACGAGCACCGGGTCGGGCAGGAACTCGCTGTCGAACCACTGCTCCGAGAGGCTGAGGCTGCTGCCGTCGACGGTGAGGAGCGCGTATCCGTCCCGCTCCTTGACACCCTGGATCCGGAACACCGTGAACCCGGCCTGGTCCAGCAGGGCCCGGCCCGGTTCGACGAGCAGCGTGACACCGGCCGCCCGCAGCAGCCCGGCGAGGCTGGTGCCCTCGCCCGATCCGGTCGGGGTGGCCGCCAGGATCGTACGCAGGGCGTCGGCGCCGGCGACGGGGGAGTGGTACGGGTAGAAGCCCCCGAAGGACTTGCGCGCGTGGAAGTGCTCGGGGCGTCGGCTCTCCTCGAACCGCCGCCAGTCGTCGGCGCCGACGTAGTCCACGGCGAAGCCGCCGCCGATGCTGATCCGGTCGGCGCGCAGCCCGAGTGCGCGAGCACGCGTGCACAGGCCGATCAACTCGGCGGCCAGGTCGGCGCGTTGGCGTATGTCGTAGCCGGAGAGGTGGAAGCTGAAGCCCTCCATGTCGACGGGACCGGCGACACAGCGCCGCAGGGCCGACTCCCACTCGTCCTCGCCCAGACCGAAGCGGCTGTCGGGCTGCTCCGGGGGCAGCCTGCGCAGCACCACCCGTGCGGTGCGGCCGAGTTCGTCCGCGAGCGACAGGATCCGGTCCAGTTCGTCGAGCGCGTCCACCGCGATCAGCGCGCCCTGGAGCACGGCGACGCGCAGCAGGTCGTCCGCCTTGGCCGGACCCGTCACCACCAGGTCCTCGCCGCGCACCCCGGCGGACAGCGCCTCACGCAGCTCCCCTTGGCTCGCCACGTCCACGCCCAGCCCGGCCACGGCGGCCCGCTCGGCGTAGACGGCGGCCTTGTTGGCCTTCTTCGCGTAGTACACCCGGCCGTCCACGCCCGCCTCGGCGAATGCCTCCCGGAAGGCGGCCGCGTTGGCGTCGAAGCGCTCCGGGAACAGCACGTGGTACGGGCCTCGGAGGCCGTGGCTCAGCTCGCGCAGCAGTGTGTCGCCCAGCAGGGAACGCACCTCGGGTGTGGTGTGCGAGGCGAGCGCCGTCGTCACTTCCACAGCGGCACCGCCGTGCCCAGCCCCTGGGCGAGGGCCAGTTGGGCGAACCGGTGCCCGAGGGCGATGTCCGTGACGACCAGCCCGCTGTTGTAGGCGAAGATGCGCTGCCCGGCATCCGTGCGGCCCTCGGCGCGACCGGCCAGTACGTCAGGGAACTCGGCGTCCACATCGCGCAGTTCGCCGCTCGCGTCGGCCATGTCGACGCCGGTGACGCGCATCTGCGCGGCGCTGGTGGCGATCACCCGGTCGGCGCGGTGCAGGGTCGAGGGCGCGATGCCGTAGCCGATGAGGACGGACAGCGCGGCGGGCTTGAGCCACTCGGCGTCCACGGAGGCGGGCGTGTTGGGCCCGGCCGTGGCCAGCACGACGTCCGCCTCCTCGGCCGCCGCCCGCAGATCGGTCACGATCTCCAGCTCACGGTCGGGGAAGTACGTGTTCAGCTGCTCGCGCACCGCCCGGATCCCGTCCGGGTGCGTGCCGAAGAGCATCAGCCGCTCCAGGTCAGGCCGTGTGGTCAGTAGGAAGGGCAGCGCGAGCCGTCCCTGCGTACCGGTGCCGATGACCAGGGCGTTGCGGGCGCCGGGCGCGGCCAGTTCGCGGGCCAGCAGGGCCGAGACCGCCGGGGTGCGCAGTGCGCCCACCCGGCCGCAGTCCAGCATCGCGACCGGCAGCCCGGTCTCGTCGTCGTACAGCGTCAGTGTCGTGTAGTAGTGCTGCTTGTCGCGGTCCTCGTGCAGGCCGTACTTGTACGACGTCTTCACCGCGACGACCCCGCGCACCCCGTCGCGGCCGAGCATCGCGTACGCCACCGAGTGGCCGTCCTCCGGCTTGACGGAGAGCTTGCGCGGGTTGTCGGACCTGCCCTCGGCCAGCGTGCGGTACGCCTGCTCGACCACGGACACGACGTCGGACAGGGTGATGTCGATTCCGGCCACGTCGCTGGTGCTGAGGATGCGCAGGGTCGTGTCGTCGGACGCCATGGTGTTTCCTCCCGCGTTGTCGGTGTCGGTCATGCGTGGGCCTCCACGGCGGCCTGGCCGTAGCCGTGCTCCGACTCCTCGGCGGGCGGGCGCGTCCGGCGGCCCTTCGCCCGTACGGAGGAACGTTTCAGCCAACGGTCCGTGCCGTCGTAGCGCGCCTTGAAGGGGACCCGGCCGTGGACGACGAGGTCGTTGTCCACGACGAGGACCTCACCGGGTTCGAGGCTCACGGCCACGCTGACCCGGGCGAGTTCGGCCTCCAGGCGGGCGTAGGACGCGCGGTGCTCGTCGGGCGCCCGGTCCAGCGGCGTGTACGCGGGGTCGAAGCGCAGGGTCAGGCCCTCCTCCGACTCCCACAGGGTGGGCACGGCCGGCGGGTCCCCCTGGTACGCCTGGGCCTCCTCGTAGGCGTCGTCGGGGAGGATCGGCAGAACCGGTCGGCTGAGCAGCTCCACGTCGGAAGCGGACAGTTGCACGTTCCTGATGCCGGCGGCCGTGGTGGCGACGGAGTCCGGGTTGCGCATGCAGCCGAGGATCAGCAGATGGGCGCGGCCCGGATGGAAGGCGTCCTCGGTGTGCGGGCTGAGCAGCACGCTGCTGCTGGCGCCGGTCTGCTCCTCCTCATGGCCTGCGCTCGGCACGATGTTGTGTACGAAACGGCCTTCCTGCTGCCCCTCCCAGGCGATGGGTGTGCCCATCACCGTCGACAGCAGGAGCAGGACCACGTCGTACACCGCTCCGGCGCTGCCGGCGGTCGACCAGTGGCCCGGGGTCGGACCCACCGCCTCGTCGTCGACGTGCAGACCGCGGAGCACGAACAGTCCGTCGGCGGTGTCGACGGGGCGGCAGGCATGGCGTATCGGGTCGCTCAACGAGGCTGCGACAGCGGGGACTTCGGTCAGCAGGCCGGGATGCGTGGGGTCACCGTCGTACGAGGTGAGGAGGGTGTGGGCGGCGGTGGTCAGCTCTGCGGCCGAGTCGCGGTCGAGCAGGCGTAAGGGGGTGGTTCCCATGGGCATGGGGGGGTCCGTCCGTTCCAGTGCGGAGTGCGTGTGCGGGCGCGGTGCAGTGGTCTACGGGTGGGGCTGTGGACGGTCGGCGGGCATGGCGAAGAGGGCCGCCCGAGGTGGGCCGCGTGATGCGGATGCGGCTCCGGTCGACCTCCGGAAACATAGCCAGCCCACAGAAAGCAGGAAAGGCTTGCCTAAGTTGATCTAGATCACACCCCGCATGGCCTTGTCACGCAGGTGTCACACAGGGTAGGTAAGGCTAAGCAAACTCAGTCAACTGCGGGAAAACGAGGGACAAGTGGACCTGACGCGACGTCAACTGCTCTGGGCCGGCGGCGCCATCGGCGCGGGCGTCATGCTCACCGCCTGCGGTGGCGACGACGAGGCGCCCACCGGGTCCGCCACCGGCGACCCGGCCACACCCCGCAAGGGCGGCACTCTGAGAGTCGGCGCTCTCGGCCGGGCCGGCGCCATCACCCGTGACCCGCACGGCAGTCAGGCCAACGAGAGCGACTACCTCATCATCAGTCTGCTCTACGACACCCTCACCATCCCCGGCACCAAGCCCAACACCGAGCCCCGTCTCGCCGCGAGCTGGAAGCCCTCCGAGGACCTGAAGACCTGGCGGTTCACTCTCGCCAAGGGCGCCAAGTTCCACGACGGGACGCCGGTCACCGCCGAGGACGTCGTCTTCTCCCTGAAGCGGCTGCGCGCCACCCCGTCGGGCGCCTCCCGCCTGCCCGGCATCCAGGAGAAGAACATCACCGCCGAGGGCACCGACACCGTCGTCATCGTCTCCGACTACGCCAACGCCGAACTGCCCCTGCTGGTCCGCCTCACCACCTTCGTCATCCCCAAGGGCACCACCGACAAGGACATGGCCAAGGCCCCCGGCACGGGCCCCTTCAAGCTGGACTGGTTCCGCGGCGGCAACGCCCGCCTCGTCCGCAACGACGACTGGTACGGCGGCGAGGTCCATCTCGACGCCATCGAGGTCAAGATCTTCGAGAGCCCGCAGGCCATGGCGAGCGCCCTGCTCGCCGGCCAGATCGACCTCGCCTCCAACGTCGGGGCCGTCGCCGCCCGTACGGCGGAGAGCCGCAAGGACATCCAGGCCGTCCGCCGCCCCAACGACATGGCGATGCCCATCGTCATGCGCACCGCCGACGGCCCGTTCGCCGACCCCGGGGTCCGCGAGGCGCTGCGCCTCGCCGTCGACCGTGAGGCCATGGTCAAACAGGTCCTCTCCGGCTACGGCACCGTCGCCAACGACGTCCTCGGCACGGGCGACCCCGCCTACGACAAGAGCCTCCCGCAGCGCACCCGCGACCTCACCAAGGCCAAGGCGCTGCTGAAGGAGGCCAAGTTCGACACCTCCAAGACCTACGAGCTGTACACCACCGAGGACATCTCCGGCCTCGCCGAGTCGGCCACCCTCTTCGCCACCCAGGTCCGCGAGGCCGGTGTCAAGGTGAAGGTCGTCAAGCAGGAATCGGCCACCTTCTGGGACAAGACCTGGCTCAAGGGCGACCTGTACACCACCTACTGGGGCACCAACGACTCCGTCGTCTTCTTCGCCAGCAAGACCATGGTCTCCGACAGCGGCACGAACGAGGCCGGCTGGAAGAACGACGACTTCGACGCGGCGTACGAGAAGGCCATCGGCATCCCCGACGCGAGCGAGCGCACCCGACTGCTCAAGGAACTCCAGAAGATCGAGTACGACAGCTCCGGCTACCTGCTGTGGGGCATGGCCGACGGCATCGACCTCGCCGGGGCCAAGGTACGCGGGCTGCCGACACTGCCCGGGTACGGAAGGGTGCAGCTCGAAGGCGCGTGGCTGGCCAGTTGACCCCCGACACCACCGCGCCGGCCGCCTCCCGGGAAGCCCCGGGCAGGCGGTCGGCGCGCACCCCTGTCCTGGTCCTGGGCCGGGTGGGCATGGCGCTGCTGAAACGGGCGGTCCTGCTCGCGGTGCTCCTCGCCCTCGTCTTCGGCACCGTCGAACTGCTGCCCGGCGACGCAGCCACAGCCACCTCCGAACGCGGCGAGAGCGCCGCCGACCTCGCGGCGCGCCGCGAACTGCTCGGCCTGGACCGGCCGGTGCTCGAACGCTTCCGGGACTGGATGACCGGCCTGCCCACCGGCGACCTCGGCACCTCCGCACGCGGCGAAAAGGTCACCGACCTGCTCTCCAGCGCCTTCCCCAACACCCTGCTCCTCGGCGGCATCGCCCTGCTGCTCACCGCGCTCCTGTCCCTCACCCTGGGCTGCTGGGCAGCACTGCGCCCCGGCGGCCGTCTCGACCGGGCCGTCTCCGGCACGGCGACCGCAGTCCTCGCCCTGCCCGAGTTCGTCGTCGCCGTAGCCCTCGTCCTGGTGCTGTCCCAGTGGACCGGCTGGCTGCCCGCCGTCACCCTCACCGGCGCCGACGGAACCCCCGCATCCTGGGACATGCTCGTGCTGCCCGCCCTCGCCCTGACCATCCCACAGGCCGGCTGGAACATCCGGATCGTGCGCGCGGCCCTCGCCGACGAGGCCCGTGCCCCGCACGTGGAGACAGCCGTCCTCGACGGTCTGCCGCCCCGTCGCGTCCTCACCCACCATGTGCTCCCCGGTGCCCTGCCCGCCATCGCCGCGGGCCTGGCCACCTCCACCGGCATGCTGCTGGGCGGTGCCGTCGTGGTGGAGACCATCTTCAACTACCCGGGCATCGGCTCCGTGCTGGCCTCCGCGGTCAGCGACCGCGACAGCCCGGTCATCGCCGGCGTCACCGCGCTCTCCGGCGCCGTCATCACCGCAGTGCTGCTCCTGGCCGACCTGGTCCGGGACCTGGCGACGGGAGTCCGACGGTGACCGTCAAAGCCGCCCTGCGCATCGCCCCGGCCCTGCTCCTCATCGGCCTCGCCCTCGTCGGTCCCTGGATCGCCCCGCACGCCGTGGACGCACCGGTGACCGCTCCCTACGCCACCCCCGACTCCGCAGCGGTCCTCGGCGGCGACCAGCTCGGCCGTGACGTACTCAGCCGGCTGCTGGCCGGAGGCCGCGACCTGGTGCTGGCCTCCCTGCTCGTCGCGGTCCTGGTCACCGGCACCGCCGCGGTGCTCGGCGCGATCGGCGCCGTACGACCCCTCGTCGGACGGCTCGTGGAACGCGCCGCAGACGTCCTGATGCTGCTGCCTGCCGTGCTCGGTATCCTCCTCGTCACCCTGTCCTGGCCCGACGGCGGCCGCTTCGCCGTCATCGCCGCCGCCGTCGTCCTGGGCGTGCCGTACGCCGTCCGGCTCGCGGCGAGCGCGGCGACCCCCATCGCCGAGGCCGGATACGTCGAAGCGGTGGCCGCCGGCGGAGAGCGCCTCTGGTACCTGGTCGTCCGCGAGATCCTGCCCAACCTGCGCGCCACCCTGCTGGCCCTGTTCGGGCTGCGATTCGTCGCCGCCGTCTACCTCGTCACCACGGCCGGCTTCCTCCAGGTCGGCCCCCAACCACCGGCCGCCGACTGGGCGTTGATGATCCGCGAGAACTCCTCCGGCCTCCTCCTCAACCCCTGGTCCGTCGTCGCCCCCAGCATCGCCATCGGCCTGCTCGCCCTGAGCGTCAATCTCGCGGCCGCCACCCTCGCCCCCCAGACCGGCCGGAAGGCGGTGACCGTCCTGTGAGCCACACCCGCGACCGGTACGCGAAACCGGAGGGCCCGCCGAGCGACACCCCCGCGATCAGGGTCGCGGACCTCACGGTGGCCACGCCGGACGGCCGGCACCTGCTGCGGGACGCGTTCCTGACCGTCCACCCCGGCCGGCTCGTCGCCCTCACCGGCCCGTCGGGCGCCGGCAAGACCACCCTGCTGCGCGCGCTGACCGGCCTGCTGCCGCCCGGCACGACCCGCACCGGGGGCCAAGTGAACGTCCTCGGCCACGACGTCTTCACCCTCACCGACCGGGAACTGCGCACCCTGCGCGGCACCCGCCTCGCCTACGTCGGGCAGGACCCCGGCTCCGGCCTCAACCCCCGGATGCGCGTGCGCAGCCTGGTCCGCGAACTCGCGGCCGACCGCAGCCCCGAGACGGTGGCCGCGCTCCTCGCCGAGGTCCGCCTCCCGGACGACGGCCTCCTGGCTGCCCGCCGCCCCGGCGCCCTCTCCGGAGGCCAGCAGCGCCGGGTCGCCCTCGCCCGGGCACTGGCACGCCGCCCCGACGTCCTCCTCCTGGACGAGCCGACCGCCGGACTTCACCCCGAACTCCGGGACGAGATCGGCGAGTTGCTGCGCCACCTCGCCCGCGATCACCACCTGGCCATCGCCTTCTCCTGTCACGACCCTGCCGTGGTCGAGCGCTTCGCGGACGACATCGTGGAACTCGGCACGCGACCGCCCCCGCCGAACCCCGCGCCCGCGACACCTGCCGCCGCCCCTTCGGCCCCGGAGCGCCGACCGGCCCTCGAAGTACGGAATCTGCACGTGGCGTTCCGCGGAACGCCCGCGCTCACCGGCGTCGACCTCACCGTCGCCCCCGGCTCCGCGGTCGGCATCGTGGGCGTCTCCGGCTCAGGCAAGACCACCCTGGTCCGGACCGTCGTAGGACTCCAGCGCAGCACCTCCGGCACGATCCACCTGTCCGGCGCCCTCTTGAGCACGGGCCTGCGCGGCAGGACGCGCGAACAGCGACGCGGACTGCAACTCGTCACGCAGAACCCCCTCGGCGCGCTGAACCCGAGCCGTACCGTCGGTGCCGCTGTGGGCCGCCCACTGCGCCTGCACCGCCGCTGCGCGTCCAGGGAGGCCGGTGAACGAGTGGCCGACCTTCTCGAACAGGTCGGCCTGCCGCCAGCCTTCGCCACCCGCTACCCGCACGAGCTGTCCGGCGGACAGCGCCAGCGCGTCGCCATCGCGCGAGCGCTGGCCGCCGAGCCGGAGGTGCTGCTGTGCGACGAGATCACCTCCGCGCTGGACCCCGACACGGGCCACGCGATCATGGACCTCCTTGCCGAGCTGCGCGAGCTGCATGGCACGACCCTCATCCTCATCAGTCACGACCTGCACCTCATCGCCGACCGCACGGACACCGTCACCGTCCTGGAGGCGGGCCGCGTGGTGGAGTCCGGTCGCACGACCGACGTCTTCACCGCCGCGCAGCACGCGGCGACGCAGTCACTGCTGGGTACGTCCGCGCCCGCGCCACAGCCGTGACTTCGAGCGCCCGGCGATGCGGATACGACCGCCAGTGACGATCCTCTGCGTCGGCCGACTCCGGAACGCGCTGGGCGGGACACCGGACTCACAGGGTGCCGTCCAGAGTTCCAGCAGGTCAGCGGAGACTGGACGGGAGGTCAGGCACCGTAACGGGACGGAGCACCGTGAGAGCCTCTTCCTGGCGAGCCACCATCGCGAAGGGGAACCTGTCGACTTCCAGGCAGAGATCGACATCGTCCGGGTGGTATCCGCTCCGCAGCCCACCGGCAAGATCGGCCGCGGCCTGAGAATTCCTCGCGCGCCGGAGGTACGGAGCCGCCTCGACATCGCCTCCGGCCGTACATCGGCCGATGTATTCGGCGCAGGCCAGGTCCTCGTCGGCCTTGCCTCCCTCGCCGGTGACGACGAACGTCACCGGGCCGGAATCCCTGGTTCGCAGGAACCGCGCGGTCGGGCCGGCCACCACGAAGCTCGCACACAGGACCAGAGGTGCGTTCGCGACGGCGAGCGCGCCCACGGTCCCTGCCGTCGTCTTCTGCACCAGGGTGCGGCCGGCGAAATCGCGTGACCTGAGCAGGCCGGGTGAGTTCACCGCGTCGAAGCCCGGCGCCGGAGCTCCGTCCTTCAGAGCCAGCCAACCCGAACGGCTCTCCTTCAAGGCAAGCGCCTCGCTCTCCGTCGAGGCCAGGACGATCCTCTCGACGCCACGCGAGAAGGCCCAGGCAGCCACGGTGAAGGCGCGCATGACGTCGATGACGACAGCGACACGGGGAACACCGGTCAACTCTGGGATGCCAACGAAGTGATGGTCCATCACACCATTCTGACGCCCCTGGATCATCCGAAGAGCACGATCTGATCAGGCTGCCGTCGAGGTGAGGTCAGCGAGGCGGTTCTGGTGCGAGTCGGATCCCGTCAGATCGGACGCGGATGCGCGCGTGCGGGGTGCCGGTTCACATGGAGAACGGGGGAAGACCTCTCAGATCGGGCACGACCCCACGCACAGAAATCGGGCATCGCGGACACTGGACAGCAGGAGAGGGGAGGCCGACCATGCTGACCGTAGTCCGTGAACAGCTGGGCGAAGCCCTGTTCCGCCACGTCGCCGGCCCCGACGGGCCGGCGACGCGTACCCGCATCCATGACACCCCGGGCCCGCGCTGGTTCGGTCCGGACCGCCCGATCCGCACGGTTCACGGTGACGCCTCGATGTTCATCGGTGGGCTGAGCGCTCTGCTGCTGCAGTCCCTGCATCCGCTCGCCATGGCCGCGGTGGCCGGGCATTCCGGGTATCGCGGCGATCCTTGGGGCCGACTGCAGCGCACCAGCACCTTCCTGGCCGTGACGACCTACGGCACCGCCGCGGACGCCCAGCGGGCGGTCGACCACGTCCGTGGCATCCACGAGCGGATCCGCGGGACGACGGTCGAGGGCGTGCCGTATCACGCGGCCGATCCGCATCTGCTCGGCTGGGTGCACGCCGCCGAGACGGACAGTTTCCTGCGTGCCCACGAGCGCTTCGGAGCCCGCCCGCTGGACGCCGCCGGCTACGACGCCTACGTGGCCGACACCGCGCGCGTCGCCGCGGCGCTGGGGGGGGAGCGACCCACCATGCGACCGCCGCGAGCTCTCCGCGCGCCTGACGGCCTACCGGCACGAACTGAAGGCCTCGTCCGAGGCCCGGGCCGCCGCCCGCTTCCTGCTGTTCCAGCCTCCCCTGCCCCTTGCGGTACGGCCCTTCTACGGCGGGCTGGCCGCGAACGCCGTCGCGCTGCTCCCGCCCTGGGCCCGCGGCATGCTGAGGTTGCCCCGGATACCGGTCGTCGAGAGTCTCGCCGTACGCCCCACCGGACGGGCCCTGACCCGGACCATCCGGTGGGCCATGACCCCACCTCGCCGGCCCCGTCCGACCTGAGCCCGACGTCGTGGTCGACCTCGCCACCTGCTCTGGCGCCGCGCCGCTTTCGTCGACCGGCACGGTGGCGACGTCGGCCTGTCGCTCTGGGCATACGCAGAGGCGTCGACGGGTGATTGAGGGTGTCTGCCCGGGGCGCGACGACTGCGACGGTCGCTGCGACCGCCGCGAGGACCCGTGACGACATCCTGGCAGTCCCGGGCGGCCCGGCGACGACCAGACCCACGGCCGTCAGCACCACCGGACCGCGCGCCGCCGGCTGGTCGTCGCAGACGGCCTCCGCTCACCCGCGCGCCGCTGCCTCGGCCCGGAGGTGACAACCCACCACGCCTCCCGGCGGCGGCCGCCACCGCCGTGCGGGGTTCCGGACCGCTGCGCCGACGGGCCCGTACCCGCGCCAACTGCCGCACGCCTGTCCCGCCTCTTCGCAGCGGCCGTGAACGCGCTGTCTGACCACCTGCACTCGATCGCGGTGACGGTGGTCGGCTGGGCGTCCGGGCAGCCACTGCCTCGGCGGCAGGTCGGGGCGAGGCTGTCGTGCAGCCGACGCTTACGCCGGAGGGCGACCCGAACCGGCCAGGGTGGTGCGGTCAGGGGTTCAGGGCCTGCTCGGTGGTGGGGTGGCACGGGATGAAGGTGTCGACGCCGACCAGTTGCAGGACCCGCAGAACGGACTCCTGCGCGGCGGCGATGCGCAGCCAGCCCTGCACGCCGCCCACCCGCCGCTGGGCGGCGACCAGGACGTTGATACCGCTGGAGTCCATGAAGGTCACACCGCCGAGATCCACCACGATCCGCGGCGGAGGCACCGCACCCTCCTCGGGAAGCAGAGCTTCGCCGAGGATGTCCTTGACGTCGTGGTCGATCTCACCCTGCACCGTCACGATCCGGACGTCGTCGACCATGTGGTGTTCGACGGAGAGCCGGCTCGGCCGGTCCTCTTTCTCGATGGCGGTCACCGTCTCCTCGACTGCGTTTAGGCTGGCCCTGGGGCAGGGCTTGTACGGATGATTCTGCCCCACTGCCCCGGCCGGACGCACCAGGGCAGCTGTGCCGAACGACACCGCCGTGGCATGGGTGACGGTATGGCGGGTACTGGCGTGCGCGGGGAATGAGGGCGAGACAGGTGGGGTCCGATGCTGACGGTGACGGCTGTACCGAGCCGGATGAGCACCTGATGCGGGCAGGTTATGCCCTGGGTGGAGACGACAGTTGTATCGCCGACGCCCGTCGCCACGCCGTCACCTTCCTCGACCAGGCCCGCACCGAGCGCCGACTGCCCGTTTCCGCACGCGCGAGGGACCTCACGCAACTGGTCGTCAGCGAACTGGTCACCAACGCCCGCAAGTACGCGCCCGGCCCTGTCCTGCTGGAACTGCGCATCACGACCGTCAGCGTCGAGATCGTCGTGTGGGACAGCGACCCCACCGTTCCCGCGGCCCTAGCCCCCGACCCGGACAGGATCGGCCAGCACGGCCTGGAGATCGTCAAGGCCGTCACCGAGGATCTGGCCGTCGAGCAGACGCCGGTCGGCAAACGCATCACGGCCCGCGTCACCCTGGCCGACGCGCCCAGCAGCGACAGCGCCGCCCGCGGCTCGACGTAAGGCCCGGTTCGCGCGCCTTTCGCCGTGCAACGATCGGCGGCCACGAGACCGGCCGACCCCCGGGTGCCGGCCTCTGAGACCCGGACGTTGCCTCTCCCGGGCATCCAGGCGATGCCTCACTCACGGCCACCCTCCTCGTCAACGCCTCCCGCAGTTCCCGTCGCGCCGAGCCGTGGTCTTCTACGTGGGAGCTGACACCACTTGTTGCTCGGAGCGGGGAACGCCCGGTTTCGCCGGAAGTCGATGCCTCCGCCGGGGGGCTCGGTGGTTCGCCCGTAATGTCCTCTGGTGTCGGGGGCGGGTCGTCGCGTGACGCTGCGGCTGCGGCGGGTTCCACGGGCCCGGGGTGGGCGGGTCTCCTCCGTTCCGGTCTTCGTCGGGACGGGCCGGACCGCCAGCCAGGTGACGGCGGGAAGTTCAGGGAGTGAGGGCCCGCGACGAACAACTGCTTCGAGTCACGCGAGCGACTTGTCCGCCAGGATACGTTCCAAGGAACGTCGACCCGTCCGGCTCATGGCCGGGTTGCTTTTGACGTAGTACCAGACCAACCCCATCGCTTGGACGAAAGCCCACGCCTTGCCTCGCTCCCATTCAAGGTCGTCGCTACCCAGGCGATCACGGAGCACCTGCCGCGGCCCAGCCTCGAGCAAATGCCACGCGCTCACAAGATCCAGCGAAGGGTCGGCCGGCCCGAAGCCGCCGACGTCGAGAATTCCCGTGAGCCGACCAGCGGACACGAGCACGTTGCCGGGAATCAGATCGCAATGGGCCATGGCGTCCTCAGCCGCACCTCGCGGCAGATCGCGCAAAGTTGCCCAGATGGGGCGCAGTCGGGAGACATCCAGGAGCTGCTCACTGTGTCCGAAACAGGTCTCCATCCACGCGTCATGGGACCGCAGGTCGCCTCCCCGGCCTGTACCGGAGAACGTGCGGCCATGCGTGTCGATCGCGCGTAGATCGCCGATGAGATCGGCCAAGTCGCGGGCGAACGCGGACGATTCGCCTGGGTCCTCGTCGGCGGCCACGACGCCGGGCAGCCACGTCTGCACCGACCACGGAAGCGGGTAACCTGCACCGGGTTCACCAAGCGCGACCGGCTCGGTCGTGGGGAAACGCGTGCGACCTGCCAGCTCGCGAGCCGCTTCCGCTTCGGACTCCAGCCAGCGCCGCGTCGGCTCGACCTCAGCGGACTCAAGAGGGAATCGGGCTGTGAACCGATCGCCAATACGGAAGATGGCGTTGACCGTACCCTGCGACGCGATGCTCCTGACCGGCAGGCTCCGCCAGTCAGGAAACTGCTGCTCTATCAACATGCGCACCGTCTCAGGTGACACCGTCAGCTGGTTGGCGTGCATCTTCATACCGAAAGAATTCGCGTCACGATCTGCAACCGCAACCCATTTCTGTCGCGCAACGCTGCCTGCTGGAAGTCCGGCACGTGGTGGCGGTGACCCTGAGTGCCATGGCGGGTCAAGCCATGGCGGCCATGGCGGTCACCGAGACCAGCGGACGGCCCTCCGCAGCGGTGCGCCCCATCAAGAACCGTTGTCGGATCGCATCGACATTTTCGAGCTGACTGATCGCTGACGAAAGGCCGGGGATCACCGGTGTTCGCGACGCAGGTGCCCAGGAAGCGCCTGGCAGCGGAGACGTCCCCATCGGTGGGGTACCCGGGCGCCCATCGGCCGTCACCGTCCGCCTCGCCCGAACCACTTGCTCAGCTTCGCTGACGGTCATCGGATGAAGCGCGAGCCGCGTCGTCACAAGATCGCCCATGGCAGGGAGGAGTATCACGCGGGGCGACCGGACCGCACGTGGATTCCGGCCGGGCGGCACCCGCCTGCGGTCGATGACCGTAGGTGCGGAAGGATCACGGCATGCGTGGTGGGGATGGCTGTCCGAGGTCGATCCGGTGGACCAGCAGCTGCCGTAGGGCCGTCCGGCGGAGGGCGGACGAGCGGAGGGCGGACGAGCGGTTCCGGGCGTTCGGGCTGTGTCAGGTCCTGCTGCTGCCCCGCCACTGGGTGACCGTCCGGCCCAGGACCGGGACCTAAGGCACCTTGAACTCGATCTGGGTGATGGCCGGTCCGTCGCCGGTGACCTGGCCTTCGCTGATGGACTCCGTCCAGGAGCCGTCCTTTTGGAGCTTCGCCAAAACCGTGGGGGACAGGCTGACCGTGATCTGGATGCCACCCCCGGAGGACGGGGCACGGTCTATGCGGATGTCGTTGCTCATGCCGACGAAGTTACATCCAACGCGCGTGTCAGCATGGGCTGTTGGCGTTTTGCCCGAGGTCGTGAGGGTACGGGCTGATCGCTCCTGTCAAAGGGATGTCGGTCCTCCGTCACTGCCGAACTCCAGCATCAGCCGATGCGCCACGGCATGCGTCCGCGGCGGCAGTGCCGGTGTTTTGCTCGCGGGCAGGAAAACCTCTCTCCCGCCCGTGCGGTCGCCGGGTGCCGCGATCCGCGCGGAACGGGACGGGAGCCGGAGTCGTGGCTCCACGGCGGCACGGGGTCACCGGGGTATCGGGCGGCAGGGTGGGAGTGACGCCATGGTGGAGCCCTTCAATTGCGGATCATTCGGCCGGCGACTCCGTGCGGCAGCCAAGGCGCGCGATCCTCACTCGGAACGTCGGCCGACCAGCGGCTGGAACCGCCCGGTGGGTGTCCGCTTCTGAACCTGTTCCCGCCGGCCGGCCGGACCGTGTGGACGGGCCTCCCCCTCATCTGCTGTGCCGAGGAGAGTGCTTCGATGTCGGCGGTGATGCCGTGCGTGGCGCAGAAGTCCAGTGTGGCCGTGGGTCGCGTGCCGGCGGTCGCTGTCGGCGGAGCCGGGTTTCCCGCGTCCCACGAGCAGGCCGGTGCTCTCCACGGTGGGTCCGAGGTGCCCGAGGCGAGAGGCGACACCCGTTCACAGGCGGGCCCCGGAGCGGCGAACCGCAGGAGGTGTGACCGTGTGGCCCTGATTCCTCCGCTCGAGTCCATGCTCACCGAAGCGGAGCGGAGATCGCTTCTTGCGGTCAGGCTGACTCGGCAGGTGGGGTTCCTTGTGGCGGAGCGGAGAAGGACAGCGAGCGCCCTGGATCTCGGCGCCCGAGGAGGTGGCCGCAGGGACTACGTGGTCGACTGGTGGCCCGCCCGGTCGGCTTCCGTTCGCAATGTGCGAGCTCGCTGGGCCGGGTCGTAGTTCGGTCCGACCCCCTCGATCAGCAGCAAGTCGCCCTCGACGTGATCGGTCCGCAAACGCAGGATGGCCCGATAGGCGGGAGAGTCGTACCAGGCACGAGCTTCGGCAAGGCCGGGGAACTCGATCAGCACCATGCTGCCGGGCCACGTACCCTCTACGACTTCGGTCGGCGGACCGTGGATGACGAAGCGGCCCGCGAAGGGGTCGAGGGTCGCCTGGATACGCTCCAAGTACTCGATGACGTCGGAGTGATTCCGGCGGCTGCGGAGATGAGCAAAGCCGTACGCGGACACCACAAGGCTCCTTCGTTCCGGGAGAGTTGGCTATGGCCGGAACGTAGCTGGAGGTGGTTGGGAGGGCGATTACTCCAGAGGTAATGGCCGATTTCGAGTTGCGGGTTGTGGTCGGCGGGTGAGCTGATCTCGCTCCTGATACGCACGCGCTCGCCGCCCGAATCGACAGGGACACCGCCGCCCGACCCACCCTGGGTCGTGGCGCATGGGCACACAGGGCTCACATGTACAGGGTCTCGTTGGGGGTCCCGCGTCAGGACGGGGCGAGGACGCAGAACTCGTGGCCCTCCGGGTCGGTCAGGCACGTCCACGGTACGTCGCCCTGGCCGAGGTCGATGTCGGTGGCGCCGAGGGCTCGCAGCCGGGTCACCTCCGCCTCTTGATCGTCACCGGGGTACGGCAACAGGTCGAGATGGACACGGTCCGGCACGGTCTTCCCGCCGGGCGTGCGGAGGAACTCGAGATACGGGCCGACACCCCGGGCGGAGCGCAGCACCGCGAGATCGTCAGTCACCTCATGCAGGATCCAGTCCATCGCCTGACCCCAGAACCGGGCCATGGCCCGCGGATCGGCGCAGTCGACCACCACGGCGGCGATCGGCCCGGTGTCCCGATAGATCTCCCGAGGCTCCAGCACGCAGAACTCGTTGCCCTCCGGGTCGGCGAGGACCGTCCACGGCACCTTGCCCTGGCCCACGTGGGCGGGCGTCGCACCGAGAGCCTGGAGTCGCGCGACCAACTCCGCCTGATGGGCCGCAGAGGTGGTGGCGAGATCGAGATGCATACGGTTCTTTGCCGTCGTCCTGGGTTCCGGGACGGGAACGACGTCGACGCAGACGGCGACCGGGTCCGGCCAGACGAGGCCGCCGACGGGCCCCACGTAGGTGGTCACGCCGGGGCTGTAGGCGCTCCAGCCGAGCGCCTCCGCCCAGAACCGGCCGACCGCCGGGGCATCGAGAGCCTTCATGTTCACCTGAACAGGTCGCAGTGCCATGGCGACGATCCTATGCACCCGCTCCGCAACGGCATCCGCACGTACCCTCGCCAGGACAGACGCTTGATCGGCAGCCGAGTCGTCGTGGGACGTCGGGTTGCCGATCAAGGCCGGCCACAAGCGGGCAGAAGATCGAGGGCCGCACCCGACAGCCGTCTCCGCGCTGGTGTCCGCCTCGCCGCCCTTGGGCTCGGGACCGGAGTACGGTGGCGGTACCGAGAGCACCTCGCACGCCGTCATCCACTTCGGCGTCGCCCTCGGGGAACGGCAATCCCGGAGCGCATGGCGTCCGGTCGGAAATGAGCCGCCCCACATGAGCATGTTGAGTCTCGGAGTACTCGCCTCCTCGCACAAGGAGAACGAGTTTCGGCTACCGCTGCACCCCAGCCACCTCGAACGGATCGCCCCGGACGTACGCGCGAGGATCTTCCTCGAACAGGGCTACGGCCGCCGGTTCGGCGTCGCGGATGACGCGCTGCGGCCACTTGTGGCGGGTTTGCGTTCTCGTGCGGAACTCCTCGCCGAGTGCGACATTCTGCTGTTGCCCAAACCGATGCACGACGATGTCGCCGAGCTGCGCGAGGGGCAGGTGCTGTGGGGATGGCCGCACTGTGTGCAGGACGAGAAGATGACACAGATCGCCATTGATCGACGGCTGACCCTGATCGCCTGGGAGGCCATGAACCACTGGACCTCCACGGGCGCTTTCAGCGTCCATGTGTTCCACAAGAACAACGAGCTGGCCGGTTACTGCTCGGTGCTGCACGCCCTGCAGCTCGGCGGGCTGACCGGCAGTTATGGGCGTCGTCTGCGCGCGGCGGTCATCAGCTTCGGTGCCACGGCGCGCGGAGCGGTCACGGGCCTGGGCGCCATGGGGGTCTCCGACGTCACGGTGCTCACCCAGCGGGCTGCCGCGGCGGTGGCCTCGCCGATGCCCTCGGTCGTGATGGGCCACTTCGAGGAGCAGGAGGACGATCCCTCGCGCCTGCAGGCATTCACCCCGACCGGTCCCGTGCCGCTGGCGGAGTACCTGGCCGGGTTCGACATCATCGTCAACTGCGTCCTGCAGGACACCGACGCGCCGCTCATGTTCGTCAACGACGATGAACTCGCCCTGTTCCGGCCGGGCACTTTCTTCATCGACGTCGCCTGCGACGAGGGCATGGGCTTCGGATGGGCCCGCCCGACCACCTTCGGTGAGCCCATGCTCACGGTGGGACCGGATTGCCACTACTACGGGGTGGATCACAGTCCGTCCCACCTGTGGAACTCCGCCACCTGGGAGATCAGCGAGGCGCTCCTTCCTTATCTGCGCAAGGTCATGAGCGGTCCCCAGGCATGGGACAGCGACGTGACGCTCAGAAAGGCCATCGAGATCCGCGACGGCGTCGTCCAGAACCCGAAGATCCTCTCCTTCCAGCACCGTCAAGCCGACCATCCTCATGGTCCTGAGGCCCTGGCGAACCCGGTGGCCCAGGAGCTCCAGAGATCATCCGTGCGACCGGCCTGATCGGGACCTGGACGCTCATCGGCCGGTGGGCCGACCCGGGCTCGTCCAGGCGGCTACCGGCCGACTCACTCAACCTCAGCCGTATGTCCGGAAGCAGCCAGGCGCTGACGCGGAGAGGGTCTCAAGGGCGCCCTTGAGAAGCTCGCGACGGGTCGCCTTGCCCGGATCGGACCGCCGCGAGGTGAGATCCCAGCGCTTGGGGAGGAACAAGCACCAGAGTCGACGGCGTCGGAGGCGGTGTCCGAGGCGGCGTCCGACGCCCGGTGCAGGGCCCAGGCCCGCCTGGCAGTTGGTCACTCACCGCCGGCGGTGCCTGTGCACTGCGGAGGAGGGGGCTCGCAGGTCGGCACGGGGGCCGCCTCCTGGAATCAGCCATGCCTGGGCAGGCTTGCCCCTGCTCTCGCCCGGTTGGCGCGCCACTTGCCTGGCGTCATGCGTTCCAAGAGCGCGTGCACAGGACGAGGCGGTAGCCGTCCGGGTCCGCGATCGTCACTCCGTACCGGTCCCAATACGGATTGTGGGCGGTGACTCTGGTTCCCCCTGCGGCCAGGAGGCGTTCGATCTGCTCCTCGGTGACGGGAGTGCCGAGGTAGACGACGAAGAGGTCGTCCACGGTGGGGGTGGGCTCCAGCGGGTTCTCCGGATCGTGGGTGATCTCGAAGTGCCACGTACCGGCGGGCGGGCCGACCATGAGCAGGTCGTGCTCGCCGGAGACGCGCTCGGTGGTTCGCCACAGGACATCGAGCCCGAGTCCCTGGACGTAGAAGCGTTCGGCGGCGGCGAGGTCCCGGGACGGGCGCGCCATCCTGATCTGGGTGGAGGAGTCAAGCATGTGGAGCACTCCCATACGGCCCCGCGAGGCGGGCCTGTCGAAGTAGTGGTGGTCGAGCGGGCTCGGAGACTCCAAGTATCCCGGTTCGTATGGCAGTTGTGTGCCATCAGTGTTCCTCTGCGCAGGCGACCTCGGCGGTGCTGACGGCGGCGCGCTTCCAGACGGATTGTGGTGGACGGCGTCCGTGAGGTGACGTCACGACGGTGACCGGTGCCCGGCGCCGGTGAACCCTCCGGCCCGGCTCCCGTACCTGCGGGGGCCGGGCCGGATCCGCGCCTTGCCGACCGGACGGACAGCACCGGGTGGAACGGGCCGAACGCGCCGGAACGACTGTGTGACGCGCGGGATCGACAGCGGGCGGTTGGGCTTCCCGGGCCACATGTGCCTTGCGGCGTGCCGGAGAGCTGGACGGGGCCGGCGCACGCCTTCGCGGCAGCACCGCCTGCCGGGGGAGGGCAGGGGGCCTCGGCCGGGCCCTTCCCCGGGCGGAGGTCAGGCGGATTCGGTGGGGAGGTCCGCCTCCACCCAGTCCTGGATGCCTTCGCGGTACTTGCGGACGTCGGTGTAGCCCAGAGCCGTGAGCCGGTCGGCGACCTGTCCGCTGTTGGGGCACGCCGGGTGGGAACAGGGCGAGCCTCTCAGGCACGGCGGCACTGTGCCTTGGCGTTGAGGACCTGGCGGGCGTGGGAGGGTGGCGAGGACGATCGCGCCGACAGGTTGAACCCGTGTCCTTGAGGGCATGGCCAGGTGACGTGGGCCGGCCGTCCCGAAGGTCGACACGAGAGGGGCCGCCATGGTTCCCTCGGTGATCTGTCCGCGATGGCAGGCGACCTCTCCGCGGTGGTATCCGGTGTGGCGTCACAGGGGCGGGGCTGTCGGCGTGGGCACCGGGCCGGTGCAGGTCCGGCCCGTACCCGCGGGCCGAGCCGTCGGAGGGCACGTCTCACCGCGTACGTGCCCGGGTGCGGGCCGGGAGCAGTCCGGCGCGGTGGTCAGTAGGTGAGCGCGTCCTCGGCGGTGCCGAAGAAACTGGTGACCTGGCCGTCGTTGACCGTCACGGGGCCGTCGTCGATCGCCACGGTCGCCGGGCTCTCGGAGGCGGTGAGTGCGACTTCCACCTGGTCGGTGCTCTTGCCGCCCGCCGTGTCGGCGCGGGCGAACAGGATCCCGGCGTAGGCGCTCTCGCCGGCCTCCATGATCCAGTCCTTTCCGTCGGGGCCCATGTGCTCGGCGGCGCCGTCGAGCCCCGGAATCGTGATCACCAGCTCGTTCACCGGCAGCAGACAGGGGTCGCCGCTCTTGTTGGTCGCGGTCAGCAGGGCGTGGTTGACGAGCTTGGACGCGACGGTGACCTTGTAGCTCAAGTCGGTCGTCTCGCACATGCCCACGCCACCGTCCTGATCGTCGTCCACCCCGGGTTCCGAGGACGGCGGGGCGCTCTCGGGGCTGCCGGACGAGTCGCCCTTGTCGCTGCCCCCGTCGCCAGGGCCGGCCGTCGAAGGCGTGTCGCTCTCCTTGCCTCTGTCGGCAGCGGACGGGCTCGCTGTCGCGCTCGGGGCGGCCGTGTCCTTCTCCGCGTCGCCGTTGCAGGCGGTCAGCGCCATGATGCCGAGCGAGAGGACGGCGAGTGCGGCGGTGGTACGGCGTGAACGAGTTGCGTAAGCCATGAGAAGCCCCCCGGGAATCGGAATGTCTGGGTGATCGTGCCGCACGGACGCGGCACTGCAACCCACTCACATCGAGAGAGAACCGTCTCCGTACGGATTTGTGACAATGTGACCGCGACTGTGGCGGAGTGCACCCGGGCATTCCAGGCCGCCCAGCCGACGGGGTCGGCCTCACGACGGAGCCTGCCGCATGGAGGAGAGTCCTCCCGGAATGCGGGGATCGGCAGGAGCTGCCTCGGGAAGGGCTGCTGCCGTCGGGGAACGACCGTGGACAAGCCTCACTGCACCTCTCGTACCCCGCTAGGGGGCGCGATGTCGTACCCGTCGATACGTCCGCGCGCTGTTTGCGCTGCTGCGCGCCCTGTGGCGGTTGCGTGCGGCTCGTCAGAATGTCATCTCTCGGCTCACCTTCGATCGGAGCCGTTTCGGCACGGGGGCGCGGGTCTCCCGGCCTTGCTGTGTCCGTGGCCCCGCCCCGACCGTAGGTCATGGCTCCCGGCAGACGGCGTGGCGGTCTTCGGGGACGTCGACGGACGGGTGATGGTGCAGCGTGGTGGAGCCGCTTCGACATGGTACGGATCCTGGGCGCGTCGGCCCGTTCGAGCTGATGGGCCGTCTGGGCTCGGGCGGCATGGGCAGCGTGTACCTCGCCCGCCGTACCGGCGGCGGTCTGCTTGTGGCGCTCAAGACGATCCGGGCCGATCTCTCAGCGGAACCCGGTTACCGTGAACGCTTCGCCCGGGAGATCGAGATCGCTCGCGCGGTCCGCAGTGTGCACACCGCGCAGCTCGTCGACTTCGACGCCGACGCGGACGTGCCCTGGCTGGCGACGGAACTCGTCAACGGCCCGAACCTCGCGGACGTACTGGCCGCGCACGGCCGGTTGCCCGACGGCAGCGTGCGTGTCCTGGCAGCCAGCCTGGCGGAGGCACTGACGGCGATTCACGCCGCCGGCATCGTGCATCGCGATGTGAAGCCGTCCAACATCATCCTCGCCGAGACCGGACCACGCCTGGTCGACTTCGGGGTCGCACGGCCTGTGGGACACGTCGGACTGACCTCGACGGGGCAGTTCGTCGGCAGCGTCGTCTACGCCTCCCCCGAGCAGTTGCTCGCTCAACGGGTCGGTCCGCAGAGCGACATGTTCTCTCTCGGAGTCGTGCTCGCCGAGGCATCGGGCGAGGTGGTGCTCTCCGCACAGGGCACCCCGCTCGCGGCCGACTCCGTCGACGGCCGGACCCCGTCACTGTCGTCCCTGCCGCCGGATGTGGGGGCGATCGTGCGGAAGTGCCTCGGACGGGACCCGGACGTCCGACCGTCACCGGCCGAGGTCCCCGGCATGCTCACGGAGCTGCCGCGTCCCGACGGCCGCGGTACCTACCGGTGGCTCCCGGACTCCGTCGCCCGTTCGGTGCGCCGGAGTTCGGAGGGCCTGCTGGCCGTCACCCATCCGCCGACCGCGCTCGACCCGCAGTCCGCGGGCGCTCACCGTCAGCCGACGGCGACCGCGTACGTGCCTGCCGGAGGTCCGGCGGCCGGGCACACCCCCACCAGCCCGATCGGCCCGCTGCGAAGTCCCGTTCCCACGCCTGCCGCCGGTAGGAGGCTCGCTCTCACCGCCGCCCTGGTGCTGGCGGCGAGCCTGCTCGTCGTGACGGGTGTGTCGCTGGCCGGACAGGACGGCGGGACCGAGTCCGGGGACGGGAAACCGGACGCCGTGCCCAGCACAAGGGTCACCGCCTCGGCCGAGCCGTTCGGTGACGGGAAGCCGTCGAGCGGGACCACCCCGCCCCGGGACCCCGACACCCCCGCAGGCACACCGGCGGAGCAGGTCCGGGCTCCGTCGGCCGCGGCACCCGAGCCGCCCACGTTCACGACAGGGACACCGGGTGTGTCCCGATATCGGCACCCGGGGTACGCGGCCACGGTGACCGCTGTGGAGGAGACGGACGGCCATCAGCTCACCGTCGCACTGCGGGCGCGAGGCGAGGCGGATCTCCGCGAGCCGGACACCACGTGTCTCGTGGTGCGGGGACCGGACGGGACGTTCACGGTGCGTCCGACCGCGTGGGACGCCGAGACGGCCCGGCCCGGCGCTTTCGACGGGACGCTCACCTTCCCGCTGCTCGTGTCGGGAAGATACGTCCTCCGCTATTCCTGTCAGAACGACTACTCGGACGCCGAACTGGGCACCGCGACCGTGCCCCGCATCGGCATCTCCCGCTACAGCGACGAGTTCTTCGCCGTCGTCCTCTCCGTGGACCGTACGTCCAGTGGTGTGCAACTGGTGTTCGCGTCGGCCGGAGACCCGTCCTTGCGGAGCCCCCGGACGTCGTGCCTGAACCAGCGCGGCGCACCGGAGTACCCGCAGAACGTCCGCCTCGATCGCAGCGACACGACGCTGAACCACTTCCACTACGGCGTCATGGACTTCCCATCGGGCGCGGCGGGCAGCAGCTTCACCTATTCGTGCGCCGACGACTACAGCGCCGTACCCCTGCCGTGAGAAACCGGACTGACATCGTGAACAAGTGCCCTCGGGCACGCTCTGTGGTCTCCAGTGCCTTGGACAACGACCAAGCGCCTCGGCCGTTGTGTCGCTGAGGCCTTCGGGACGCTGATGCAACCTGTCGGGCCCCTCAGCCCCCTCAGCCCCTTCGTGAAGACGTTCCATGGTCGGCCAGCCCCCTTTCACATGTGACAGGTGTGGCAACCGTCGGGAACGAGGAACAGGCAGGCGGCCGGGCTCCTGCACTGAAGGGAGCAGTATCGCCGTGCCGGGTGCGGTCGGCAGCAGACAGATGTCGAGGAACGCCAGACCGTACTGGCCTGCCGCGAAGAACAGTGGTGCCCAGGCCATGTCGAACGCAGGCTGCGAGCTCCAACCCCCACGACGGCATCATCCGAGTCGCGCGAGGCGGCGCAGCAGCGGGCCGCGGCCGCGGTCGGGTACGGTCCACAGGGTCTGGCCGCTGACTCCCCACCGCTCGAGCAGCGCGTTGGCGGCGAGGAACCCGCTCGTGGCCGCGCGCTCCATGAGGGCGACCGGGAGGCCGGTGCGGACCAGGTCCCCGGCCACCACCAGTCCGGGGTCGCTGGTGCGAACCGTGGGCCGGTTGTCGTACTCGCCGACCGGGAACAGCGGGCAGTCGGCCCGCCACTCGTGCCGTTCGTCCAGCACGGCCGCCTCGCGCGTCTCGGGGTAGACCCGGTGCAACTGCTCCAGCAGACGCTTCTGTTCGACGTCATGGGGTGAGTGGTCGGGTAGGGCGTAGGCGTGCAGTTCCACGACGGAGCCGCCGGTGCGGGCGGCCCAACGCGCCGCCTCGCCCTCCCAGCGATCGAGCACGCTGACGTTGTCGAGCGTGCCGTAGCCGCTGGTGCCCAGGAAGCCGGGACGGCCGGCGGCGACGGGGCGGTCCAGCCACAGGCGGGAGACCAGGAACGGCGGCGTGCTCCGCAGGGTGGCCACTCGCTCGCGCCACGCGGCGTCGCCCAGGTGCGGGGAGCGTCCGACGAGGGAGCGGAGGCCGACCGTGTCCAGTGCCAGGACGACGGCGTCATGGCACTGTTCCTCCTGGCCGGCGGCGACGAGGAAGCCGCCGTCGGACGTGGGCTCGATCATCTCGACCGGGGTTCCGATGCGCAGGTCGGCTCCGTGGCCGCTCAGGTAGTCGGAGAGAGGGTTCCACAGGGCGGTGGGGAAGGGTTCCTCGGGTACGTCGAACAGGAGCCCCTCCGCCGAACCGAGGAAGTAGATGTGGAACATGAGCACCATCTCGGCCGCGGACAGTTCGCGGGCGTCGGCGAAGAAGCTGCGGGAGAACACCTCGAACGCGAGGTGCCGCGCGGCCTCGGGGAAACGGATCGCGTCGAGGAAGTCGCGGGCGCTGACGTCGTCGAGACGGGTGTGGACCTCGGGAACCCGGACGTCCAGAAGGGGCAGCGCGGCGACCGGGTTCATGCGGAACAGGTCGCGGAGGCCGAAGGCGGGGCTCAGGGCGACGAATCCGAGCGCGCTCCACGGCGGGGTGCGCGGGACGTGCCGGAAACTGTCGTCGAGACCGTCGGCGTGCCGTAGGGGATAGTCGGGCAGTCCCCGCAGACGCGTCAGACCGGGGTCGGTGCGCCGCAGCAGTCCGCGCAGGTTGTAGTACTGGCGGAAGAACGCGTGGAAGCCGCGGCTCATGGTGACGGTGGTGCCGTCCGACAGAACGGTCGGCCAGCCGGCCAGACGTCCGCCGAGGGTCGGCTCCCGTTCGTAGAGGGTGACCCGCATGCCGCGTTCGGCGAGGGCCGTCGCGGCCGCCAGTCCGGCGATGCCGCCCCCGATGACCGCCGTGGTCGGGGGCGGGCCGCCCGTGAAGCGCGGGGCGCCCGGCACGGCGTCCAGCCTGCGGGCCCGCCGGTCCCTGCCGTGCCTCATCGGGTCGGTGCGCCGGGAAGCCCTCATCGGCCGTCCTCGGTGGTGGCCGGTCGGCGGGCGACGACCGTGTGCGTGATGCCGGTCTGCCATCCGGGCAGGGGCAGCACCTTGACGGTTTCGAAGCCGTGGGAGCGGACCCGGGCGGCGAAGGCGTCCGCGGTGTCGAACTCGACCACGCTGCGCCACAGATGACGGTAGAGGCCACCGTCGCCGAGGAGGGCTGCGACGGGCAGGACCATGCCTCGGCACACCCCCGTCCACACGGCGCGGTGGGTGGCTCGGCCGCTGAGGGTGTACTCGTGCACCGCCAGGCGTCCCCGCGGCGCCAGTACGTCGCGCACCGTCGACAGGACGGCGTCGGGATCGGTGACGTTCCGGAAGAGATAGGCCGCGAACACGGCGTCGAACGGCCCCGACACACCGGCCTCCACCAGGCGTTCGGCGGGCGCGCGCACGAAGCGCACCCCGTGGCGCCAGGGTTTGCGGGCCGCCCGCTCCAACATGCCTGCCGAGGCGTCCACCGCGGTGATCTCGGCACCGGGGAGCACGGCGCAGAGCGCGGCGGTGGACGCACCGGTGCCGCAGCCGAGGTCCAGGACGCGCAGGCCGGTGCCGCCTCGGGGCAGGCCGAGGCGGCGCGCCGAGCGGCGCAGATGGGCGTGGTAGCCGGGGTTGGCGGCGACCAGAGTGTCGTAGCTACGAGAGGCGTGGTCGAACGCGGCGGCCAGATCCTCGTCGCGGAGCAGCGTCATGAGGTCTCCGTAGGTTGTCGGGTGTACAGAGGCCGGGTGCACGGAGGGCGGTGTACGGGGGGCGGTGTACGGGGGCCGGGGGACCCGGAGGCGTCCGTGCGGGTCATGGGCGGCCGGGATCACGGTCGGGCAGTGGTCTGCCGGAGATGGGGTGTGGGGCGGGCCTGCGGGGCAGCCAGGACAGTTCCGCGGCGGAGCGGAGCATCGGCAGCACGGGCGTGCGGACGCCGATGGCGAGGTCCTCGTGGAGGCGGGTTTCACCGTCCAGGAAGCGCAGCAGCCGCTGGGTCGGGAGCCGCGAGAACAGCCGCGCGAAGAAGGCGGCGCCGTCGACCCGGCCGCTGTCCAGGGCTCTCAGCAGTACCGCGTCCATCGCGCGCGAGCGGGCCTTGTGGGCGGGGGGAGGCAGCGGGTGCCGTCCGGCGCGCAACGCGTCGGCGACCGCTCGCGTCTGCCGCTGGATGGCGGAGAAGGTGTAGCCCGTGGACGGCCGTGTGGCGCCGCCCGCCGTACCGATGCGGAACACGGAAGGCCCCGACCGGCGCTCGAAGCGCGCGTCGGTCATGGGGATCACTCCGGTCTCGGTCGAGACGATCTCGAAGCCGCTGAGGCCCAGCACCTCCTCGGTGTAGCGGCGCAACGCGGCGTCGTAGGCGTCGTGGGACAGGGCGGCACCGGAGAACTCGGTGTACTCCAGGAGTGCCTGTCGGCTGTCGGTGGGCAGGACATAGCCGAAGGCGAGTCCGCCGGGCGGCTGCGGGACCCGGAAGTCCATGAACTCCACCGTGCCGCGATCGAACACCGGTTGCTCGGTGCGGACGAACCAGCCGTGGAAGTGCTGCAACAGGGTGGTGCGGGCGGCAGGCAGGCTCTGGAGGGGCCGGGAGTCGAAGACCCAGCGGGCACGTACCGTCACGGGGGCGCCCAGGCCGGTGCGGGCGCGGATCTCGGCTCCCCCGGCGACGCCGTCCACCGTCTCGACGACCGCCTCCAGACGGCGGACCTCGTCGCTGCGTGCCAGCGCGCGCGCGACGAGTTCCTCGAAATCGTCGGAGCGGATCATCTTGTAGGTCAGGGGCGCGATGTCCTCTTCGAGGATCCGCCCCTCGGGAGTACGCACCCGCAGCCGCCGCCAGACGGCGCTGAGGGCGGCGTCGTAGGGGCCGGGCCCTTTCTCCCAGAAGCACCAGGTGCGGCTCGGAGGACGCAGCGGGCCGGGCGGGGCGTCCATCAGGATCACCGACAGGTGGCGACTGCCTGGGGCGGTGCGTGACAGCCGGTGGGCGAGCGACAGCCCGGCCGCTCCCGCGCCCACGATGGCCACGTCAGCTTCCAGCACCTGCGGCTCCCTCCCCGTCCGTCCGCGCCGACGGAATGCGTGCGGCCGTCGGCCTCTCGCAAGCTTTCCGCCCCGGGGTCCGCGGCGGATGCAGGCTCGACCGGATTGTCGGCCGTGCGGGGGGCGTGAGGGAGTGACGGTGGTGCGAACGGCGCGTGGTCGTCTCGGCGGTGCGAGGTGACGGGCGCATCCGGGCGCACCCGTTTCCGTCCGCGTCGGGTTCGCATCGCTCGGCTCCCGAAACTCCTCCACCCTGGGAGGACGGGCGAGGAGAGGACAACCTGCATCGCCTGGGCAGCGCTTTGCTCCGGTTGGCACCGCGCCGTCGCACGGATGGCCCTCGGGCCGTGAAGGAGCCGCACCTTTTCACCCCTCCGGCGCATCCGCGTGCGCCTCTGCCGCGGAAGGCGTTGAAACAGGCACCCGCTGTGTTTGCGACGGAAGGAACCGTGATGGGCCCCAGCGACGCGAAGGACCACCCTCTGGCTGCGTCACCGCCCGGATCCCGGGCGGCGCCCCCGCGGGAGCCTGCCGACGGCGATCCGCGCCCCGGGGGCCGCGACTCCGCCGCCGGTACGCGGCAGGAAGGCCTCTCGCATCCGCCGCCCGGCGCAGGCGAACTGCACGCCGTCGACAGTGACGTCCCAGGGGCCGTGCGACGCGTGCTGGAGGGCCTGCTGTCGGAGCGCACCGAACGCGCCGCCGCCCTCGACCCGGTGTTCGCTGGGGATCTGGCCGAGCGCGTCGCGCGTTTCGCCCTGGACGGCGGCAAACTCATGCGTCCGCGCTTCGTGTGGTGGGCCCTGCGCGCGTGCGGTGGAGGGGCCGCCGAGGCGGGGGCCGCCCTGCGCATCGGCGCCGCACTCGAACTGATCCAGACCTGTGCGTTGGTCCACGACGATGTCATGGACGGCTCCCGGCTGCGTCGCGGACGGCTCGCCCTGCACGCCGACGTCGCCGCGCAGTACGCCGACGGCATGGCTCCCGCGCACGGGACGCGCTTCGGGGAGGCCGCGGCGATCCTCGCCGGTGATCTGGCCCTGGCCTGGGCGGACGACATCGTCGCGGACACCAGGACCGCGTCGGCCACCGACCGCGTCGTCCGCGAGCTGTGGAGCACCATGCGCACCGAGATGGTGGCCGGGCAGTACCTGGACATCCAGGGCCAGGCCACGTCCTCCAGGTCGCTGGCCCGCGCGATCCGCGCCGCCTGCCTGAAGAGCGCCCTGTACTCCGTGGAGCGTCCGCTGGCCCTCGGAGCCGCTCTGGCGGGCGCGGACGCCGCGCGGACCCGGGCCCTGTGCTCGGCGGGCCGGTGCGTCGGTATCGCCTTCCAGCTCCGGGACGACCTCGGCGATGTCTTCGGCGGTCCCCGGCACACCGGCAAACCCACCGGGGGAGACATTCGGGCGGGCAAACCCACCTATCTGGTCGCCGTGGCGCAGGCCCGCGCCGAGGCGGCCGGCGATCGGCATGCCCTCACCCTGCTGCGGCAGTCGCTCGGCAGCGCCGATCTCTCGGAGAACGGTCTCGCCGAGGTCGGTGACGTCCTCGTCCGCACCGGTGCGCGCGACATCGTCGAGGCGAAGATCGCCCGGCTGGTCACGCGGGGACTGCGCCATCTCGAGTCCGCCCCGCTCGAAGCGGAGGGCCGGCTGCGCCTGCGGGAGCTGCTGCACGCCACGGCCGGCAGCGCGCCGACGCCACCGCCCTCCTGCGGCGCGACCGGTCCCGTGGACGGCATCGGGGTCTCGCTCCTGCTGGGCGCCGTCGAAGGGGCCGCCCGATGACCAGGTCCGTTGTCGGGCGCACGGATCACGTCGTGGTCGTCGGTGGCGGACTCTCCGGCCTGGCGGCCGCACTGCATCTGCTCGGTGCCGGCCGCCGGGTCACCCTCGTCGAGCGCGACGCGTTGCCCGGCGGGCGCGCCGGCCGCCTGGTGCGCGGCGGCTACCGCATCGACACCGGGCCTACCGTGCTTACTATGCCGGAGCTGGCGGACGAGGCCTTCGCCGCGGTCGGCGAGAACCTGCGCGACCGGGTCGAACTCGTCCCCCTGCACCCGGCCTACCGGGCCCTGTTCGCCGACGGCAGCAGCCTCGACGTACACACCGAAGCCGAGGCCATGGAAGCGGAGATCGAACGCTTCGCGGGTGCCGAGGAGGCCGCGGGATACCGACAACTGCGCCGGTGGCTGGAGCAGTTGTACCGGGCGCAGATGAGGCGCTTCATCGACACCAACTTCGACTCACCCTTCCAACTGCTCACCCCGGACCTCGCCCGGCTCGCCGCGCTGGGCGGCTTCGGACGGCTGGACGCGCGGATCGGCCGCCACCTGCGCGACGAACGCCTGCGCCGCGTCTTCTCCTTCCAGTCGCTGTACGCCGGGGTCGCGCCGGCACGGGCGCTCGCCGCGTACGCCGTGATCGCCTACATGGACACGGTGGCCGGCGTGTACTTCCCCCGAGGCGGCATGCACGCCCTTCCGCAGGCCATGGCGGACGCCGCCGCCGAGGCGGGCGCCGACCTGCGTTTCGGCCAGGAGGTCATCCGGCTGGAACGCTCGGGCGACCGCGTCACCGCCGTGGTCACCGCACAACAGCGCATCCCGTGCGACGCCGTCGTCCTCACTCCGGACCTGCCCGTCACCTACGCCCTGCTCGGCCGCACGCCACGTCGCCCACTACGGATCAGGCATGCGCCGTCGGCCGTCGTCCTGCACGCCGGCACCGACCGGACCTGGCCCGGACTCGCGCACCACACGCTGTCCTTCGGGGCCGCATGGCGGCGCACCTTCGACGAACTCACCCGCACCGGGCGCCTGATGAGCGATCCCTCGCTGCTGATCACCCGTCCCACCGCCACCGACCCGACCCTCGCCCCGCCCGGCCACCACCTCCACTACATCCTCGCCCCCTGCCCGAACACCGACATCGGACCGGACGCCGCCGCGTGGGGCGACCTGGCTCCGCGCTACCGCGACAGCGTCCTGCGGGTGCTGGAACGGCGAGGACTCGACGGTATCGCCGACGCCGTCGAGGAGCAGACCCTGGTCACACCGGCCGACTGGCACGCCCAGGGGCACGCGGCGGGCACCCCCTTCTCGGCCGCTCACACCTTCGCGCAGACCGGCCCGTTCCGGCCGCGCAACCTCGTGCGCGGCACCGCGAACGCCGTACTCGCCGGCTGCGGCACCACACCGGGCGTCGGCGTGCCGACTGTGCTGCTGTCCGGCAAACTCGCCGCCGCCCGGATCACCGGGCGGCACGCGACACCCGCCCCCAGGCGCGTCCGCACCGCGCCGACCGCATCGGAAGGAACGCCTTCATGACCGCCCGCGAACTCGACGCGGCGGGCATCACCGAGCCGGCCCTGCGCGACGCCTACACGCGCTGCCGCCGCCTCAACGCCAGGCACGGCAGGACCTACTTCCTCGCCACCCGGCTGCTGCCCGTGGAACGCCGCCCCGCCGTGCACGCGCTCTACGGCTTCGCCCGCTGGGCCGACGACATCGTCGACCGTCCGGCGGCGGGCGTGCCGCAGCACCGCCGCGCGGCGGACCTCGCCCTCCTGCACGAACGCCTCGAACGGGGCCTGCGCGACGGCGACAGCCCCGAGCCGGTCGTCCTCGCACTCGCTGACACCGCCCGCCGCTACGCCATCGACCACCGGCACTTCAGCGACTTCATGGCGTCCATGCGCAGCGACCTGGACGTCACCGACTACCCGACCTACGACGCCCTGCGCACCTACATGCACGGCTCCGCCGCCGTGATCGGGCTGCAGATGCTGCCGATCCTGGGAACGGTGGTCCCGCGTGAGGAGGCCGCCCCGCACGCGGCCGCCCTGGGACTCGCCTTCCAGCTGACCAACTTCCTGCGCGACGTGGGCGAGGACCTCGACCGCGGCCGCGTCTACCTCCCCGCCGACCTGTTGGGTGCGCACGGCGTGGACCGGGAGCTGTTGTCGTGGAGCCGCCGCACCGGCCACAGCGACCGGCGGATCACCCAGGCACTGCGGGCCTTCGAGGACCTCACCCGCGGCGTCTACCGCGAGGCCGCGCCGGGCCTCGCCATGCTCGACCCCGTCGCACGTCCCTGCATCCGCACGGCGTTCGTGCTGTACGGAGGGATTCTGGACGCCGTCGCCGACGACGGGTACGTGGTGCTGCACCGGCGCGCCGTGGTCCCCCGGCGGCGGCGTGCGGCGGTCGCCGTCGACGGGCTCGTACGCCTGACGACGGCAAGGGCCGGAGTG
>NZ_LRTR01000687.1 GCF_001550375.1 Streptomyces europaeiscabiei | reverse complement strand
CGCGCCGGCGCTGGTCGTGGACCTGACCGGCCTCGGCTTCGGCCCGGCCGCCGCCGTGCTCACCGACGACCCGCGTCTGTGGGCCCGCGCCGAGCGGCTGAAGATCTTCGGCGCCTACGACCTGCGGACGATGTGGACGCAGGAGGAGGCGGACGCCGGCCTCGTGCCCGGCGTGCAGTTCAACTACCGGCTCAGCCCGCTGGTCGCCGCCTGCCTGCGGATGGCCCTGACCCAGGCGGCACAGGCCCAGGCGGCACCGACCCAGGCGGCACAGGCCCAGGCGGCACAGGCCCAGGCGGCACAGCACCGACCCGCCGTGACCTCCGGAGCGACCCAGTCATGATCACCGACTTCCCGAACTCGCCGTTGCCGCTGCCGAATCCGGCGGACCTCGACGGCGAACTCGCCGCCCTGGGCGGCGGCGAGATCATCCCCAAGGCCATGCGCCGCACGCTCTTCCCCGTCATCACCAAGGAAGACGTGTTCAACCTGATGCTCGCCCAGCGCCAGACGCCCGAGAAGGTCGTCGCGGACTTCGCCGAGGCCTACCGGGCGTACGTGGGCGCCGGGTTCGCGCTGCCCACGGCCAGCGGTACGTCCAGCCTGCACATGGCGCTCGTGGGTGCCGGGGTGCGGCCGGGCGACGAGGTCATCGTGCCGGCGTTCACGTTCATCGCCACCGCGCAGGCGGTCGTCGCGGCCCACGCCGTTCCCGTGTTCGTCGACGTCGACCCGGTCACCTACTGCATGGACCCGGCCGCCGCGGCCGAAGCGATCACCGACCGGACCCGGGCGCTCATGCCCGTGCACGTCCATGGTCTGCCCGCCGACGTGCCCGCCCTGCGCGCCCTCGCCGACCGGCACGGCATCGCCCTCGTCGAGGACGCCTCCCACGCCCACTCCGCGAAGATCGGCGACCGGGTCGCCGGATCCCTCGGCGACGCGGCCGGGCAGAGCCTGATGGCCGACAAGAACTTCCCGCTCGGCGGGGAGGGCGGCATCGCCTTCTTCGCCCGGGAGGAGTCGTACGAGCGGGCGGTCTCCTACCTCGCCCGGCACGGCATCGACTACGGGATGTCCTGGGTCGCCGCGGCCTTCGGCAGCAGCCAGCTCAAGCGGCTGCCGTACTACGACGAGATCCGGGCCCGTAACGCCGCGCTGCTGGGGGAGGCCCTCCACGGGACCGGGCTGTTCACTCCGCCGCACGTGCCGGACGGGCACGTCCACGCGTACAACATGTACCGGGTCACCCTGCACCCCGAGGCCGTCGGCCTGGACGACCTGCCCGTGTACGCCGTCAAGGAGGCCGTGCACGAGCTGCTGGTCGCCGAGGGTGTGCCGGCGCGCGAGTGGCAGAACACACCCATCCCGTGCCATCTGCCCTTCCAGCACCGGGACGGCTTCGGCAACGGCTATCCGTTCACCCTCAACCCGGGCGCCGTGCGCGACCACCGGCCGGAGGACTTCCCCGTCACGCTCGGCATGCTCGACTCCACCCTCGTCCTCTGCCGCGAGCTGCGCTCCCCGGTCGAGTACGAGCGGATCCTGCGTTACGCCGACGCCTTCCGCAAGGTCGCCCGGCGCCCCGACGCCATCCGCAAGCTCGTCGGGGACCGCGCGTACGTGCGGCCGTACGAGAAGGCGGCCCGCCTTGGCTGACACCGGACTCACACACGACAGGATCCGCGTCGCCGTCGTCGGTGCCAGCGGATACACCGGGGGCGAGGTCATCCGGCTCCTCCTTGAGCATCCGCACGTCGAACTCGCCTTCCTGTCCGCCGAGCGGGCCGCCGGTGCCGCCATCGGCAGCGTGCACCCGTGGCTGCGCAACCATCCGAAGGCGGGCGGGCTGAGGTTCCGGCCGCTGGCCGAGCTGGCGGAGACCGACCCCGTCGACGTGGCCTTCGGCTGTCTGCCCACCGGGGCGCTGCCCGAGCGGCTGCCGCTGATCGCGTCGCAGGCCAAGCGGGTGCTGAACCTGGGCGGTGACTTCCGGCTGCGGGCCGAGGACGAGGTGCGGGCCCACTACCCGAAGACCGCCGAGCACCCGCCGCTGGAGGACTTCGCCTACTACGTACCGGAGCTGAGCACCGAGACGCCGACCGGGCGGTTCGTGAACCTGCCCGGCTGCATGGCCGTCACGACGATCTACGCCCTGTACCCCCTGTTCGCCGGGGCCGAGCCGCTGGCCACCGACCGGGTCGTCGTCGACGCCAAGACCGGCTCCACCGGTGGCGGCCGGGGCAGCAACGAGCCCCCCGCCGAGCGCACCGGCAACTTCCGGGTGCACAAGCTGTACGGGCACCGGCACGCCCCCGAGGTCCGGCAGGCCATCGCCGACTTCACCGGCGCGGCCGTGGACCTGCGGTTCTCCACCCACAGCCTGGACGTGGCCCGGGGCATCATGGTCACCGCGTACGCCGAACTCCGCGACGGCGTCACCGCGTTGGACGTCAAGCGGGCCTACGCCAAGGCGTACGTCGGCAAGCCCTTCGTACGGGTCCGCCCGGCGCCCAGGGCCCCGCAGGACTTCCCGATGCTCAAGGCGGTCGTCGGCTCGAACGTCGCCGAGGTCGCCATCGCGGTCCAGGGCGGCCAGGTCGTCGCCGTCGCCGCCCTCGACAACCTCATCAAGGGCGCGGCGGGGCAGGCCGTCCAGGCGATGAACCTGATCAGCGGCTTCGAGGAGTCGGCCGGCCTGCCGACCACGGCGGTGTCGCCATGACGACGCAGATGGAACGGCCGACCCCGGCCGTGACCCCGACCCCGGCCGTGACCCCGATCCCGGCCGTGACCCCGATCCCGGCCGTGACGCCGACGCCGGCCCCGGCTCCGGACTCGCGGGTCACCTCCGTGCCGACCCGGCCCGTCATCAAGCCCACCCGCCCCCTGTACGTCATCAAGGCCGGCAGCGCCACCCTCGATCGCGGCACCATCCACAAGGAACTCGCGGATCTGGTGGCCCGGGGTGCCCGGGTGCTGCTCGTCGCGGGCGGGGCCACCGGCATCGAGCGGCACTACGGGGCGATCGGACGGCCGATGCCCCAACTGCGGCTGGCCAACGGGGACTCGGTGCGGTACTGCCCGCCGGAGGAGATGACGCACCTGGTCGACGCCTACGAGCGGGTGACCCTGCCCGCCGTGGAACGGGAGCTGCGGGCACTCGGCCTGAGCGTGTTCACCTCCGTCGCCGCGCGCGGCGGGCTCGTGGCCGGGAGGGCCAACCGGCCGCTGAAGGCGGTGTCCGGCGAGGGGCGCACCCTCGTCGTACGGGATCACCGCGCCGGTGTGCCGACAGGGGTCGACGTCGACGGGCTCACCGCGCTGCTGGAGGCGTACGACGTCGTCTGTCTGTCGCCGCCGGTCGCCGACCCGGCCGGCGGGGCACCGCTGAACGTGGACGCGGACGTGCTCGCCGCCGTGCTGACCGGCGCGCTCGGCGCCGACCATCTGCGGCTGGTCACCGGCACCGCCGGGCTGCTGACCGACCCGGCCGTGCCCGGCTCGACGCTGTACGACGCCTATCCGGGCGAGGGCGCCAAGTACGCGGGCGGCAGGATGCGGCAGAAGGTGCGTGCCGCCGAGATCGCCATGAAGGACAGCGGCGCGGACGTCGCCATCACCGGCCCGCACACGATGAGCGAGCCGTCCGGCTGGACCCGGTTCTGGCGTACGAAGGAACCGGCGGCCGATCTCGGGCTGCTCACCCGGGTCGCGTGCGTGCCGTCGGTGTCGCGGGACGAGGCCGAACTCGCCGCGTATCTCGCCGAGTGGTGCCGGGAGCGCGGCATCGACGCCCAGGTGGACGAGGCGGGCAACCTCGTCGCCACGCGCGGCGACGGGCCCCGGCGGCTCCTGCTCCTCGGCCACCTCGACACGGTCCCGCACCACTGGCCGGCCGAGTGGCGCGACGGCGAACTGTGGGCGCGGGGCAGCGTCGACGCCAAGGGCAGCCTCGCCAACTTCCTGGAGGTGCTCGCCCACGCGGACATCCCCGAGGACGGTCGGCTGTGCGTGGTCGGCGCGGTCGAGGAGGAGATCTCGTCCTCCAAGGGCGCCTTCCACGTCCGTGACCGGTACCCCGCCGACGCCGTCGTCATCGGCGAGCCCAGCGGCTCCGGGACCCTGACCCTCGGCTACTTCGGGCTGTTCAAGCTCCGGGTGACCGCGTCCGTGCCCAGCGGCCACTCCGCCGGGATGGACGCCGTGTCCGCGCCGGACCACCTGATCGACGTCCTCGGCCGCATCCGGGCGGCGGTGCTCGCCGAGGCGCCGGACGCGCTCAGCGCGGTCATCGACGTCCAGGTGGAGAACGGGCGGAAGCGCAGCACGGCCACCGGGATCCTCAACTTCCGGGTGCCGCCCGAGGCGGACGTCGAGGCGCTCACGGCCGCCGCGCTGGCCCACGTCCGCGACGACGTACGGGTCGAGGTGCTGCGCGCCACCCCCGGGCACGCCGGAGGCCGCTCCAGCGCCCTGGTCAAGGTCTTCACCCGGGCCTTCGCACAGGCCGGGATCAGACCCCGCTTCGTGGTGAAGAAGGGCACGTCCGACATGAACACACTGGCCACGACCTGGCACGACGTCCCGATGGTGGCGTACGGGCCGGGCGACTCCTCCCTGGACCACACCGACGAGGAACGCATCGACCCCATGGAGTACCGCACCGCCCGCACGCTGCTCGCCGACGCGGTCCACCGGTGGTTCGCCCTGCCCGGGGGGAGCCGGCGATGACCACGGCCGTACTCGAAGAACCCCGGGTCGGGGACGGTGACCCGGCCGACCTGGTGGCCACCCTCACCGAACGGGCCGTCGAGGCCCGTCGGCTGGTGGTCGACATGGCGGCGAGCCCACGCGGCTGCCACCTCGGCGGCAGCCTCTCCGTCCTCGACATCCTGATCGCCGCGCTGCACCGCGCCTCCGCCGGCGACGGCACCGAGGTCGTGCTCAGCAAGGGCCACGCCGCCGCCGGGCTCTACGCGGCCCTGCACGTCAGCGGGGTCCTGCCGGAGAACCCGGCCCCGCTGTACGGCCTCGCCGGCCACCCCTACACCGGCCATCCCGGCCCCAAGGTGCCCGGCGTCCGCTTCCCCACCGGCAGCCTCGGCCACGGCGTCCCGTACGCCGCCGGGTGGGCGCTGTCCCAGCGGCTGCGGGGGCGGCACGGGCTCGGCATCGCGGTCGCCGGGGACGGCGAACTGCAGGAGGGCCTGGTCTGGGAGACCTGCCAGGTCGCCGCCGCGCAGCAACTGGGCAACTTCGTGCTCGTCGTCGACCGCAACGGCGGCCAGAACGACGGCATGGTCGCCGACATCTCCCCACTGCCCCGGCTCGCGGAACGCTTCACCGCGTTCGGGTTCGACGTGACGGAGGCCGACGGCCACGACCTGCGCGCCCTCACCGGCCTGCTGGCGGACGACCGCTCGACCGCCCGCCGCCCCCTCGCCGTCATCGCCGACACGGTCAAGGGCAAGGGTGTCCGAGCCGTCGAGGGCAAGGCCGGCAGCCACTACGTGACCATCGACGAGGCGCGCGCCGCCAAGTGGAAGCGAGCGATCCGATGAGCCTTCCGGCAACCGCAACCGCAACCGCAAGCGCGCTCCCCACCGACCAGCGACCGGTGACCCTCTCCGGTCGTGACGCCTACCGGGACGAGCTGACCCGGCTCGCCGCCTCCGACGACACGATCGTCTGCCTGGAGGCGGATCTGGGCGGCAAGGGACACCCCTTCCAGGCCGCCCACCCGGAGCGTTTCCTCAACCTCGGGATCGCCGAGGGGGCCATGGTGGACATGGCGGCGGGCCTCGCGGCCGGCGGTCACAAGCCGTTCGTCAGCACCTTCGCCCCGTTCGCCGCCCTGCGCGCCGCCGAGAGCCTGAAGCTGACCCTCGGCTACCTGGCCGCCGGGGTCACGGTCGTCGCGCCGTACGCCGGTGTCTCCGGCGCCTGGTTCGGGACCACCCACCACTGCCTGGAGGACCTGGCGATCCTGCGCAGCGTGCCGGGCGTGACCATCGCGGCCCCGTACGGCGACGCCGAGATGCGCGCGGTCGTACGGGAGGCGGTCCGCTCCGGGCGCCCGCACTACATCCGTACGGGGCGCAACGCCACCTACGACTCCCTCCCGGTACTCGGCGACGAACTGCCGCTCGTCAACTGGGAGTTCGGGGCCCCCACCGCTGGATCGGGCCACGAGGGCGTGTGCCTGGTCTCCGTCGGCGAGGAGGGCACCAGGCTCGCCCTCGCCGCCCGGAGGGCCGCGCCCACCGCCGCCCACGCGCACCTCGTGTACCTCGACCACGAGCACCTGACCGAGGCCGCGGCCGAACTCGCCCGCCACCACTCCCGGTTCGTGGTCGTCGAGGAGCACCGGGGCCAGGGCGGGGTCGCCGAAGCGCTGGCCCTGCTGCTGCCCGACTGCCGGGTCACGTCGGTCAGCGCCGACCGGAGCTGGCCCTCGCAGGGCGGCGACCACGAGGAGGTCATGGCCGCGCTGGGCCTGGACCTGCCCGCCGTACTCGCGGCGATCGAGAAGGCCGGGACGCCGTCGGCGCCCGCCCGGACCCACGCCGACTGAGCGTCACGGCAACGGAATTCACCCACATCACACCCAAGGAGTCCCCGTGCACATCCTCATGATCGAATGCAACCCCAACGGCATGGCCGGCATCGCGGGCGTCCTCGATCTCGGCCACGACGTCACCCTCGTCTCGGTCGACCCCGACTTCTACCTCGCCGTCTCCCCGCTCACCGAGGCCGCCTACGCGCACCCCAACTGCCACGTCATCAAGAGCGAGAAGGCCTTCTCCATCGAGGAGCTGACGGCCCTGGCCCGCGAGGTCCACGCCGAGCGCCCGGTGGACGGGGTGACCACGTACAGCGAGTACCACACGGTCCACACCGCAGCCGTCGCCGAGGCGCTGGGGCTGCCCGGGATGAGCGTCGACGGCGCCCGCAACGCCCGTCACAAGCACCTCACCCGCCTCACGCTGGACGGCCGGGGCGTCCGCCAGCCGCGCTTCGCGCACGTCTCCGACCCGACGAAGGTCGAGGCGGCCGTCCGCGAGATCGGCTTCCCGTGCGTGGTGAAGCCGTCCGACGGCACCGCCAGCCTGCACGTCCTGCACCTCAGGGACGAGGACGACCTGACCGCCTACCTCGCCGAGCTGGCGGAGGTCGTCGACTACGGGCGCGGCGTCGTCCGCATCCCGGACATCCTGATCGAGGAGTTCGTCACCGGCGAGCTGATCTCGGTGGAGTCCTGCGTGCTCGGCAAGGGCGAGGTCGTCAACCTCGGGCTGACCGACCGCCCGCTCAGCGGCTTCCCGCACTTCATCGAGATGGGCGCCACGTACTTCACCGGACACCCGCTCCAGTACGAGCTGTTCGCGATGACGACGAAGGTCCTGAACGAGCTGGGCGTCGACTTCGGCTTCATCCACACCGAGTTCCTGCTCGGCCCGGACGGCCCGGTGCTGTGCGAGGTCAACGGCCGGCTCATCGGCGGCATCGTGCCGAGCCTCATGCAGATCAGCTCCGGCGTCGACGCCTACCTGGAGGTCATCCGTCAGGCCCTCGGCGAGCGCCCCGAACTGCCCTTCCCCGGCGAGACCATCGCGGGCGGCCAGTGGTTCGGCTCCCCGGTCGCCGGCACGGTCGAGTCCATCGGCTTCGACGGCCTGCGGGACCTGCCCGGCTTCCACAGCGCCCTCGCCTACAAGAAGCCCGGCGTCGAGGTCGGCCGCCTCTCCAAGAGCAACTTCGACTGGATCGGTCACATCATCTTCACCGGCGCCGACCGCGACGAGGTCAACAAGCGCAACGAGGAGGCCCTGGACGCCATCGACCTGCGCCTGAAGGTCGAGGTGGCCCGATGACCCCCGCCCCACGGAGCGGTGGGCAGCTGTGGGGGGTGGCCGTCCCGGCCCTCGACCCCGAGGCGGTCTTCGACGTCACGACCGGGGACGGGGTCTTCACGGCCTTCGAGAAGACCGGCCCCCGGCAGGGCGGGGAGCACGAGCTGTGGCCCGGCTACACCGAGACGCACGCCCATGTCGCCCTCCCCGCCAACTGGGACGACACGGTCGAGGACCCCCGGATCGTGGCCCTCCAGTACCTCTACCACGGGGTCACCCACGTCGTGGACATGTTCGGTTTCCCGCTGGCCGCCGACGCCTGGGCGGCCGGCCGGGAGGCCTCCTGGTGGCCGTACCCGGAGATCACGCACTGCGGCTACGCGGTCACGGCGACGACCGACGCGGCGGGCCGCACCGGCCACAGCGTCGAGTTCCCGGCCCCGGTGCACATGCTCGCCGTCGAGTCCGACCTCGACCACGCCCTGCGCGCCAACGCCGAGCGCGGCGGCACCTTCCTGAAGGTGATGTTCACCGACGGCATGGAACAGCCGGGCGGCCCGGTCCGTTTCTCCCGCCTGTCGGAGCACGTCCTGCGCTTCACCGCCCGCATCGCGGCGGAGCGCGGCGTCACGGCGGTCATCGACTGCAACACCCTCCAGGAGACGCGCCGGGCGTACGAGTGCGGCTTCCGCCTCTTCGCCCACACCGTGCGCGACCGCACCCTCGACGCGGTCGACTGGAAGGGGTTCGAGGGGGCGCGGTTCGTGTCGACCCTCGCCGGGCTCCGGCCGATGATCATGACAGGGGACGAGTTCCTGACGGAATACGGCCGCGAGGGCTTCGCCGAGACCCAGGACGTCCGCAACCTCGACTTCGTCAAGGGCATCGAGCAGCCGTACGGCATCGAGTACGGCGTCCAGGAGACCCGCACCGCCGCCCTCGCCGACATGCGCCGCAACGCCCTGACCGCGCTGGCCCGCGGCGACCTGCTGGTCGGCACCGACTCCGGCAACACCGGTGCTTACCACGGCTACTCGCTGCTCGGCGAGCTGGACCTGCTGCGCGGCGACGATGCCGCACTGGACGGGACGCTGCGCCACCAGGCCACGGTCGGTGGCCGCCGCTACTTCGACGAGCTGAGCGGCGACCCGACGGGCGCGCACCCGCTGAGCGTCGGCGCCCCCGCCACCTACAACCTCCTCCACGCGTCCGCCCCCGGCCGCCCGCTGTCGGCACTGCCCCTCAGGACGGTCGTCCGGGGCAGGGACATCGACCGCCCGGCGCTCGCCCGCGCGATCGCGGCCCTGCGCGCCACCGACGCTGTGACCGACCCGAAGGGAATCGCCGCGTGACCATCGAACGCAGGCGAGCGCTGATCGGCGTGAACGCCGGCATCTTCCTCGCCCACATCGGGAACTTCATCTGGTTCCCCGTCCTCGTCGCCTCCCTCGGCGGCACCGACAGCGGCTTCTGGGCCGGCGTCGTGATGTGCATGACGTACGTCGGCCGCCTCGCCGCCACCTTCTTCTACGAGGGAGTGGCCGCCCGGATCGGCATCCGCGGCGCGGTGTTCGCGGGCACCGCGACGGAGGCGGTCGCGCTGGGCCTGATGGGCTTCGGCAGTGGTGTCGTCGTGTACAGCGTGCTGGCCCTCTTCATCGGCCTCGGCTCCGGCACGGCCTTCCCCGGCCTGAAGAACATCCTCGTCTCCTACCCCGACGACGAGCGCCCGAAGGCCTTCTCCACGTTCCAGATGTCCGCCCAGGTGGGCCTCTTCGGCGGCGCGCTGGCCGGCGGCCTCCTCGCGGACGTCGACCTCCGCACCCTCTTCTCCGTCGTCTTCGCGATCTTCATCGGCTTCTGCCTGGCGGCGTCGGCGTTCATCCCGAGGGACGGTTTCGGGAAGACGCCGGACAGCGGCGTGGACCGGGCCCCGCTGTTCAGCACGGCGGTCTTCAAGGGCATCGAGGTCCGCGGCGCCACCCGCTACTTCCTTCTCTCCGCCGTGTTCTGGTTCCTCTCCATCGGCTTCATGGTCGGCATCCCGCTGCACATGGAGGAGTACGCCTCCGGGTGGGCACCCTCGGCCCCCTTCTGGATCACGGGCCTGACCGTCCTGGTCCTCCAGTACCCCCTGTTCAAGTTCCTGATCAAGCACCTGCGGCCGGGCGCGGTGATGGCGCTGGGCCTGGCGGGCATGGTCGTCGCGTTCACGGCGTTCGGCGCGGGCCGCTCCGCGCCCTGGGTGGTCGTCGGCTGCCTCACCGTCGTCCTCGGCGAGATCCTCTTCGTCCCGTCCTTCGACATCTGGGTCGCCCGCAAGGTCCCCGCCGACCGGCTCGCCAAGGCCATGGGCGCCATGCACTTCTTCCGCAGCGCCGGCAACATGATCGGTTCGCTGCTGGCGGGCATCCTCTTCGACCTGTCCCTCTCGTGGGACGTGCCCGGCGGGAACTGGTTCGTCGCGGCGGGGATCGCTGCCGCGTGCGCGTTCGTGTGCCTGTTCAGCCGGGACGAGAACCCGGCGGAGGAGCGTGAGGTCACCGCCGAGGAACCGGTGGAGGCCCCGGCGTAGGCGTCACGACGGTGACCGTACGCCCCGCGAGGCGCGGTTCCCCTGGCCTACGCTCTCCGTTCATGGGGGCTGTGAGAACGAACTGGAGCGGTGTCCGTGAGCGGGTCGAGGCACTGGCCCGGGTGGACGAGGCGCGGCAGGTCTTCGGAGCCTGGGACGGGTTCGGGTCGGTGGGTCATCACTTCCGGTTCGCCGATCCGCTGTCGGAGCCGGAGGTCGCCGAGGCGGAGGCTCAGTGGGGTGTCTCGCTGCCCGCGGAGTACCGGGCTTCCTGCTCGAAGTCGGCGCCGGCGGTGCCGGGCCGGGCTACGGCCTCAGCATGCTGCGTCGGACGGACGCGGGGTGGCGGTGGACCGCCGTGGACATCGCCCTGCGCCATGACTACCTGGGGCTTCCCTTCGCGACAGAGGAAGAACGAGGGCGTGTCCTGTTCGAGCACGATGCCAGGAGGCCACAGGGGTCCGGCTTCGCGAGCGAAGAGGCGTTCCACGACGCGTACAGCGCCTGGATGACAGCGGGTGACGAGCTCTTCCACCGGTGCACGTCCGGTGCGCTGAAGCTCAGTCACGAGGGCTGCGGATACTGCGCCTGGCTGGTCCTGTCGGGTCCGGAGCGCGGCGGTATGTGGATGGACGACCGCCCGGGGGACGGCGAGTTCCGCCCCCTCGGGCCGCCGCGGGCCAGGGTCGGGTTCGCGGACTGGTACCTCCACTGGGTCGAGGGGGCCGAGGCCGCCGCGCGCCCCCGCTCCCGCCCCCGCTAGGAACCGGCGGACGAGGCGCGGGCGCGGTGTGGAGACCGTGTCCGCGGGGGAAGCCGAAGGCACGGCGGGCAAGGGGGGCTCTTGATACAGGTCGTGGTGCTGAGCGGTTGCGTGGTGGGCTACATCGGGGTCATGGCCGCCGCATGGTGGCTCGACGGCCGGGTGTACGGGAAGGCGGTCTCCGCGGCCCGGGACCGTCATGCGGCCACGATGCCGGAGCCCGCCGACCTCGCCCCGGGTGCCGCGGTGGCGATGGGACCCGCCGCGATCGCGGTTCTCGTCGGCGGACCGTGGCAGGCCTTCCACGCGGTGGTCTCCGGTCTGCTGGCCACCGGACGACTGGAGAAGAGCGTGAGCCACACCGGATCGCCGACGCTGCGCTGGAAGCACGGGCCGCCTCCCGAGGCAGGGGTGGAGAAGGCCATCTGGGACACCCACCGGGACGTGGCCCATCTGCACGCGGATGTCGTCGTGCATCCCGTGGTACGACGTCTGGTCTCGGAAGGCCTGCTGCACGAGGGCGAGGAGCCACGCATCCCCTTCCGGCCTCCCCGCCCCGTATGGGCGAGGAGCGCGGCTGTGCTGGGTCTCCTGTTCACCTGCCTGGTGGGTCGCCTGTTCCCCAACGGCCCCTATCTCGGCAAGGGCCCGGTCATCGCGGCCATGGTGGTGGCCGCCCTGTCCCTGCTGATGTTCGTGAACGCCAACGAGCCGAACCCGCAGAGCCTCCGCCTGCCGCCCCTGACCGAACGGGGTGAGCAGATGGTCAGGCAGGCCCGCGCCCGCTTCTCGCACCTCGACCCGGCGGAGCGGACCGGGTCCCAGCCGTACGAACCGGATGAGGTGGCCTTCGCCGTCGCTCTCTTCGGCGATCAGGCCGTCGCCTACCTCAGTCAGGATCTCGTGGAGGTCTTCGGCGAATCGAGAAGATACTTCACCCAAATGATCTTGGACGCTCGAAGGCAGGAATACCTGCAGCGCTGGAGCGGATAGCCCGGTCACCCCGCACGCCCCGCCCCGCCCCCGGATCGTGCCCCGGATTGTTGCGGCGGGATGAAATCCGCAGCCCGTCGCGTTGGTGTGTGCGGAGACCAGGACGAACAGCAGGAGGGCACCGGCGTGGCAGCGCAGCAGGGGGGCGACCGAGGTTGGGCGCGCAGACTGGCCGGATATGCCTGGCGGTATCCCAAGGGCGTGATCCTCGCCCTCGGCTCGTCCCTCGCCGGCATGGCGGTGATGGCGCTGGTCCCCCTGATCACCAAGGTGATCATCGATGACGTGATCGGGGACAGGACCAGGGACATGGCCCCCTGGGCGGCGGCCCTGATCGGCGCCGCCCTCCTCGTGTACGTCTCCACCTACATCCGCCGCTACTACGGCGGCCGCCTCGCCCTCGACGTCCAGCACGACCTGCGGACGGAGATGTACGGGACGATCACCGGCCTCGACGGGCGGCGGCAGGACGAGCTGTCCACCGGGCAGGTCGTCGGCCGCGCCACCAGCGACCTCCAGCTGATCCAGGGCCTGCTCTTCATGCTGCCGATGACCATCGGCAACATCCTGCTTTTCCTGATCTCCCTCGTGATCATGGCGTGGCTGTCCCTGCCGCTCACCCTGGTCGCGATCGCCGTCGCCCCCGCCCTGTGGTGGATCGCCGGGCGCAGCCGCACCAAGCTGCACCCCGCCACCTGGTACGCCCAGGCCCAGGCCGCCGCCGTCGCGGGCGTGGTCGACGGCGCCGTCAGCGGCGTACGCGTGGTGAAGGGGTTCGGGCAGGAGGAGCAGGAGACCGGGAAGCTGAGGGAGGTCGGGCGGCGGCTCTTCGCGGGGCGGCTGCGCACCATCCGGTTCAATTCCCGGTACACCCCCGCCCTCCAGGCCGTCCCCGCCCTCGGACAGGTCGCCATGCTGGCGCTCGGCGGCTGGCTGGCCGTGCGCGGGCACATCACGCTCGGCACGTTCGTCGCGTTCTCCACGTACCTCGCCCAGCTGGTCGGCCCCGTCCGCATGCTGGCCATGGTCCTCACCGTCGGCCAGCAGGCCCGCGCCGGCACCGAGCGCGTCCTGGAGCTGATCGACACCGAGCCCACGCTCCACGACGGCACCAAGGCCCTCCCCGCCGACGCGCCCGCGACCGTCGAGTTCGACGACGTGTCCTTCGGCTATGACGGCGCCGACGGCAGAACCACCCCGGTCCTCGACGGCCTCAGCTTCGAGATCCGCTCCGGCGAGACCCTCGCCGTCGTCGGCTCCTCCGGCTCCGGCAAGTCCACCGTCTCCCTCCTCCTCCCGCGCTTCTACGACGTGTCCCGCGGCGCCGTCCTCATCGGCGGCCACGACGTCCGCGAGCTGACCCTCGACTCGCTGCGCGCCGCGATCGGCCTGGTCCCCGAGGACTCCTTCCTCTTCTCCGACACGGTCCGCGCCAACATCGCGTACGGCCGCCCGGACGCGACCGACGAGCAGATCGAGACGGCCGCCCGCGCCGCCCAGGCGGACCGTTTCATCGCCGAGCTGCCCGACGGCTACGCCACCAGGGTCGGCGAACACGGCCTCACCCTCTCCGGCGGCCAGCGCCAGCGCGTCGCCCTCGCCCGCGCGATCCTCACCGACCCCCGTCTCCTCGTCCTCGACGACGCGACGTCCGCCGTGGACGCCCGCGTGGAGCACGAGATCCACGAGGCGCTCACCCACGTCATGAGGGGCCGTACCACCCTCCTGATCGCCCACCGCCGCTCCACCCTCAACCTCGCCGACCGCATCGCCGTCCTCGACGAGGGCCGCCTCGCCGACATCGGCACCCACGAGGAACTGGAGCGCCGCTCCGCCCTCTACCGGCGCCTGCTCACCGACCCCGACGAACTGGGCGGCGTCTCACCCGGCCACCTCCCCCCGGCCGCCCTGACCAAGACCGACGACATCCCCGCGCGCGACTCGATACGCGACGAGCTGGACGCCGAGTTCGACGCCGAGCGCGGCATCACGCCCCGGCTGTGGACCGGCGACCGGGAGCCCCGCGACACCGCCTTCGACGGCACCCCCGCCACCCCCGAACTCCTCGCCCAGGTCGAGGCGCTGCCCCCGGCGACCGACACCCCCGGCATCGACGAGGCCCACGCGGTCGCGCCGGAGGAGTCGTACGGCCTGAAGCGGCTGCTGCGCGGCTTCGGCCTGCCCCTCCTGATCAGCCTGGCGCTCGTCGCCGTCGACGCGGGCATGGGCCTGCTGCTGCCCGTGCTGATCCGGCACGGCATCGACGAGGGCGTCTCGCAGGCGGCCCTCGGCGCGGTCTGGGCCGCGTCCCTGCTGGGCCTGTTCGCGGTTGTCGCGCAGTGGGCGGCCCAGATCGGCGAGATGCGCATGACCGGCCGAACCGGCGAACGCGTCCTCTACTCGCTCCGCCTGAAGATCTTCTCCCAGTTGCAGCGCCTCGGGCTCGACTACTACGAGCGGGAGCTGACGGGCCGGATCATGACCCGGATGACGACCGACGTGGACGCCCTGTCGACGTTCCTGCAGACCGGCCTCGTCACGGCCTTCGTCTCCGTCGTCACCTTCTTCGGCATCATGGGCGCGCTGCTCGTGCTCGACGTACAGCTCGCCCTCGTCGTCTTCGCCACGCTCCCGCCGCTGATCGTCTGCACGGTCTTCTTCCGCCGGGCGAGCGTGAAGGCGTACGAGCTGGCCCGTGAGCGGGTCTCCGTGGTCAACGCGGACCTCCAGGAGTCGGTGGCCGGGCTGCGGATCGTGCAGGCGTTCCGGGGCGAGCGCGAGGGAGGCGAGCGGTTCGCGGCCGGCAGCGACAGCTACCGCCGGGCCCGTGTCCACGGCCAGTGGCTGATCTCCCTCTACTTCCCGTTCGTGCAGTTCCTGTCCTCGGCGGCCGCGGCGGCCGTCCTGGTCGTCGGCGCCCACCGGGTCGACGCGGGCACCCTCACCACCGGGGCCCTGGTCGCCTACCTCCTCTACATCGATCTCTTCTTCGCCCCCGTCCAGCAGCTCTCCCAGGTCTTCGACGGCTACCAGCAGGCCACGGTCTCCCTGGGCCGCATCCAGGAACTCCTCCAGGAGCCGACGTCGACGAAGGCGGCCTCCGAACCCCTGGAGGTGCTCTCCCTGCGCGGCGACATCACCTTCGAGGACGTGGACTTCGCGTACGGGGCGGCCCACGAAGGGGAAGCGGCCCTGAGGGGTGTGGCGCTGTCGATTCCCGCCGGGCAGACCGTCGCCTTCGTCGGCGAGACCGGCGCCGGCAAGTCGACGCTCGTCAAACTCGTCGCCCGTTTCTACGACCCCACCGGCGGCCGGGTCACGGTCGACGGCACCGACCTGCGCGACCTCGACCTCACCTCGTACCGCCACCGCCTGGGCGTCGTCCCGCAGGAGGCGTACCTCTTCCAGGGCACGATCCGGGACGCCATCGCCTACGGCCGCCCCGACGCCACCGACGCCGAGGTGGAGGCCGCGTCCCGTGCCGTCGGCGCCCACGACATGATCGCCACCCTCGACGGCGGCTACCTCCACGACGTCGCCGAACGCGGACGCAACCTCTCCGCCGGGCAGCGCCAGCTGATCGCCCTGGCCCGCGCCGAACTGGTGAACCCCGACATCCTGCTCCTCGACGAGGCGACGGCCGCCCTGGACCTGGCCACCGAGGCCCAGGTCAACCAGGCCACCGACCGCCTCGCCGGCCGCCGTACGACGCTCGTCGTGGCCCACCGCCTCACCACGGCCGCCCGCGCCGACCGCGTCGTCGTCATGGACCACGGCCGCGTCACGGAGGACGGCACCCACGACGAACTGCTGGCCCGCGACGGCCGGTACGCGGAACTCTGGCGGACCTTCGTGGGCGAGCCGGTTCTGAAGCCGTAGGGACCTTCGTAGCGTGTCCCTCCGAGCGGGCAACCGTTCGAGGGGGTTGTGCGTCCGTACATCAGTACGGGCGTGTAGCGGGAGGGGCAGCAGTGAGCAGGCGTGGGATACGTCGGCGAATGACGCTCGGACTGGCCGTGCTGACGACCGCCGGGCTGCTGACACTGGCCGGGCCGCCGGCGAGCGCGGAGGCCGCCGCGTCCTGCGGCGGACGCAAGGTGCGGACGCTGACCTTCGACACCGGGACCGTACGGGTGTACCGCAAGGGCGGCCGGTATGTGTGCGCCGTGCTCGTGCCCAGGAAGCAGGCCCGCAAGGGGACCGTGCGCATCCGGGCCCGGGGCGGCCAGTGGGTGCGCAACGAGAAACACCCCGCCGGTCCCGTGACCGTGCACGCGGGCCGACGTGCCGTGTGGATCAACGCACGGGCCGGCGGCAAGACGTACGACTCGGGCTGGATCCTCCGCTGAACCACCACGCCCGCCACGCCCACCGGGCCGCCGCCTCCGGGGCCTTCGGGGGCTTCGGCGGATCGGTGTGCCACACAGGGTTTTCCCTATCCCTCCCATCTGCGGCTGAAAGCAGTCCAGTTGGCCCCATTCTTCCCTGGTGCCCCGGCCGTGGCTCCGATAGCTTCCGGCGCACAGCTGCTGCATAGGGGAGAAACGCATGCGCAAAGCACTCCGATGGGTGCTGTCGCTCGTGGTGCTCATTGGCACGTTGAGCACGGCGGGGGCGGCCACCGCCGCGGGGCCGGACACCGCTGACATCAAGGACCGACTGCTCGGGGTACGGGGCATGAGCCTGGTCGAGGAGAAGGCGTACCCGGGCTACCGCTTCTTCGTCCTCAACTTCACCCAGCCGGTGGACCACAGGAACCCGAAGAAGGGCACGTTCCAGCAGCGGATCACGGTGCTGCACAAGGACACGGCCCGTCCGACGGTCTTCTACACCGGCGGCTACAACGTCTCCACCAACCCCGGTCGCCGCGAGCCCACCCAGATCGTGGACGGCAACCAGGTCTCCATGGAGTACCGCTTCTTCAACCCGTCCCGCCCCGACCCGGCCGACTGGTCCAAGCTGGACATCTGGCAGGCGGCCAGCGACCAGCACCGGATCTTCAGGGCGCTGAGGAAGATCTACAACAAGAAGTGGATCTCGACGGGCGGCTCGAAGGGCGGCATGACCGCCACCTACTTCGAGCGCTTCTACCCGCACGACATGGACGGCGTCGTCGCGTACGTCGCCCCCAACGACGTCGTCAACAAGGAGGACTCGGCGTACGACCGGTTCTTCGCGAACGTCGGCACCAAGGAGTGCCGCGACCGGCTGAACGCCGTGCAGCGCGAGGCGCTCGTCCGTCGTGAGCCGCTGGAGAAGAAGTACGCGGAGGTCGCCGCCGCCGAGGGCTACACCTTCGACACGGTCGGCAGCCTCGACAAGGCGTACGAGGCGGTCGTCCTCGACTACGTGTGGGGCTTCTGGCAGTACAGCAAGCTCGCGGACTGCGACAGCGACGTCATCCCGAAGGACGCCAAGTCCGCGACGGACGACGAGATCTGGACGTCCATCGACACGATCTCCGGCTTCTCCTTCTACGCCGACCAGGGCCTGGAGCCGTACACGCCGTACTTCTACCAGGCCGGTACACAGCTGGGCGCGCCCACGATCGAGTTCCCGCACATCGAGAAGAAGTACATCCGCTACGGCTACCAGCCGCCCCGGAACTTCGTCCCGCGGGACATCGAGATGAAGTTCCAGGACCACGCGATGCGGGACGTCGACACCTGGGTCCGTGACAACGCCAAGCAGATGCTCTTCGTCTACGGGCAGAACGACCCGTGGGGCGCTGAGCCGTTCCACCTGGGCAAGAAGGCCCGCGACTCGTACGTCTTCACGGCACCCGGCGCCAACCACGGCGCCAACGTCGCCGGTCTCGTCGAGGCGCAGAAGGACCTGGCCACGGCCCGGATCCTGAAGTGGGCGGGCGTCGCCCCGGCCACCGTCCAGGCGGACCCGGGCAAGGCGAAGCCGCTGGCGAAGTTCGACTCCAGGCTCGACAAGCGTGATGTCGAGCGGGAGCCGGCGCTGCGGCCGTAACCGGTCCGCGTCGCACGTGAGTTGAGCCCCGGTGCCGAGCCTGTACGGCGGCACCGGGGCTCAGCCGTCGTGCGGCCCCTCTCACACCGGCACCGCGCACCCCACCGGCCGGTTCCCGCCCAACCGCACATACAGATCGGTCGCGGCCGGACACCGCGCCTTCGCGTCGACGGCCGTCGTCACCTCGTACTCCGGATCGTGCCTGCCCTGGCCGTCGCAGGCCGTCTCGCGGCCCTCGCCCCGCCCGGCGCCGTAGACACAGTCGCCGACGATGGTGCGGGGACCGCCCCCGCCGCCGGGGTCGCCCGGGTGCGGCGGCTGGAGCTTGCGCATACAGGCGTACCCCTGCGGTACGGACCCGTCGCCGTCCTCGTCCTCGGCGGACCCGCCGGACTCGCCGAAGGAGGACCGGGACTCGCTGATGTGGAGGACGAAGTCCGTGGTCGGCGGGCAGAGCGGCCCCTGCCCGACCCGGCCGTCGTGCCGCGCCACGACCCGGGCGGCGGCCCGCTCGCCCGCGCAGGGCACCTCGGCGAAGCTGGTCGTCCCGAACGAACTGCACTCGTCGACCCCGAGGAACACCGTCCCGTACCCGGACGGCAGGGTGGGCGCCGTCGTGGTCGTCCACTCCGCGGACTCCTCGCCCACCCCGCCCGACCAGGCCTGACACCCCGAGAGCGCGGCGACGCCCAGCGCGACGGCAGCCACGAGCACCCCTGTACGCACCATTCGAACGCGACGCACCCCTCGCACGGCCACCCCCCGATGAACTCCCGCCCAGCGTGACCCCGCGGAGAGGGCCACGTCAGACATATCGTGCGCTTTGCGCCACTTGGGGGTGGTGCGCGAGGTGTGCGACGTAGGACCCGTACGCCACGTTCCGTACATGAGGGTCCGTACGTCAGGCCCGGGGCGGCAGGGCGTGTAGGTCAGGGTCCGTAGGTCAGGCCGTGCCCGATCGGGTACAGCACCCGCGCCGGATCGTCGGCCCGCTGTACCGGCACCGGCAGCTTCCCGCGCGGCGCCACCCGCCCGGCCAGCACCCGCGCCGCCGCCCGCACCTCGACGTCCGTCCACGAGTACGACGCCAGGCAGCCCTTCACATCGGGCAGCTGGGCCACGTCGTACGGGTTCCGGACCGCGACCGCCACCACCGGGACCCCGGTGGCGAGGAGCCGCGTGACGAGCGTCCTCTGTGTGCCGGCCGCCGTCACGTTGTACGTCGCCACGACCACCGCGTCCTTGCCCGCCGCCGCCGCGACGGCCTGGTCGATGACGGACCGGGTGGGTGCCGTACCGGTCGACAGGCGGGTCGTGGTGAAGCCGAGGGAGGCGAGTTCGGCGGCGAGGACGGCCGTCGGCGGTCCCGTGGTGCCCGACGGGGACGCCGGGTCGGCACCGACCACCAGCACGTTCCGGTGCGTACGACGGGACAGTGGCAGCAGTGAGCCCTCGTTGACCAGGAGCGTCGTGGTCCGCTCGGCGATCCGGTCGGCGGCGTCGAGATGCCGCCGGGTCCCCACCACCCGGTCGACGCCGGCCTCACTCACGTACGGCCGTTCGAACAGTCCGAGCTTCGCCTTGAGCCGCAGGATGCGGAGGATCGACTCGTCGAGGCGGGCCTCGGTCAGCCGGCCGTCGCGTACGGCGGCGAGGACGGCGTTCCACGCCACGTCGATCGACGGCGGGTTGAGGAGCTGGTCGGCGCCGGCCTGCAGGGCCAGCACCGGCACCTGGTCGTCGCCGTACTTCTCCCGTACGCCCTGCATGGTGAGCGAGTCGGTGACGACGACCCCGTCGTAGCCCAGCTCGCCGCGCAGGATGCCGGTGAGGATCGGGCGGGAGAGGGTGGCCGGGTCACCGGACGGGTCCAGGGCGGGGACCATGATGTGCGCGGTCATGATCGAGTCGATGCCGGCGCGGATCGCGGCCCGGAACGGCGGGGCGTCGAGGGCGGTCCACTGCTCCCGGGTGTGTTCGATGACCGGGAAGCCGTAGTGGCTGTCGACGGCCGTGTCCCCGTGCCCCGGGAAGTGCTTGGCGGTGGCCGCGACCCCGGCCCCCTGATACCCCTTCACCTGTGCGGCGACCAGCCCCGAGACGGCCTTCGGGTCGGCGCCGAAGGACCGGACGCCGATGACCGGGTTGGCCGGGTTGACGTTCACGTCGGCGACCGGCGCGTAGTCCTGCCGGACGCCGATCGCCCGCAGCTCGGCGCCGCCGATACGTCCGGCCTCGCGGGCGTCGGCCCCCAAGCCGCCCGCGCCGAGCGCCATCGCGCCCGGCAGCAGCGTGGCGGGCCTGCCGACCCTGGCCACGATGCCGTGTTCCTGGTCGGTGGAGATGAGCACGGGCAGGCCGCGGGGGAGGCCGAGGGAGGCGCGCTGGATGCCGTTCGACAGGGCGGCGATCTGGTGCGGGTCGCGGGTGTTGTGCGTCCAGGAGAAGTAGATGATCCCGCCGACGCGGTACTTCGCCAGCAGCTCGGCGGCCGTCCGGACGCCGAGCTCCTGGAGGTTGGCGTCGATGTCGGCCTGGTCGGGGGCGGTCGCGGAGTGCCCGTAGACCCGCATCACGAAGAGCTGGCCGACCTTCTCCTCAAGGGTCATGCGCGAGATGAGGCCGCGAAGTCTCTTGTCGTGGGGGCCGCTGCCGGCGTGTGCGTCGGTGCCGAGGGCCAGGGCGGTGGTGACGCCGGCCGTGGCGGCGAGAAGGGTACGTCTGGAGGGCACGTGCGTCGCTCCTTCCGGAAGGTGGGGAGAGAGGGAGCTGCTGAAGGAAACTTCCAAGGTGTCACGATTATCCGGGAAGTTTCTTCCGGTCAAGGGAACGCACGGTGGTGCCTGCGGCGAGGCTGTGGGGTGCTGCTGGACCTGAGTGACCTGAGGGGCCGTCACCGGCGCTGTCGGAGGGGGCGCGCCGGTGACGGCGTGCTGCCGGCCGCAGGCGGTGGAGAGGGTTGGTCAGCGTTCGCAGCCAGCAGCGAGGCCGACACCGCGCTGCGGAGACTCGTCCGGCGGCATGGCGGTTGGACGGGGTGGGGCGGGTTCGGGTTCCCGGAGGCTGCGGGTTTCGGGAAGTTGGTGCGGGTGGGGAGGGAGGGGCGCGGGGGAGCTCGGGGGGTTCGGTGCGTCGGCGGGTGCGGGTGAGTGGGGGCTGGTCGCGCAGTTCCCCGCGCCCCTAAAGATCAGGCCCCTGCGGGCCTGAAAGCCCACGGCCCTGCGGGCCTGAAAGCCCACGGCCCTGCGGGCCTGAAAGCGCACGGCCTTGCGGGTTTGAAGGCGCACGGCCTTGCGGGTTTGAAGGCGCACGGCCTTGCGGGCCTGAAAGCGCACGGCCCCGCGGGCCTGAAAGCGCACGGCCTGCGGTGCCGAAGGGCGGCGGGGCCGTGGTGCCGAAGGGCGGTGGGGTGGTGGGCCGAAAAGCACGGGGCGCAGCCCCTGCTTTTCAGGGGCGCGGGGAACTGCGCGACCAGCCCCCACTCACCCGCACCCGCCGACGCACCAACTCCCCGAGCCGGAACGCGGACACGAGGTCCATTTGCCGGACAGTCCGGCGCCCCCACGCGGTCGGGGTCCAGCATGGCGCCATGGCCCTCGTCGACATCCCCGGTTCCAAGTCCCTGACCGCCCGCGCCCTCTTCCTCGCGGCGGCGGCCGACGGCGTCACCACCCTCGTCCGGCCCTTGAGGTCCGACGACACGGAGGGCTTCGCGGAGGGCCTGGTACGCCTCGGCTACCGCGTCGGCCGTACCCCGGACGCCTGGCAGGTCGACGGCCGCCCGCAGGGCCCCGCGGTCGCGGAGGCGGACGTGTACTGCCGGGACGGCGCCACCACCGCCCGCTTCCTGCCGACCCTCGCCGCGGCCGGCCACGGCACCTACCGCTTCGACGCCTCCGCCCAGATGCGCCGCCGTCCCCTCGCCCCGCTGACCCGCGCCCTGCGCGACCTCGGCGTGGATGTGCGGCACGAGGAGGCGGAGGGGCACCACCCGCTCACCGTCACCGCGAACGGTGTCGAGGGCGGCGAGGTGGTGCTGGACGCCGGCCAGTCCTCCCAGTACCTGACCGCCCTGCTCCTGCTCGGCCCGCTCACCCGCACCGGCCTGCGCGTCACCGTCACCGACCTGGTCTCGGTGCCGTACGTGGAGATCACGATCGCGATGATGAGGGCGTTCGGCGTGGAGGTCGGCCGGGAGGGCGACACCTACGTCGTCCCGCCGGGCGGCTACCGCGCCACCACCTACCCGATCGAACCCGACGCCTCCACCTCCAGCTATTTCTTCGCGGCCGCCGCGCTCACCGGCGGCGAGGTCACCGTGCCGGGCCTGGGCGAAGGGGCGCTCCAGGGCGACCTGGGCTTCGTGGAGGTCCTGCGGCGGATGGGCGCGCTGGTGGACGTCGGCGTGGACCGTACGACGGTGAAGGGCACCGGCGAACTCCACGGTGTCACCGTCAACATGCGGGACATCTCCGACACCATGCCGACGCTCGCCGCGATCGCCCCCTTCGCGTCGGGGCCGGTGCGGATCGAGGACGTGGCGAACACGAGGGTGAAGGAGTGCGACCGGCTGGAGGCCTGCGCGGAGAACCTCCGGCGGCTGGGCGTGGACGTGGCGACGGGCGAGGACTGGATCGAGATCCGCCCGGGCACCCCCCGGGGCGCGGAGATCAGGACCCACGGCGACCACCGCATCGTCATGTCCTTCGCGGTGACGGGCCTGCGGACGCCCGGCATCACCTTCGACGACCCCGGCTGCGTACGGAAGACGTTCCCCGGCTTCCACGAGGCGTTCGCGGCGCTGTGGCGGGGGACGCGGACCGCCGGGTAGGGCGGCGGCCCTTGCTACCCTCCCGGTCATGACCGCCTCCGAGCCCACCATCGTCGCGACCTCGGGCGGCCACCGGCTCGGTGACCGCACCCGGGTGACCTTCCACTCGCTGGTGCACCACGCGGTGGAGCTGTCGGGGGTGAACGGGCGGCGGCCGAAGGTCATGTACGTCGGTACGGCGATCGGCGACGCCGAGCACATGACCGCCCGCATGAGCGAGGCGGCGCGGGTGGCGGGCTTCGACCTGACGCCGCTCGCGCTCTTCCCGATGCCCAACATCGAGGATGTCGAGGCGGCCGTCCTCGAACAGGACGTCGTCTGGGTCATGGGGGGCTCGGTCGCCAACCTGCTGGCCGTCTGGCGTGTCCACGGCCTCGATGGGACATTCCGCCGTGCCTGGGAGTCCGGCGTCGTCCTCAGCGGCGTCAGCGCGGGCTCCATCTGCTGGTTCCAGGGCGGCACGACCGACTCCTTCGGCCCCCGGCTCCGGCCGGTGACGGACGCGCTGGGCCACCTCCCGTACGGCAACGGCGTCCACTACGACAGCGACGAGGGCCGACGGCCGCTGGTCCACACCCTCGTCGCCGACGGCACCCTCCCGGAGACCCACTGCACGGACGACGGTGTCGGACTCGTCTACCGAGGCACCCGGTTGGTGGAGGCGGTCACCGAACTCCCGGGCAAGGGGGCGTACATCGTCCGGCGGGAGGGCGATACGGCGACGGAGGAGCGGGTGGAGCCCCGCCTCCTGCCGGAGCCGCGCACCTGAGTGCCCTCCCCGCGCATCCGCTGCCGAAGAACCCGCCCCGCCCTCTGCGACGCTCACCGCAGGGTGAGCCGGGTCTCCGAATCCACCCGGGACAGCTTCTCCGGGTTGCGGACGTAGTACAGGCCTGCGACCCGAGCGTCCTCGACGCGGATCGCCAGGATGCCGTCCAACTCGCCGTCCAGGTGCAGCGCGAGGGCCGGACTGCCGTTGACGACGGTGGGGAACACGGTCAGCGGGAGGCCGGACCTGCTCAGGCCGCCGAACATGAAGCGGACGACCTTGTCGGCGCCGGTGATCGGCCGGGGCGCGGCCCGCTTGATGCCGCCGCCGTCGCTCACCAGGACGACGTCGGGCGCCAGTACGTCGAGGAGGCCCTGCGGATCCCCGGTCTCCACCACGCGCCGGAACGACTCCAGCGCCGCCCGTGTCTCGTCGGCGGAGACCGCCTGGCGGGGCCGACGGGCGTCGACGTGCTTGCGGGCCCGGTGCGCGATTTGACGTACGGCCGCGGGGCTCTTGTCGACGGCCGTCGCGATCTCGTCGTAGCCGACGTCGAAGACCTCACGCAGCACGAAGACCGCGCGCTCGGTCGGCGACAGCGTTTCGAGGACGAGCATCAGCGCCATCGACACACTCTCGGCCAGCAGCGCGTCCTCGGCCACGTCGGGCGCGGTGAGCAGCGGCTCGGGCAGCCAGGGGCCGACGTACGACTCCTTGCGGCGGCTCATCGCGCGCAGCCGGTTGAGTGACTGCCGGGTCGTGATCCGGACCAGGTAGGCGCGCTGGTCGCGTACCTGTGCCAGGTCGACCCCCGCCCACCGCAGCCAGGTCTCCTGGAGGACGTCCTCGGCGTCGGCGGCCGACCCGAGCATCTCGTAGGCGACGGTGAAGAGCAGGTTGCGGTGGGCGACGAACGTCTCGGTCGCCGGGTCGGTGGTGTGCTCGCTCATACCTCGACTTCCCTCCCAACGGTGGCAGCGGCCCCGCCGCGCTCGGCCCGCAGCAGCTCACGGCGCCCGGCGCCTCCCGGGACCCGGTGCAGGCCGTACGAACCGGGCTTGCGGGCCTCGCCGGCCAGATGCTTGACGATGCCCGCGCACACGAACTCCTTGAGCTTCGCGCCGGTGCGGCCGTCGATGTGGAACCAGAGCGCCACGTCGTTCCGGTGGGCGAACTGGAAGATGCCGGCGCGTCGGCCCAGGCTGATGCACTGGCCGGCGAACACCTGGTTGAGGGGCGCGGGCCGCTCACCCGCGATCCGGGCCAGCACCGTGTCGGCGGCCCGCGCGCCCAGCGGCATCGCGGCCTGGCAGCTCATCCGCAGTGGCAGGCCCGACGGTGCCGCCGAGTCCCCGGCCGCGACGACGCGCGGGTCGTCCAGGCTCGTCAGCGTCTCGTCCGTGAGCAGGCGGCCCAGGGCGTCCGTGCGCAACCCGCTGCGCGCGGCCAGGTCCGGTACGCCGAACCCCGCGGTCCAGACGGTCACCGTGCTCGGTACCGCACGGCCGTCGTCGAGCCGTACGGCATCCCGCGTCACCTCCGTCACCTTCGTGCCGGGGCCGTCGAGCACGTCGACCCCCAGTTCGGCCAGCCGCCGGGCGACCGAGCGCCGGCCCCGGCGATGCAGATACGGGCCGAGCACCCCGCCGCAGACCAGGGTCACGGCGTGGCCCTTCTCCGCCAGTTCGGTGGCGGTCTCGATGCCGGTGGGGCCGGCTCCGACGACGGTCACCGGTGCCGTCGCGGGCGCGGTGTCGAGGATCGGCCGCAGCCGCTCGGCCTCCTCCAGGGAGGCGATCGGGTGGGCGAACTCGGCGGCTCCGGGCACGCCCGGGTCGGCGCTGCCGCTGCCCACCGCGTAGACCAGGTAGTCGTAGCCGACCGTGCCGCCCGACGCCAGCGTCACGCGGCGTTCGGCCGTCTCCATCCCGGCCACGGTGTCGACGACCAGCCGGACGTCCGGGGCCAGGACCTCCTGGTAGTCGACGACGGCCTCGTCGGTTCCGGCCACCAGTTGGTGCAGGCGGATCCGGTGGACGAAGGCCGGGCGAGGGTTGACCAACGTCACGGTCACGTCGTCGTGCCGGGTCAGGCGGTTGGCCGCCATGACACCCGCGTATCCGCCGCCGATCACGACCACGTCGATGCTGTTCTCAGTCATGGTGTCTCCTCCGCTTCAAGGGGATTCGACCTCAAGACACCGCCCACGCGATCGCTGTGACATCGGCTGCCTGATTTTCTCGGAACGATCTCACCGGCCGGTCTCACCGAGTGGCAACGGTCTCACCGAGTGGTCTCACCGAGTGGCCTCACCACTGTTGGATCCGGCGTCCGGTGCTCTGCGGCTGGGGCTGTTCCTGCGGCTGCTGCCGGGCCCGGCGGGTCGAGGGGTCGAAGAGGGAGCCGGGGGAGTCGTCCGGGTGCTGCAGCGGTACGTCGGGGCGGTCGGCGCGCCAGGACTGCGGAGGTTCCGGCCGCTGCCGCTCCCGCTCGCGCTCGCGCCGACGGACGGCGGACCGGTCCCAGTCGCCCTCACCCAGCACGAGCATCGGGTCGAACATCACGACCACACCAGCGAGCAGCAGGAAGATGACCGGTCCGATGAGCATGGGCAGGAGGATCGACGTGGGTGACTCACCGGTGAACGCGCCGGGGGCCGTGCCGTGCAGATGCACCCCCACCGCGGCCATCCCCGTGTAGTGCATCCCGGACACGGCGACCCCCATCACCAGGCTGGCGCCCAGGCTGGTGAGGAAGCCCCGGATCGACACGGCCGCCCAGAGCGCGGCGGTCGCGGCGACGATGGCGATGCCGACGGAGAGGGCGACGACGGCGATGTCGTACTGGATGTAGCCGTTCAACTGGATGGCGGCCATGCCCAGATAGTGCATGGCCGCCACCCCGAGCCCGGTGACGCACCCCGCCGAGCAGAGCGTGGACCGGCTGACACCGCGGTAGCCCACGGCGAAGACCCCGATGCCGACGACGGTGACGGCCACGACGAGGCTGAGCACGGTCAGCCCGACGTCGTAGTGGATCTCGCTCTCCTTGACCCGGAAGCCGATCATCGCGATGAAGTGCATCGTCCAGATGCCGCAGCCGATCGACGCGGCCCCGAGGGCCAGCCAGCCGGGCTTCCAGGACTGTTCGTTGTAGACCGACCTGACGACGCAGCGCAGTCCGAGCGCCGCGCCCAGGCAGGCCATGACATAGGCCGCCACTGGGGTGACCGCACCGTAACTGAAACCGTCTACTGTGCCTTGCATATGCCAAGACCCCCCGATCCATGGCCAGTTGTGCATGGCTGTTGCGGGAGGTAAGTCTGCTGTAAGCGCGTACCGCAGCGCTCCGTTTTCCAAGAGTTACTGACGGTACTTATTCAACGGGTGATCGACTTTGTGTGAGTCGATACTGATTCGCGGTCACAATGCCTGCGGGAAGCGGCCTGAGCTTGATGTCCTGCCGGGTTTCGCTTGTCTCCTCAAGCTCAGGCCATTGGATTACGCCGCGTCGTTGAGGAGTCGTCCGAGGTGTTCCCGGCCCGCCGCCAGCAGCTCCGGCAGCGGCGCGGCCCCCTCGTACCACCGCTTCTCGTACTCCCAGCAGAGCCACCCGTCCCAGTCCTTGCGGGAGAGGAGTTCGACGCACTCGCCGAGCGGGAGGACGCCCGCGCCGAGCGGGAGCGGGGTGGTGTCGTCGGGGGAGGCGATGTCCTTGACCTGGACGTAGCCGAGGAAGGGGGAGAGAGCGGCGTAGGACTCGGCGGGCTGTTCGCCGCCGAGCCAGGTGTGCATCACGTCCCAGAGCGAGCCGACGCTGCCGTGGCCGACGGGGCCGAGCACGCGGATCGCGTCGGCGCCGGTGCGGTGCGAGTCATGGGTCTCCAGCAGGACCCGTACGCCCCGGTCGGCCGCGTCCTCCGCCGCCGTACCGAGCCGCCGGGCCGCGATCGCGTCGGCCTCCCGCACGCTCTGGCCGCCGGCCAGGTCGGCGCCGGGGAAGACACGGACGAAGGGGGCGCCCAAGTCCTTTGCCAGGTCCAGCAGTTGGCGGATCTCGTCCAGTACGGGCCCGTCCTCGCCCGGCGCCGCGACCCGCGCGTACCCGGCGAGCCCCAGGATCTCCACGCCCGCCGCCTTGAACTCGGCGGCCACCTCGGCCCGTTCGTCTGCCCCGATCCCCGGATGCACCGGCTCCTCGGGATGGGCGCGCAATTCGACGCCGTGATAGCCGTGCGTGACGGCCAGCCGTACGACGTCGGCGATGGGGAGACCGGGGACACCGAGGGTGGAGAACGCGAGCTTCATGCCTTCGGACCGTACACGTCGGCCGGCGATGTGCGGCACCCTGCCGGGGTGTGTGGGTGCGGGTCGGCTGTCGGGTGGGGGCCGGAAGACTCCAGCCGGCTGACGGGGGCGGCGGGACAGGGGTGCACCCCTGTTCTCAGGGGCGCGGGCCGTGGCTGGAACGCGGCTCCGCCGCGGGCCGCGACCAGCCCCCACGGACCCGCGGCCGCATCGGAGGTCCCGCCGCTCCGACGGCTGCGAAGCCGGCCACTGGGCGATGTTCCCGAGGACGATGCTCCCGTCCGGGCCGAAGCGGGAGCCGTGGCAGAGGCACTGTCCCCGTCCGGCGCCGGATGCTCGCCCTCCTGCGGCGCGCTCCCGATCCGGTACGACCGCTGCACCGGCCGCTTGTGCTCCTTGGGCCGCATGGCTTCGGGGTCCCTTCAGACGGGCGGCGGCTGGGGGCTGCCGGGGTCGTCGGCATCGGTCGGCGGCGGCTGGGCACGGCGCCGGTGGCTGGTGTCGCACCACGGGTAGATCCGGCTGCGACGACAGGTGCACAGGGCCACGCAGAAGCGGTCCGACGACACGGTCGTACCGTCGTCCAATGTGACCTCGACCGGCCCCTCGACCAGCAGCGGGCCAGGGCGTTGCAGGGTGACGCGGCGGCGTTCAGCGGGGACTCTCGGCACGGATGATCACCAGCTCTTCCTTCTCGTCGCCGTCACCGATGCCGTCGTGGCTGCCGCCGTCACCGATGCCGTCGTGGCTGCCGCCGTCGCCGATGCCGTCGTGGCTGCCGCCGTCGCCGTCCCCCTCGGCCCGCAGCAGCCCGCGACCGCGCAGCCAGTCGCTCCGCGACCGCAGGACGGGCCCGAACGCGACCCGGCGGTGCTCCACGACGTCGGCCCGCAGCCCCGCCGCCCGCAGCTGCGTCAGCGTCCGCTCCGCGCCGCTCAGCGCCGAGTGGACCAGCAGCAGCACCCCGCCGGGGCGCAGCAGAGGTGGCGAGTCCCGGCAGATCCGATCCAGCACGAGCCGGCCGTCCCACCCGCCGTCCCAGGCCCGCGCGGCTCCCCTCGCGGGGCTGAGCCTGTCGGGCCTCGGTGCGGCGCCCGGCCCTTGACCCGGCCCGCTCCGCCGCGCCGGTTCCGGGCCCGGCACGTACGGCGGATTGGACAGGATGAGGTCGAAGGAACGCCCGGACACGGGGCCCAGCAGGTCTCCGCGTACGACCGTCATCGGCAGCCGCGCCAGTACGGCGTTGACCTTGGCGTTGAGTACGGCCCGCCAGGAGATGTCGACCGCCGTGACCAGCGCGCCCCGCCGCGCCGCGGCCAGTGCGACGGCGCCCGTCCCCGTACCGACGTCCAGCACTCGGGCCCGCGGGGCGACAGGTTCGCGCCCCAGGGCGTGGACCAGGAGTTCGGTGTCGTCCTGCGGGGCGTAGACGCCGGGCAGGGACACGGGGAGGGAGAGGAGGATCACGGGGATGGGCCTCCAGGTAGGGGAGTCGGTGGGGGAGGGACAGGGGGTCGGGGGAGCAGGGGAGCCGGTCATCCGATCGTCAGACCGGCGTGCGCAGGGACGACCGGCCCGCCCTCCACGCTCCGAGAAGGCGGTCGGCGAGGGCGTCCTCCAGATGGTTGGTGGCGTCGACGCCGAAGGCCACGTCGGCGTCCAGCTGCGGCTCCTCCTCCAGCAGCCCGGCGACGACCTCCCGCCGGACGATCTGCTCGTGTACGGCGTCGGCCTCGACGTGCTCGTCGTAGAAGTGCTCGGCGGCGGCGCCGGCCCCTGTCCGCCGCATGGCGTGGGCGAGGCGCCGGGAGCCGGGGGAGGAGGTGATCTCGACCGTCGCGAAGTGCCCGACCAGGGCACCGCGCAGGGCACGGTGCAGCCCGAGGAGGGACATCAGGTTCACCGGGGCGAGCGCCTCGGCACCGGCGGCGTCCACATAACGGCCGTACGCCGGGTCGAGCCCCAGGTCGGTCATGAGGTCGGCGAAGAGGCGTGCGTGCACCCGCTCGGCCCGGCCCCCGCCGAACTCGTCGAACTCGATCGCGGCCATCCCCGCCTTCGCCCGCCCCCACAACCGGGGCAGCACCCAGGCGTGCGGATCGGCCTCCTTCAGGTGGTACAGCGACCGCAGCGCCGCGTACTCACGCACCTGCCACAGCTCGGCCTCGTCCTGGAGGAAGTCACCGACACCGGCGTTGTCGCCGGCCGCCGGTTCCACGAGCAGGTCGTCCAGCGCCTCCCGGGCGCTCACATGCCGGGTCGCCCGGTCACGCAGCGTCTCCAGGAACGGCCACTCCAGGGCCGCCCGGCAGCGCAGCAGCTCCGGGTCCCATTCGAGGCCGGCGTCGACCTCGGCGAAACCCCGGTAGTGCAGTTCGTAGCAGAGGTACAGGGCGAGCTGGAGATCGTCGCCGAAGGGGTGGGCCCCGGCGATCTCCCGGCTGTCGGGCAGTGCCCCCTTGCCCCGCAGAAACCCCACGACCCCGGCCGAGATCCGGCCCCTGCTCTCCGGCAGCGCCGGTCCTGTCACCCGGGTCTCCATGGGCGCCGGGTACCCGTGATGCGCGAGCACTCACCTGTGGACCCCTGCTCATGGTGGTCATGGCGGCGATCAACGGCGGTGGGCGAAGGCGCCGGTCGCGGCGCTCATGGCGATGGGGGCTCCCATGCCCTCGGGAGCCCCCATCCACCGGCCGGGAACCGGCAGACTCCGGTCCTCGGCGGTACTCGTCACGCGTACGCGCGACGCGACCTCACATGCCGTCGCGCTTCGCCGAGCGCTGCGTCTCCTGGACGCGCTCCTGCGCCTTGCCCTTCATCTTCTTGGCTTCGCCGCGCGCCTGCTGCATCTGGCCCTCGGCCTGCTGCTCCCGGCTGCCGGTGACCTTGCCGGTCATCTCCTTGGCCTTGCCCTTGATCTTGTCCATGCTGCCCTTGTCCTTGGCGGCCACGGTTTCTCCTTGGTGGTGGCGGGTGAGGTGATGGCCCTCCCGCCCAACGTAAGGCGGAGTGATAACTGTCGCGCGCCGAGGCGTCACGCTGTGTGATCGCCGCTGGTGTGGGCGATCCCGCTGGGGGAGGGAATCCGGGCCGACCGAGCGTGGTCTCCCGCGCGGACCTCGGCCCGCCCGGTGAAGACGTCGCCCGGTGAAGACGTCGCCCGGTGAAGACGTCGCCCGGTGAAGACGTCGCCATTGCCGCGTCGGGATTGATGAGCCGGTCATTCGGCGGGTCGCCACTGGGACGGCGCGGCTCGCGGCGCAGCGGAACGTCATGTTCATGCAAGGTGAGGGCAAAGTTGCCGCAAAGAGCGCCCGCCGGGAGACCGGGCAGATAGGGGCAAGATCGAACTGATCATCCCCATCCCCCTCTTTGGCCGGTGTTAGCTTCACAGCCGCTCTGGTTGACCGCCAGGGCCGCACAAAAGAATAAAAAACGGGAGGAAATATGCGTAAGTTGGCAGTAGGTGCCCTTGCGGTGAGTCTCTTCGCCATGGGGGCGGGCACGGCGGTCGCCGCCTCGTGGCACAACATTCCGACGATGTCGACCGGCGGTGCGAAGTTCCACCACGGCGAGTACAAGTGGCACCCGTCGGGGCAGAACCACGGCGCCTTCGAGTGGGCCGGCAAGCTCCAGGATGACGACCACGACGACGACCACAACGTGTACATGCAGGTGAAGGTCGAGGGGTACGACTGGAACCGCTACAACGGCAAGCAGAAGAAGACCGTATCGCTGAACCACCTCAACTGGGCGGCCCCGCAGCAATACACCGACGACGCGTACATCCGCGTCTGCCGTGACAAGGGTTCGTTCAACCCGGACAACTGCTCGGCCACCAAGCACTACCAGCGGTAAGCGAAAGCGCACCGCCAAGTACCGGGCCCAGGTTGACCTCTGGGCCCGGTCGCTTCTTTGGGGGAAGCCATCAGTACGTCAGAAGTCCTTTCGGCCAAGGGTGTCGACCTTCGCTACGACAAGCAACTGGCTGTCAGCGACGCCCACCTCTCGATCTCCCGGGGCGAGGTCGTGGCCATCACCGGGCAGAGCGGTTCGGGGAAGTCCTCGCTGCTGTACTGCCTCGCGGGAGTGCTGCTGCCCGCGCGCGGGCAGGTGCGGTTCGAAGGGCAGTCGCTCGGCGATCTCACCGACGACGAGATCAGCACGCTGCGCCGTGAACGCTTCGGTTTCGTCTTCCAGTACGGCGAACTGCTTCCCGAACTGACCATCGAGGAGAACACCGCCCTGCCACTGCGTCTGGCCGGGCAGCGCAAGAAGCCCGCGCTCGCGACCGCCGGCGAGGTCCTCACCCGGCTGGGCCTCGGCGAACTGCGCGAGCGCCGCCCGTCGCAGGTGTCGGGCGGACAGAGCCAGCGCGTCGCCGTCGCACGGGCCCTGGTCCACCGCCCGGCCGTCGTGTTCGCCGACGAGCCGACCGGGTCCCTGGACAGTGCCAACGCCTCCGCCGTGCTGAAGGAGTTCCTCGATCTGGCGCGCTCCCAGGGCACCGCCGTCATCCTGGTCACCCATGACCCCGCCGTCGCCGCGCAGGCCGACAGCCACTACGCGATGTCCGACGGAGTCCTCACCCCCCGGGGTGCGGCGTGAGGGAGTTCCTGCTCGGGCTGCGCCTGCTGTTCGGTGCCGGCCGCGGCAACCGTATCCGCTTCTTTCTCATGGCGGCCGGCGGCTCCGTCGGGGTCTGCTGCCTCGCCCTCGTCCTCACCATCCCGCAGATCCTCGACGCACACGACGGCAGGGCCGCCGCACGGCAGCCACGGTCCGCTTCCGCACAGCCCGCAGGCTCCACGCTGGTCCTCCAGCGCTCCGACCCCTACGGCTCCAAATCGTTCACCCGGGTGTTCATCGCCAAGGGGACCAAGGGAGCCGACCCGGCCCCGCCAGGGCTGAAGGAACTCCCGGACCCGGGCGAGGTGTTCCTCTCCCCCCGCGCACACGACCTGCTCCGTGACCGGCCTGCGGTCGCGGGACTCCTGCCCGGCGACGAGAAGGGCCTGATCGGCGCGACAGGGCTCGCCCACCCCGACGAACTGTTCGCCTACATCGGCACGACCCGCGACAAGATCGCCGACGAGGGCCGCACCCTGAAGAGCTGGGGATACGGCTACGCACCCATCCCCGCCGTCGAACCCTCGACCCGGACGTACATCCGCTTCGCCCTGGGATCACTCGTCCTGCTCCCTCTCGGCATCTTCCTCTCCGTCTGCGCCCGGCTCTCCGCCGCCAGCCGGAACCGCCGCCTCGCCTCCCTGCGTCTGCTGGGCCTGAGCGCCAAGGGAACCCAGCGGGTCAACGCGGCCGAAACCGTCGTAGCGGCCCTGCTCGGCGCGATTCTCGGCCTCGGCGAGTACTGGGTCCTCAACCAGGTGATGACCCGGACCGGACTGCCCAGCCTGCGGTGGTACCCGGCCGATGGCGCGCTGTCCGTGACGACCATCGCCGTCTGCCTGATCGGCTCCCCGCTCCTCGCCTGGTTCGTCGGCCGGGCCAGCGCACGCGATGCCGCCGCCAGCCCACTGGCGGTACGCCGTACCGCCGCCCCCAAGCGCCCCACCAAGTGGGGCGGTCTGCTTCTGGTGACCGGCCTCGGCATCGTCGTCGGTTACTGCGCCACCGGCTTCACCGACCACCCCGCTAACAGCCTCGGCCTGAACGCGTTGGTCATGCCGGCAGGCATTCTGCTGACGGGCCTGGGACTGGTGCTGACGCTGCCCCTGATCTCCTACGCCCTCGCCCGCCGACTGGCGCGAACCACCCAGTCCCTCACCCTGAATCTGGCGATGCGCCGCAACGAGGTCGAGCCGGGCAGCACCATGCGGGTCGTCACCGGTCTCGTACTGCTCGTCTTCTCCGCCTCCCTCGCCCAAGGCGTCCTCATCCAGCTGGAACAGGTCACCCGGCCGTCCGCTCCCGTGCAGGACTACTCCATCGTCCTGTCCACCCTCACCACGGAGCAACAGCGCAGGCTCGCCAACGTGCCGGGGGTACGCGCGCATGCGGTAACGATGATGTCCTGGACTGATCCCGAAGGTCCTGCCGACCAGCCTTGGGCCAGCGCCGTCGTCGCCACCTGCGGCCAACTGGCCAAGCTGGTACGGCACTCCGAGGGCTGCGAGGACGGCAAGGTGATGCGGCTCAGCGACCCGAACGCGGGTACCGGTCAGGGCGCGCGCCCCGGTGACTCCCTAGTCTTCCGTATACCAGAAGGCGGTCAGGGAAAGACCCTGAGCTTGACACTTCCGAAGGACAAAATCGCCTACAGCGGGTACAGCCCGTCGGGGGTCGGTGGAGCGGAGGTGCTCATCCCGCCGTCGGCGCTGCCTGCCACGGCCCGCCCGGAGGCGGCGCAGTACGTCCTTACCAGCAGCTCTGACCACGACCAGGTCCGCAAGGTCCTCGACGGCATCGCCACCGTCATCCCGACCGCCGAAGTCGACCCCGTCGGCGTGAACATCGAGGGCCTCCAGCAGATCGCCGTCCTCGAAACCCTGCTCGCCGTCGGCATGATCATGGGCCTGGTCATCGGGACCGCGGCCTTCGTCGTCTCGGCGACCGACCGGGCGGTGGAGCGGCGCGCCCAGGTCACCGCCATCACGCTGATCGGCGCACGGGCGCGGACGATGCGGACCGTGCAGTGCGTACAGGTCGCGCTCCCCTTGAGTATCGGACTCGTACTGGCACTCGCGACGGGCAAGCTCGCCGAGGCCTGCTATCTGATCACCGGAGGCAGCGAGATCTACTGGGACTTCGCCGGCCTCCCGGTGCTCGCCCTCGCGGCGGCGGGCGTGGCGGCGCTGTCCGCCCTCGGAACACTCCCGCTCGTGGGACGGCGCATCGACCCGGAACTGATCCGCCGCGACTGATCACGTGCGCTCGACCACCGGCGGTTCACCGGCTCGGCTTGCCCTGCCTCATGCAAGCCGAGCCGACTGCTGGCCGACCAGGCACGACAGGCCGAAGACGTCACTCCGGGCCGCTGTTCCGCCTGGTCGGCGACGCGCGACCGAGCACCGCGCGCTGCCTGTCCGTCGGAGCGGCAACGGCCGACGGGGCGGTGGCCGTCGACCCCGCCCCTCAAGATTCCCGACCCCATCCCTCTCAGGACTCCCAGGCTTCATCCGCCGCAGGACTCCTGAGTCTCTAGCGCCGCAGGTCCCCGTGCCTCATCCTGCTCCGGACTCCCGGGCCTCAACCCTCCCAAGCCCCCCGGCCTCACCTACCTCAGGCCTCCCGAGGCCCCCCACTGGACCCCCGCACCATCAACTCCCCCCGCACCGTGGCGATCCCACCCGGCGGCGGCTCCTCGCGCCCCATGGCGATCCGCCCGGCGCGGGCCCCCGCCTCCGTCAACGGCAACCGCACGGTCGTCAACGCGGGCACCGCGTCGATGCTGAACGGCAGATCGTCGAACCCGGCCACGGAGACATCGTCCGGAATCCGCAGCCCGGAATCGCGCAGCGCCGCACAGGCGCCCAGCGCCACCGTGTCGTTGGCGGCGACCACGGCGGTCAGTGCCGGATCCCGCCGCAGCAGCTCCAGCGTCGCCTCGTACCCGGAGAGCCGGTCGTAGCGCCCGTACACCGTCCACCGGGGATCGTCCTCGATCCCGGCCGCCGCCAGCGCCGCCCGATGCCCCTCCAGGCGGTGCCGGGTCGTCGTCCGCTCCTGCGGCCCGGCGATGTACCCGAGCCGCCGGTGCCCCAGCCCGATCAGATGCTCGGTGAGTTGCTGACCGCCGCCCCGGTTGTCGAAGGTGATCGCGATGGCCTCCGGCGTCGGCGGCCGACCGCACAGCACCACCCGCGTCCCGGCCTCCGCCAGCTTCCGCAGTTTGTTGCCGACGGCGGCCAGATGCGTGGGATCCTCGATGGCCCCACCGGTCAGCACGACGGCGGCGGCCCGCTGCCGCTGGAGCAGCGTGAGATACGTCAGCTCGCGCTCGGGGGAGCCGCCCGTGTTGCACACCACACCCAGCCGCTCACCGCCCGCACGCCCGCCCGGCCCGCCGATCTCGGACTGGATGGCCGCGGCCATGATCCCGAAGAAGGGGTCGGCGATGTCGTTCACGAGGATGCCGACCAGGTCGGAGGTGGCGGCGGCGAGCGCGCTCGCGGGCCCGTTGAGGACGTAGTCCAGCTCGTCCACGGCCTTCAGCACCCGCTCGCGCGTGGACGCGGCCACCGGGTAGTTGCCGTTCAGCACCCGGGATACGGTCGCGGGCGACACCTGCGCACGGGCCGCCACGTCCGCCAGGGTCACAGTCATCGTTGCTCGTCCTCCGGTGCGCGTGATGTTCGGGCTGTCGGGGAACCTTACGGCCGCGATCACCGTTCGCCCCCTCGAACAACTCGACCCCCTCGCGGTCTTGTCCAGACCGCTGCTCAGAGGCTAGCTTCTCATTGGATAGAAAGCGCTTGCTGTAACGCTCACCCTTTCGTCGGGCGTACGCGGCGCCGGACGCGTACGCGGAAACGAACGCACACCAACGAAAGGACCGGCCGTGACACGCAAAACCGTACGGATCGCCATGAACGGCGTGACCGGGCGCATGGGCTACCGCCAGCACCTCGTCCGCTCCATCCTCGCCATCCGCGAGCAGGGCGGCCTCGATCTCGGCGACGGTACCGTGCTGTGGCCGGAGCCGATCCTCGTCGGCCGCCGGGAGCATGTACTGAAGGCGCTCGCCGAGCAGCACGGCCTGGAGCACTGGACCACGGACGTGGACGAGGTCCTCGCCGACGAGTCCGTCGAGATCTACTTCGACGCCCAGGTCACCTCGGCCCGCGAGGAGGCGCTCAAGAAGGCGATCGCGGCGGGCAAGCACATCTACACGGAGAAGCCGACCGCGACGGGCCTGGACGGCGCACTGGAGCTGGCCCGCCTCGCGAACGCCGCCGGCATCAAGCACGGCGTCGTCCAGGACAAGCTCTTCCTCCCGGGCCTGCTGAAGCTCAAGCGTCTCATCGACGGCGGCTTCTTCGGCCGCATCCTCTCCATCCGCGGCGAGTTCGGCTACTGGGTCTTCGAGGGCGACTGGCAGGAGGCCCAGCGCCCCTCCTGGAACTACCGTGCGGAGGACGGCGGCGGCATCGTCGTCGACATGTTCCCGCACTGGGAGTACGTGCTGCACGAGCTGTTCGGCCGCGTGAAGTCCGTCCAGGCTCTCACCGCCACCCACATCCCGCAGCGCTGGGACGAGCAGGACAAGCCGTACGACGCCACGGCCGACGACGCCGCGTACGGCATCTTCGAGCTGGACGGCGGCGCGATCGCCCAGATCAACTCGTCCTGGGCCGTCCGCGTCAACCGTGACGAGCTGGTGGAGTTCCAGGTCGACGGCACGGAGGGCTCGGCGGTGGCAGGCCTGCGCAACTGCCGTGTCCAGCACCGCTCCGCCACCCCCAAGCCGGTGTGGAACCCCGACATCCCCGCCACCTACTCCTTCCGCGACCAGTGGCAGGAGGTGCCGGACAACGCCGAGTTCGACAACGGCTTCAAGGCGCAGTGGGAGCTGTTCTTCAAGCACGTCTACGCCGACGCGCCCTACCACTGGGACCTGCTGGCCGGCGCCCGCGGCGTCCAGCTCGCCGAACTGGGCCTGAAGTCCTCGGCCGAGGGCGTCCGTCTCGACGTACCGGAGATCTCGCTGTGACGATCCGACTCCCCGGCGCGGACGGGCTGTCGAAGCCCTACACCCCCCGCACCGAACCGCTCGCCCTCTCCACCGGCGCCCCCTTCACCTCCCGTACGGTCTTCTCGGCGGCGCACGTCGTCGCCGACCCGTACGCGGACGTGTCCCCGGACTCCCCGGCCGCCGTCGACTGGGACGCCACCCTCGCCTTCCGCCGCCACCTGTGGTCGCACGGCCTGGGCGTCGCCGAGGCGATGGACACCGCGCAGCGCGGCATGGGCCTCGACTGGGCGGGCGCGGCGGAGCTGATCCGCCGCAGTGCCGCCGAGGCGAAGTCGGTCGGCGGCCGTATCGCCTGCGGCGTGGGCACCGACCAGCTCACCGGCCCGGCCTCCCTTGCCGAGATCCGCAAGGCGTACGAGGAGCAGCTGGCGCTCGTCGAGGAGTCGGGTGCCCAGGCGATCCTGATGGCCTCGCGCGCGCTGGCCGCCGCCGCGACGAGCCCCGAGGACTACCTGGAGATCTACGGCCACCTGCTCCGCCAGGCCACCGAACCGGTCGTCCTGCACTGGCTCGGCCCCATGTTCGACCCGGCGCTGGACGGCTACTGGGGCTCGTCGGACCTCGACGCGGCCACGGACACCTTCCTCGCCGTCATCGCCGCCCACCCGGACAAGGTCGACGGGATCAAGGTCTCCCTGCTGGACGCCCAGCGCGAGATCGACATCCGCCGCAGGCTCCCGGTCGGCGTCCGCTGCTACACGGGCGACGACTTCAACTACCCCGAGCTGATCGCGGGCGACGAGCAGGGTTTCAGCCACGCCCTGCTCGGCATCTTCGACCCGCTGGGCCCGCTGGCGGCTGAAGCGGTACGGGTGTTGGACACGGGCGACGCGAAGGGCTTCCGGGAACTCCTGGACCCCACCGTCGAGCTCTCCCGGCACCTCTTCCAGACCCCCACCCGCTTCTACAAGACGGGCGTGGTGTTCCTGGCGTGGCTGGCCGGCCACCAGTCGCACTTCACGATGGTCGGCGGCCTCCAGTCGGCCCGCTCCCTCCCGCACTTCGCGCGCGCCTACGAACTCGCCGACGGCCTGGGCCTGTTCCCGGACCCGGCGCTGGCGGAGACCCGTATGAAGAACCTGCTCGCGGTGTACGGAGTGGCCCAGTGAGTACCGGACTTGAGCGTTTCAGCATCAACCAGATGACGGTCAAGCAGCTCTCGATGCCCGAACTGGTCGACGGTTGCGTGGAGTTGGGTATCGGGGGCGTGGGCCTCTGGCGCGAGCCGGTGGCGGTGTACGGCCTGGACGCCACCGCCAAGCTGGTCCGCGGCGCAGGTCTGTCGGTCACGACCCTCTGCCGGGGCGGCTTCTTCACGGCGATCGACCCGACGGAGCGGGCGGCGGCGCTGGCCGACAACCGCAGGGCGATCGACGAGGCGGCGACCCTGGGCACGGACACGCTGGTCCTGGTCTCGGGCGGCCTCCCGGCGGGCTCGAAGGACCTGCACGGCGCACGGGAACGCATCGCGGACGCGCTGTCGGAGCTGGGCCCCTACGCCGCCTCCAACGGCGTACGCCTGGCCATCGAACCGCTGCACCCCATGTTCGCCTCGGACCGCTGCGTGGTGTCGACGCTCTCCCAGGCGCTGGACATCGCCGAGCGCTTCCCGGCGGACCAGGTGGGCGTGACCGTGGACACCTACCACATCTGGTGGGACGACACGGCCCCGGCGGCGATCGCCCGCGCGGGCGCCTCCGGCCGCATCCACACTTTCCAACTCGCCGACTGGATCACCCCGTTGCCCCAGGGCGTCCTGACCGGCCGGGGCCAGATCGGCGACGGCGCGATCGACATGCGCGAGTGGAAGTCCTACGTCGAGGCGGCGGGCTACACCGGCCCCATCGAGGTCGAGCTGTTCAACGACGAGTTGTGGGCCGGGGACGGGCGCGAACTGCTGGCACAGACGGCGGCGCGGTTCGTGGAGCACGCGGCGTAGCGAGCCGGCGAGGTGGTGACGACGGCCTGTCCGCGGGGGCGGCAGGCCGTCGGCGTATCAAGTCCGGGCGGCGGCACGGATCATGTGAGCGGGAGTGGACGCAGAGGCAAGACTTCTGTGGATCTTCTGCCAGTGACAACGGTGGTGCCCACGGCGCATGCTGCTTCCGTGCACGGCGATCAATCACGCCGTGGTCCCTGCTCACGGAGCCCACGGAGGCGCGATCCATGCGAAGACTGCCGACCCCTCGCACGTCGATGACAGTGGCGATCTGCAGCCTGTTCGCGGTGCTGGGCGGGCCAACCGCGAACGCCGCCCCGGCCCCGGCCTCGATGGCCGGACCGGCCCAGGTGAGAGCGCTGGTCGCCTCGATAGGTGCCGACCGTACCGGCGGCACCTTCTACGACGGCGACGGGCAGCTCGTCGTCGCGGTCACGGACGAGGCCGCCGCGCGGACCGTCCGTGCCCAGGGCGGCACCGCCAAGGTCGTCGAGCACAGCACCGCCGACCTGAACTCCGTGCGCACCACCCTCGACCAGCGGATCGCCGACACCGACCCGATCCCCAACACCGCCTGGGGCGTCGACCAGAGCACCAACCAGGTGACCGTGTCGATCTTCGACGGCGTCTCCGCCGCCGACCGTAAGCGCCTCACCGATCTCGTCGCTGGTTACGGCGACAGGGTGCGTGTCGAGGAGCTGCCCGGCGGGATCAAGGAGACCGCCTACGAATCCCTCGGCGGCATCGGCATCGTGGCGCCGTACGGCCCCACGCCCTGCACCCTCGGGTTCAACGTCCGTGACTCCTCCGGCAAGAAGTACTTCCTCACTGCCGGGCACTGCGCGAGCACCGACGACGAGAGGTTCTGGCACCGGGAGGCCGGCGGCGTCTACCTCGGCAAGCGCACGGAATGGTGGGACTTCGGCGAGGTCGAGAAGGACTACGCCGTCATCGAGTACCTCAACGACGACGTCGCCGCCTACGGGGCGGTCCGGGCGGCCGGCGCCACGTTCGAGATCACCGACTCCCGCTATCCGGAGGACGGTGAGTCCGTCAAGCGCGCCGGCGCCGTCAGCAGCGACCTGGTGGGCCAGGTGATCAATCCGAGCGTGACCCTCACCTTCCCCAGCGGCAAGGTCATGAAGAATATGATCGAGACCTCGCACTGCGCCCTGCCCGGAGACAGCGGCGGTCCTCTGTGGGCGGGAACCGACGCGCTCGGGATTGCCTCCGCGACCAACACTCCGAAGGACGCGTCGTGCAACAGCGCCCAAAACCAGTACCGGACCTTCTTCCAGCCGGTGCACTGGGTGCTGGCCCGCTACGGGCTGAGCGCGTTCTAGCCGGAGTTGGCGGAGAGGGTTCGCGGGGCCCTGCTCCGGCGCGCGGGATGTATACGTCACGTATACTCGCCGCATGCCCGATGTCATGATCCGCGTGCCCGCCGAAGTCCGTGATCAACTCGCCGCCGTGGCCGAGGCCCGCGGCACGAGCCTTCGTGCGCTGATGCAGGACATAGCGGCGCAGACGCTGACTCCCGAGCAGATCAGGGAACGGGCCGACCGTACCCGTGCCCTGCTCGCCGATCGGTTCGGACACGACGTGTCCGACGAGGAGTCCGCCGAGATGCGGCGCAAGATGCGGGAGGCCACCGCGGCTCACCGGGTAGCTCTCGCCGAAGCGGAGTCGTCCCGTTGAGTCATACCGAGCACTACGTCCTCGACACCCCGACTCTCTTGGCGTTGGGAGGCGACAAACAGGTCTCCGGTCTCGTCCACGCGGCGGCGGCGAGCGATGACGTTCGCCTGTGGGTGCCTGTTCTGTGTCTCCTGGAAGCCGAGCGTCTGCGTTCGGGCATGGTGGAGCACGTGGGCGTACTGGTGGACGTACTGCATGTCCTCGACGACGACTACGCCATGGCGGTCACCATCGCCGACCTGAGCCGCGCCGGCGTCTCCCACGGCGCCTCGGCCGCGGTCCACGCCGCCAGACCGAACCAGACGATTCCCATGGGCGCGCTGATCGCCACGGTGGAGCCGGACGCCTATCGGGGACTCGGGGTCGGGGTCATGGACCTGAATCGCTGACGGACGGGCAGGACCACCTTCCACCTGCCCTTCCTCGCGGGGAACAGTGATGCCAACGCCGCGGTCAGGGTGCCCCCGGCCGCGGCGGTGATCCATCACTCGGTACGGGAGGAAAGGGAGGTGAGCAAGGGTTTGCCTCGTGGAGTACCCGGGTCAGCCCGACGCCGACGGGTCGATCACGATGATGCCGTCTCCGATCCATCTCTGCTCGCTGCCGAGCGTGCAGGTCCACTGGACCAGCTCCGTGTTCGCCTTGCTGGAGTGGGGAACGGCGAGGCAGTAGCCGCTGCTGACGCTGCGCAGCCGATCGGCGGAGTCCCAGATCCAGGCCTGCTGTTCGCTGCCGCTGCACGTCCGCTGGATGGCGGCGGCCCCGTTGCTCTCAGCTGCGATGGCGAGGCACATCTTGCTGTTGTAGTTGATGAGGCGAACGCGGTCCCCGTTTCCTCCTGAGAGCCTCTGGGCGTACCAGATCTGGTCGTGGTTGGCGGTGCACTCCCACTGAGCCACGGCCCTTCCGCTGACCTCGCTGCTGCCGGGAACCGCCAGGCACTTTCCGGAGTTTCCGTTCGTGATCTTCATGTTCTCATTGACAGCACTGGCCGTCGGCGACGAGAACAGTACGGACGTGGCCGCGAGCGCGAACCCCGTGGCGCCGAGCATCATCTTGCGCATCTTGTTGGACATGGTTGGGGTGTGACTCGCTTTCCTGGTCAGGGAGTTGTGCGGCAAAAGCCTGATCAGCATGCCCGGCGGGTCCTGGGGCTGTCGTTACCTGTGCGTCCACGGGCACGTTGTCGACGGGTCTACCCCGCCTCCCGCACGGCCCCCGCCTGTGCCAGCACGCGGTACTCCATGGGTGACACCCCGTACGCGCTCCGGAACGCCCGTGTGAAGTCGGAGGCGCGGACCATCCCCCAGCGGGTGGCGATGGTGTGGACGGGAGTGGAGGCGAGGCTGGGGTCCGCCAGGTCGCGGCGGGCGCCTTCGAGGCGCTGGACGCGGATCCAGGCCGCGACCGTCTCGCCGGGGGTGTCCTCCTGGAAGATCCGGTGCAGATAGCTCAGTGAGACGTGATGTGCGGCCGCTATCACGGGCGGTGCCAGCTCGGGGTCGTGCAGGTTCTGGCGGATGAACGCCCGTACGCGCGTCGCCAGAGCCCGCTGGCGGGTCTCCGGCGGCAGCGCGTCCTCCGCCTCCAGCACCTGCGCGAACCAGGCCGACAGCAGGTCGATCAGGACGGTGCCGAGGCGGGGCGCGTCGGACGGCTGGAGGATGTCGCCCTGACGCTCCAGGCCGGCGAGGAACCCCGTCAGCAGGGCGCCCACCCCCTCCCGTCCCGGTAGATGCCGCCCCAGCAACTGCCGGATGCGAGCGGGCGGCAGGGGCACCAGCGCCTTGGGGAAGTCCACACCCACCCCCGTGATCACCTGACGGCCCCGGTCGGCCGGCAGGTGCACCTCGTACGGCCGTGACGTGTCGCTCAGCCACAGGTCGCTCGGGCCGTACGCCTCGGCCCGCCCCACATGCTCGAACCCCAGGTCACCGCCGAGCACCAGCGACAGGTGGTACATCTCCGGGTCGGACTGCCGCACCTGCTTCTCGGTACGCCGGAACTCCGTCGGCAGGTGCGACGTCGGCCACACCAGCACCGGGCCCAGCTCCATCAGCCGCTGTTCCGCCCAGAAGTCGTCGGCGAACAGGCTGCTCATGTGACTGGGCGCGATCGCCCGGTGCATCAACTCGCCCCAGTACTCGAACCGGTGCTCCTTCGGCACGTCGTCGCTCCGGAAGACCGTTCCGATCATGTCGGGGTCAGTCCTGAGCGGCGGCGTACGGGACGAAGTCGGCCCAGGCGGTGGGGGAGAGGGTGAGGAGGGGGCCGGTGGTGTGCTTGGAGTCGCGGATGTGGATGGTGTGGGGGAGGGCGACGGCCACTTCGACGCAGTCGCCTGAGCCGGTGCTGCTGTAGCTCGACTTGAACCAGGAGAGGGCCACTTCGACGCAGTCGTCGCCGTCTCCGCCGCTGTAACTGCTCTTGAACCAGGTCAGTTCGGAGCTGCTCATGGGTTTCCTCGCATCCGCCGCAACAGGCTCACGGAGTCTTCGGAGGTGAGAGCCTGTGATCGCATCCTGGCATATCGCCTCTGCAGGACGCTGACCTCTTTCGCGTCGGATACGAGCAGGCCGCCTCGTTGCCCTTCACAGTAGCCGTACCAGCGGTTTTCCGAGGTTTCCAGCAGGCGCATGGGGCCATCGAGCCCAGCGTGAGTCTCCCGTACCTGGGGCATGACCTGAATCTCGATGTTCCGTAGATCGGCGATCTCCAGTACGTGATCGATGAGTTCGCGTGTCACCTCCGGCCCGCCCGTACGCCGGATGAACAGCCCCTCCTCCAGGATGAAGCTGAACTCGGTGTTCGGCCGCTCCCGCAACAGCCGCTGGCGTTCTGCACGAGCCACCCACTGGGCCTCCACCTGTTCTTCGCCCAGCGGCGGCAACTGGTTGTTGAACAGCGTCCGCGCGTACGCCTCAGTCTGCAGCAGCCCAGGAACGAGGCGGCACTCGTAGGTGTGGAGCACGATCGCCGACGCCTCCAGCCCGGCCCACTTCCTGAACCAAGCCGCCAATCCCGGCTGCCTCCCCAGATGCTGAGCCGCACGGACCAGCGCCCCGGTGTTTCCGAGCGCCCGATCCACCCCCTCCACAAGCGCCGCGTCCGGCATCCGCCGCCCCAACTCCACCGACGCCACCATGTGCTTGGAGTAGCCGATGACGTCGGCCAGCTCCTCCCGGCCCAGCCCCGCGTGCTCCCGCAACGCCTGGACCATCGCCCCGAACGTCCGCAGACTGTCGGACGCCTCCGGCTCCCCGCCGCCCATCCCCGTCGCCGCCATGCCGCCGCCGCTGTCGGCCACCATGGGCCACCTCCCGCGCACCCGCCCGCCGAACCACACCGTTCAACGCCCATGGTCGCAGCGCGTCACCAGTACCGTCCATTGAGTGACCGCGTACGCTCGCGCAGCGTACGCGGCCCGGTGCTGGTGAACCGGCGGTCGGGGCGGTCACATTGGCGGCATGACCGCACCGCCCGCCCAGCAACACCCCGTCACCGTGCACGTGTTCACCCAGCGCTTCAGCTCCACCCCCTTAGGGGCCCGGCTGGCAAGGCACCTGGCCCTGAACCAGTTGCACACCTGGGGCATCCCGCACGGCTCGGACGCCTCCGACAGGGCGGCGGCGGTCGTGGCCGAGCTGGCGGCCAACGCGGTGACCCACGGCCGCGTCCCCGGCCGGGACTTCGAACTCCGCCTCTCCCTCCCCACCGGCTCCCTGCGCATCGAGGTCACCGACACCCGCGCCGAACGCCATCCGCCCGGCCCCGGCGCCATACGGCCGACGAGCCCGCTCGACGACGGCGGCCGGGGCCTGACCCTCGTCGGCGCGCTCGCCGACCGCTGGCAGGTGCTGGACCGCGACCCGCCCGGCAAGACCGTCCTGGCCGAGATCGACCTGCCCCGCTGGCTGTCCCTGGTCAGGCTCCTCCCGGCTCGGGAGTCTGGCTGATCAGGTCCAGCGCTGGTCGTAGTCCAGGGTGCAGGTCCACATGACCGGCTCGACGCCGTTGGTGTGGCTGGAGTGGGGAACGGCCAGGCAGTAGTCGTAGCGGTTGTTGCGCAGTCGGCCGATGCTGTCCTTGAGCCAGAGGTGACTGTCGGTTTCGCTGCAGTAGAGCTGGAAGGGCTTGATGCCGTCGTTGACGCCGGTGAGGCACCGTTGAGTGGCCTTGTTGACGAGCTGGTACCACTCGTCCTTCACATGACGCAGCTCCCACCGCTGTTCATCGTCGTTGTTGCACGTCCACTGGATCGGACTGACTGCCAATCCGGGATCGGAGTGGGCAATGGCCAGGCACTTCCGGGATTCCACGTTCTTCAGCTCCTGGTAACCCGCGGCCTGAGCCGGCGACGGGGACAGGAACAGAACGGAACCGAGTGCGAGCACCGCCGCGGCGGTTCTTCGTGCGGCCTTCAGAGCACGGGACATATGTATCTCCTGGATCAGGGGCCGGAGGACGGGGAACGGAACAGTCCGCTCGGAGAGCGGGAATGACCAGAATGCGGCGCGAGTTCCGCAGATGTCGTTATCGATGAGTCCCGTGGCTGCTTGTCTCTGCGTCTACTCCGGTACCGGAGCCGGCTGTTGAGCGGCACGCGGCTGTCGGTACCGGTGGACCAGCCCGGCCGTGTACACCATGAGCGGTACGACGACGGCGGGCACGAGCCACCACGGGAGGCCGAGCCACACGAACGGCAGCCCCACGCCGCAGCAGGCGACGAGCAGCGCGATGAGCAGTGGTTTGCCGTACTGGGCCCAGGTGAAGGTCTCGCGGTCGTGGGGCCGGGTCAGCCGCATCGCGCCGAGCCAGAACCCCAGAGCCGCCAGAAGGCCCGCGAACGTGCCGATCGCGGCCGTCATCTGGGGTTCGTCGCGGGGTTCCCCGGAGGTGCTCTGCCGGACGCCTCCCCGGCTGAGCGCGGTGATGTCGCCGCGCCAGACGGTGCCGGTGACCCGGTCCCCCGGCCGCAGGCGCTCCAACAGCGGGTCCGGGCCGCCGAACTCCACGGTCCGGTTCCAGAGGGGCGCGCCGGACAGGGCCGCCCGGTAACCGCCGTTTCTGCTCGATGTGTTCCGGGTGCTGTCGACGGTGAAGGAGACCGTACGCAGACAGTCCTCCCACTCCTTCGCCGGGGCGTCGGCGCCGCACGGCTCGGCCGCCCCGTACTCCTCGTAGCGGTTCATGTCCTGGGGCAGCCACACGGCGAACACCAGGATGCAGGCCAGCAACGGGGCCAGGGACAACGTGAGGAGCGTCGCGCCGATTCTCATGGCCACAGCCTCACCCGGCGGCGACCGGGCAGACAACGGAGGTGTCGGGCAGCCTCGCCCCGCTCTTGGCTGCCGTGTCCCGGTAGACACCGCTCATGAGGGCGTCCCCTGGAAGGCCGGGCTCGACGGCCTTCCAGGGGACCGGGGGAGGGGAGGATGGTTCAGAAGCCGCACGTCATGCGGTGACGGTCAGCAAGTCCCGCTGATCCTCCGGCAGTTCGACCTTGTCCGCGTACAGCAGCGCGTGCCCCGGGTCGAAGACCAGCGCCACCTCGCCCGCGAGCCCCCCGTTGCTGCTCAGCACCTGCACCACCTGGTCGCCGAGGCGGACGTCGTACTCGTAGCGGGAGCCGACGTAGGAGCTGGTGATGACCTGGGTGTCGAGCCGGTTCACACCGGCCGGGGTCTCGGCCGAGGAGACGACCTCCAGGCGCTCGGGGCGGACGGCCACCGTCACGGAGTCACCGGTCGGGACGCGCCGGTCGCTGTCGACCCGTACGACCTCCCCGCCGGCGTCGAGGAGCACGGTGTGCCGGGTGCCGTCCAGGCTCACCACCTTGCCGGTGAGGAAGTTGCAGCGGCCGACGAACGCGGCGACGGCCGGGGCCGCGGGCCGCTCGTAGATCTCGTGCGGGGTGCCGATCTGGATCATGTTGCCGCCCTCCATCACGGCGATCCGGTCGCTGAGCGCGAGGGCCTCGTCCTGGTCGTGGGTGACGTAGACGGTCGTGATGCCCAGCTCCTCCTGGAGCCGCTTCAGCCAGGCACGCGCCTGCTCGCGGAGCTTCGCGTCCAGGTTCGACAGCGGCTCGTCGAGCAGCAGGACCGACGGCGAGTACACCAACGCCCGTGCCAGGGCGACCCGTTGCTGCTGGCCACCTGACAGCTGGTGCGGGTAGCGACCGCTGAGCGCGGCCAACCCCACCTTGTCCAGAGCCTCGTGGATCAGCGTTCTCTGCCTGTCCTTCGGCACCTTGCGGATGGTGAGCGGCAGCGCGAGGTTCTTCGCGATGGTCATGTGCGGCCACAGCGCGTACGACTGGAAGACCATGCCGAGGTTGCGCTCCTCGGGGGGAAGGAAGATCCCGGCCCCGGCGTCCACGAACGGTCTCCCGCCCACCGCGATCGAGCCCTCCGTCGGCTGCTCAAGCCCCGCGATGCAGTTCAGCGTCGTCGACTTGCCGCAGCCGCTCGCGCCCAGCAGCGTGAAGAACTCGCCGTCCTTGATGGTGAAGGTGACGTCCCGCAGGACGGAGTTGTCGCCGAACGTCTTGGCGAGGTTCTTGACGGTCACCTCAGGCATGGTGCTTTCCCTTCATGAGCAGTCCCGCGAGTGCGACGAAGACCGCGGTGATGCCGATCTGGAGGGTGGCCAGCGCGGCGACGGATCCGGCCCTGCCCTGCGTCCAGAGGCTGAGCATGGTGGTGCCGAGGATGTTGTTGTCGGCCGAGCTGAGGAAGACGGCCGGGGAGTACTCCTTGAGCATGATCACGAAGGTGAGTACCAGGGCTCCGGCGAACGCCGGTGTGATCAGGGCCCGCAGGACGCGGAAGAAGGTCATCAGCCAGTCGGCGCCGGAGACCCGGGCAGCGTTGTCCAGCTCACCGCCGATCTGCATGATCGCCGGGGCGACCGAGCCGAACGCGCTGGGCAGGGCCCGCATGCCGAAGGCGATGACGACGGCGTAGATCGTGCCCTGGAGGACCGAGCCCATCCCGAACGGGGCGAGCGCGAAGGCCCAGAAGAAGCCGATACCGATGATGATGCCGGGGAGGGACTGGGGGATGAGGGCCAGATACTCCACCGCCCGGCCCCACCTGAACGTGGAGCGGCGGGCCACCATCACCGCGAACACGGCGAGGACGCTGACGACCACCGAGCCGACGCCGGCCACGACGAGGCTGTTCCACAGCGACTGCACGTAGTTGTCGGAGTCGAAGACGAGCTCGTAGTTCTTCGTCGTCACCGTCCTGAACGGCGACTGCAGCGGCGTGAACACGAGCGTGAAGGACCGCATCACCAGGCCCGCGATCGGGATCAGGGCGCCGACGATCACGTAGAACCAGATGCACGCGATGCTCACCCACTTCAGCCAGCCCAGGTCGAGCTTGCGCGGCCGGGTCACCTTGCCGCGCACGGACACGAACCGGGCCGCGTCCTTCAGCAGCTTCGCCTGGACGGCGACCAGGCTGAGGGTGAGCACGAGGATCACCGTGGAGGCGGCGCCGAGCATCGTGTAGTCGGGGTCCACCGACTGAAGTCCGTTGTGGTAGAGGAAGGTCGAGAAGACGTCGATGCTGACCGGCTGGCCGTACAGCAGCGGCACGCTCAGCGTCTCGATGGAGACGGAGAAGACGAGGATCGCCGAGTAGACGATCGGGGGGCGCAGCAGCGGCACGATCACCTGGGCGAGGATGCGGAAGGGACCGGCACCGCAGACCTGCGCGGCTGATTCGAGCGAGGCGTCCGACTGCCGGAGCGCGTTGGCGCAGAAGACGTACGCGATCGGGGCGAGCGCCACGGCCTCCGTGAGCGCCATGCCGGGGATCGAGTACAGGTTCCACGGCACCCCGCCGAAGACCTGCTGCACCTTGACGCTGACGAACCCGGCCGGGCCGTACATGATGATCCAGCCGAAGCCCAGGATCAGCGACGAGATGAAGAACGGCCACTGCATCGCCAGCGCGACCAGCCGGCCGCCCGGCAGCTTCGTCCGGACCACCACGATCGCCATCGGGATGGCGATCGCCAGGCTGAGGATCGTCGTCAGCGAGGCGAACAGCAGCGTGTTCAGGGCGACTTCACCGAAGCCCGCCTTGGTGAAGAGGTCGGTGTAGCCGCTGAGGGTGAAGGCCCCGCCCGCCTCGTAGAGCGGGCGGTTGCGGATGCTCTGGTAGAGGGTCGGGACGATCGGGGCCAGCACCAGGACGGCGAGGAACGCCAGGACCGCGTACTGGACGACCGTGTCCCGTCCGATGCCGAGGGGGCGGCGGTAGCGCGGGGGCTCGAACGTCTCCGCCGGTGACTCGTCCGCCGGGGTGCGCGGCGGTTGGGTGAGGGTTGACATGTGCTCTGACTCCGATCGTCCCGGTGGCTGCCTGCTGACGGACTACTTGCGGAGTCCGTCGAAGCGCTCCAGCCAGGCTTCGGAGTCGTCCTTCGAGACCGGCTCGTACTCGACGTGGATGATGTTCTCCTCGCCGACCGCGTCCACGACCTCCTGGTAGGTGTGCAGGCCCTCGCCCTTCACGCCCTCGCGGTACGAGGCCAGACCGCCCTCGGCGACCGCGCGCTGGCCCTCGTCGGAGAGGGCGAAGTCCAGGAAGAGCTTCGAGGTCGCCGGGTGCGGCGCCTCGGCGGCGATACCGAGGCCGCGCGGCAGGACGACCGTGCCGTCCTTCGGGAAGACGATCTTCACAAGACCCGCGCTGTCCTCCACCACGGGGTAGGCGGGGGAGGCGCTGATCAGGAAGCCGGCCGTGTACTCACCTGCGACGATCTTCTCCAACTGGGTGCCGGAGGAGGTCTCCGGGCGGGTCAGCGGAAGGATCTTCTCCAGGTCCTCCCACGACTCCGGGTTGCCCTCGGTGAGCGCCCGCGTGACCGTGAAGCCGAACGAGCCCTCCGGGTCGCGGACCGTCACCTTGTTCTTGTACTTGTCCTCGTCCGACGTCACGATCTTCGCGAAGTCCGTCAGGCTGGTCGGCGGGGTCTCCATCAGCGACGTGTTGTACGCGATCGTCATCGGGTCCTGCGACATCGAGTACACGCTCGGCAGCAGCTCCGCGCTCTCGCCCAGCTCCTCCAGCTCCGGCGACTTGTACTCCAGGACCGTGTCCTCGCGGGCCGAGAAGTCCGCCCACGCGGTCGCCGCGCTGGAGATCAGCACGTCCGCCGGGGAGGAACCGGCAGCGTTCTCGGACAGGGTCTTCTGGAACAGCTCGTCACTGTCCAGCTCGTTGACGGAGACGGTCTTGATGAAGTCGTACTTCTTCTTGAAGTCCCGGACGATCGGCGCCATGTTCTCGTCGCCGAGGTTCGAGTAGACGGTGAGCTTGCCGCCCTCCTTCTCCGCCGCCGCGATCAGGTCGGCGTAGTCCGCCGGGTAGTAGTCCGGCACCTGGCCCGCCGAGATCTTGTTCTCCGCCACCTTCGGCGCGTCGGCGTCGCCACCGCCGCAGGCGCCCAGGGTGCCGAGCGCGAGGGTCGCGGCGAACGCCGCCGCGAGGGGGCGCCGGACGGGACGCCGGTACACGGACGCCGGTCCGATGACGGGGCCGATGGTGTGCCCGGTGCCGACGTGGCTGGATCTGGCCATGGTTCTCCTCCTGGCGCGTGCCTTCTGGCAGCTGTTGCCGGGAGGTTAGAGACCCAGGTCAGGCCGGTACATCCTTTGCCGGTCAGAACTCGTACTGGTGGTATTGGTCGTTGTGTTAGTGACGCGAGTCACCCTTGCCGAGCAGGGGCGGATGGCTGGGAACGATCACCCTTGAGATGGGCCGTGAGCTGCTGGAGCCGCCCCCACGCCTCGGTGTCCTCACCGTCCCCGAGGGGGTAGTGCAGCGCCGGACGGGCCGTCGGGCCGAGATGGACCGCCCGGACCTCGACCGGGGGCCGCCGCGCGTGGTCCAGCCCGATGGTGTGCACGTCGTCCGGGCCGAGCGTGAAGGCGTACGGGATCGGCGGCCCCTCCAGGCGGGGAGCGGTCGTCAGGTCGGCGCGCGCCACCCGCACCGAGGTCAGCAGGGTCCGCAGCCCGTGCTCCCGGACCAGCGTGTCGGCCAGCGGCTCGATCCGGTCCAGCGGCACGTCCTCGCCGGCCGCGTATCCGACGGTCAGGACCACGTCCTCCTCCACACCCTTCGTCGTACGCGTCACCCGGACCGTCGCCATGGCCGGCCGGTCCGGGGTGCCGACGACGACCAGCTGCGACGGCTCGGGCATCCGCTCCCGGGCCAGATCGGTCAACTGCCGTGGCGACCAGGGGAGGTTGACGGGCTCGGCCGTACCCCAGCCCGCCGGCGCCGTCCCCGTCAGTGCCTCCCACGCCGCCTCCAGGGCGCCGCCCAGCAGCAGCCCCTCGTCGGCCCGGTGCACCGTACGGAGGGCGACGATCAGCTGCCGTCCCGGCGCCTCGTCCGCCGGGCGAATTGCCGGGCCGTCCGCCGGGCTGCTCGCCGTGCCGCTCGCCGGGCGCGTGAACGCGGC